>CALWXU010000059.1 GCA_944385585.1 uncultured Flavonifractor sp.
AAAGGAGGATACTTTTTTCGCATAGCTAAAGCTTTTTGGAACCACCGGCAGCGCCGGTGGTTTTCTTTTACAAAAAAATCCCCCGCCCAATGGGCGGGGGAGAGGGGTCCGGTCAGGCGTAGAAGGCGTGGGCCCCAATGGTGGCCACCAGGGTCCGGTTGCGGGAGGCCCAGCTGCCGGGGGACATGGTGGGGTTGACAAAGTAGAGGGCGTTGCCCGCGGTGTTGGCCCCCTCCAGGCACAGCTTGGCGGCGATCACACTCTCCGCGCTGGGGGTGCGCTCCAGCACGCCGCTGCCCACCGGGTAGAACTGGTTGGGCTGGAACAGCACGTCATACACGGTGTTGGGGAACTGGGGGTGGGCCACCCGGTTGAGCACCACGTTGCCCACGGCGATCTTCCCTTCCAGGGACTGGTTGCCGCTCTCGGCGTAGATGATGCGGGAGAGCCAATACAGATCCTCGGCGTTGTAATAGGCGTCGCCGGAGGTGATGGGGCTGCCGCCGGAGGTGATCAGGATGTCCCCGGTGGCGCTGTCCCACTCCACCGAGGCCCCCAGGGCCTGACAGAGGGCGCGCACCGGCACCATCACGTTGTTCCCCTCGCACCAGATGCCGTCCGGCACATACAGATACCGGCCGTTGGCCTCCAGATACGGGACGCCGGGCTTGATATAGAGGGTCAGGCCGTCGGCGGTGATCTCCGCCCGGCCGTTGGCCCACACGGCGGTGGCGTCCGGATAGAGCGCATAGAGAATGGGCACGTAGTTGACATAGGTGGAGCCGTTCTCCACCCGGCTGTATACCTCAGCGGTCAGGGCCGTCCCATCCACAATAAAGTCGACGCCGCTCTCGGCTGCCGCAGCCTGCCCCGCCAGTGTAAAGCACAGGGCCAGGCTGAACAGCGCGCTCAGGGCTCGTTTCTTCATAGCAAAGGTTCCTCCTGTTACAGTCTGTTACGGTTTCTTCTCTATTTTGTAACCGTATTGTAACCGATTCTCACCCGATTAGTCAATAGGAACTTTTGTCGAAGCCCCCCAACCCGTTGCGGCCCTAAGAATTTTTTCTTTGTGTGTTTTTGCACTTCGGAACTTTTTCCGCGATTTTCGCCCTTTCTTCGGCTGCAAATGATAACAAAAAGAAACAGCCCTGCGGCGGGGTATGCCGCCCTTTGGGGATCGTTCCGTCCCCGGCGGGGCACCCTAGCTGCTGGCCATAGTCCATTTCCACATGATCTCAAATATAGTTTTAATAATTATATTTAAGATTTATATTGATTATATGTCGGAGTGTGTGCTATACTATAGAAAAGGAGGGTGATCCCATGAATCTGGAACATGCCCTGCCGCGCCGGCGGGCGGCTTTCTCCCGCCCCGTCCAGGCCCGCCCCCGCCCCGCCAGGGTGCGGGAGAAGGACCGGGACCCCTATGACGGGCTGCGGCCCTGGTCGGCCATCACCCACGGTGCGGGCGCCGTGCTGGCCCTGGCCGGCACCGTTCTCCTGCTGCTGCGCTGCGCCGCCCTGTCCCTCAGCGGGTGGCACGTGGTCTCCTTCCTGGTTTACGGCGTGAGCATGGTGGGCCTGTATACGGCCAGCACCCTCTACCACTGCTGCAACGTCTCCGTCAAGGGCCGCATTGCCCTGCGCAAGTACGACCACGCCTCCATCTACTTTCTCATCGCCGGCACCTATACCCCCATCTGCCTGGTGGCCCTGCGCAATGACGGCGCCTGGGGCTGGGGCCTGCTGGGGGTGATCTGGGGGCTGGCCCTGGCCGGCCTGGTGCTCACCCTCGCCTGGATCTCCTCCCCCCGGTGGCTCACCGCCGGCATCTATATCTTCATGGGCTGGCTGTGCCTGGCGGCCCTGGTGCCCCTGCTCCGGGTGCTCCCCCCCGCCGGCTTCTTCTGGGCGCTGGGCGGCGGCATCCTCTACACCGTGGGCGGCGTGCTCTACGCCGTCAAGTGGCCCGGCCGGGACAACCCCCGCTTCGGCTGTCACGAGATCTTCCACGTCTTTATCCTGCTGGGCTCCCTGTTCCACTACCTGCTCATGTACCGGGTGGTGGCCCTCCTGTAACCCGCAGACAGCATCCGCCCCCGCCGTGCTTCCCGGCGGGGGCGGATGCTTTTGCTTACGCCTCCCCGGAGAGGGGCGGCTGCTCCGGCAGGGGGCCCATCGCGGCCACGCAGCGGTTGATGGGGGTGCCCAGATTGTGAAACTTCTCCTCATAATCGGTCATTACCCCCTGGACGCCGCCGGCGTGGAGGTCCCGGGTCACCTGGGACAGGGAAAATCCCGCCCGGGGGAACTGGAACAGGGACCACTCGAACAGATCCCGGTTGTCGGTCTTGAAGTGGATCTCCCCCGCCTCGGCCAGCACCTGCCGGTAGCGGAGCAGAAAGTCCGGATGGGTCAGCCTCCGCTTGGCGTGCCGGTTGCCCGGCCACGGGTCGCAGAAGTTGATGTAGATGCGCCCCACCTCCCCCGGCGCGAAGAAGAGGGGCAGCTGGGCCGCGTCCCCGTCCACAAAGCAGACGTTGGACAGCTCCTTGGCGCACACCCGCTCCATGGCGATCACCATGGCGTCCGGCACCCGCTCCACCGCAATATAGAAGATATGGGGATTCCGCTCCGCCATCTCCGCCGTGAAGCGGCCCTTGCCGCAGCCCAGCTCCAGCCAGACCGCCTCCGCCTCCGGCATCAGCTCCCGCCAGCGGCCCCGCCGCTCCTCCGGGTTGGAAATCAGCACCCGGGCGCACCGCTCCATACGGGGGACCAGGTTGGGTTTTCTTCTCATTCGCATCGGACACGCTCACCTCGCCGTATAACTCAGCCGCATCTCGGCCCCTTCCTCAGGGCCCTGTTCTCCCGCAGGCGCAGGGCGCCTGCGGGATATGGCACCGTCTCCGGTCCCGGCCGAAGGCCGGGACCGGACCGTACCAGTCCACGGGGATCATAGCTGCTTTGACGCTATTATAGCATGGCCACCCACACCCTTGTCAAACGGTACGGGGGAAAACCTTCGAGGTACGGGGCAAGTCGGGGCTGGCTTTTCCCCTCCCGGCATGGTATCATGGAGGGGAAGCATCTGCAGTTTGAACGGGAGGCCGCGACTTTGAACTGGCGTATCCTATTCTGTGATCTGGACGGTACCCTGCTCCGGACGGACAAATCCCTCTCCCCCGCCACCCGCGCGGCCCTGGACCGGGCGGACGCGGCGGGCCTCCTCTTCGTGCCCGCCACCGGGCGGTTTTTCAACGGCATCCCCCTGGCGGTGCGGGAGCTGCCCTATCTGCGCTACGCCGTGCTCATGAACGGCGCCCTGGTCTATGACCGGCGGGAGGACAGGGCCCTCCGCCGGGCCGAGCTGGACGTGGACACCGCCGCGGCGGTCATGGCCCGGCTCCAGGATTACGGCGGCACTTTGGACTGCTACATGGAGGACAGCCAAGGGTGGATGGAGGCCCGGTTCTACGGGGAGCTGGACCGGTGGATCACCGACCCCGCGGCCCGGGAGATCGTGCGGGCCTCCCGCCGGCCGATGGAGGATCTCCCCGGCTACCTCCGCCGCCGGGGCAGGCCGGTACAGAAAATCCAGGGCTACTTCCGGGACCCGGCGGTCCAGCGGGCGGCGCTGGAGGCCCTGCCGGCGGAGTTCCCGGGCATCTCCGCGGCCTGCTCCCTGCCGGGCAACGTGGAGATCACCCACCGGGACGCCACCAAGGGGGCGGCCCTGGAATTTCTGTGCGGATATCTGGGCATACCCGCGGAGCGGGCCGCGGCCTTCGGGGACGAGCGCAACGACTGCTCCATGCTCCGCGCCGCGGGGCTGGGGGTGGCCATGGGCAACGCCGCCCCCGAGGCCAGGGCCGCCGCCGACGCGGTGACCGCCTCCAACGACGAGGACGGGGTGGCCCGGATGATTGTTCACCTGCTGGAGGAGGATGTGGGATGAAGCTGCAGGACTACCTGCCCTTTTGGGGAAGGCTGACGGCGGAGCAGCAGGGGCGGCTGGCGGACAGCGCCGCGCTCCGGCACTTCGACCGGGGGGCCATGGTGTACGGCGGCGGGACGGAGTGCGCCGGGCTGATCCTGCCGGTGGAGGGGCAGCTGCGGGCCTACATGCTCACCGACGAGGGGCGGGAGCTCACCCTCTACCGGCTCTTCCCCCGGGACATGTGCCTGTTCTCCGCCTCCTGCGTGCTGCGTGGGGTGCAGTTCGACGTGCTGGTGGAGGCGGAGCGGGACACGGACGCCCTCTTCCTGCCGGCGGAGGTGTACCAGGGCCTGATGGAGGAGAGCGCGGCGGTGGCCAACTTCACCAACGAGCTCATGGCCGACCGGTTCTCCGAGGTCATGCGGCGGATGGACCAGCTCCTGAGCAAACGCCTGGACGCCCGCCTGGCCGCCCTGCTGGTGGAGGAGGGCCGCCTGGCGGAGAGCACCAGCCTCCGCCTCACCCACGACCGGCTGGCCAGGCACCTGGGCTCCGCCCGGGAGGTGGTCACCCGCCTGCTCAAGGACTTCCAGGCCGACGGGCTGGTAAGGTTGAGCCGGGGCGGCGTGGAGCTGCTGGACCTCCCCCGGCTGGAGGCCATGGCGGCGGAGCTGGGGCCTGTTTGAACCTCGCCAATTTTCAAACAAGCCCCAGGGTGATTTTGTCACGGAAGGCCGGCCTGTACTGTGGTATCCTCTGAACGATACAAGAGAGAATCCGCATGGAAAAGGAGGATGCGCCATGGGACTGTTTGACCTGTTTGCCCGCCGGCCCG
This sequence comes from uncultured Flavonifractor sp., assembly GCA_944385585.1. Taxonomy (GTDB): domain Bacteria; phylum Bacillota; class Clostridia; order Oscillospirales; family Oscillospiraceae; genus Flavonifractor. The sequence continues at coordinate 4,776 of CALWXU010000059.1, forward strand.
GCCTGGCGGAGGGGCTGGAGGCCTGGAAGAGCACGCCGGGGGCCGCCCTGCTGGATGTGCGTACGCCGGAGGAGTTCCGCTCCGGCCACATCCCGGGGGCGGAGAACCTGCCCCTGGACCGGCTGGACTCCATCCAGGCGCCCACAGAGACGCCCCTGTTTGTCTACTGCCACAGCGGGGCCCGCAGCGCCCAGGCCCGGCGGATGCTGGAGCACGCCGGGTACGCCGTCACCGACCTGGGCGGCCTGATGGGCTATCGCGGGCCGCTGGAACGATAAGGAGGAATCTGTTATGAAGGTTGTCATCATCGGCGGCGTGGCCGGAGGGGCCACCGCCGCGGCCCGCCTGCGCCGCCTGGACGAGAAGGCGGAGATCATCGTTCTGGAGCGCAGCGGCTACGTATCCTACGCCAACTGCGGCCTGCCCTACTACGTGGGCGGGGTGATCACCGACCGGGAGGACCTGACCCTCCAGACCCCCGAGGGCTTCCGCCGCCGGTTCAACATTGACGTGCGGGTGGAGCAGGAGGCCCTGGCCGTCCACCCGGAGAACCACACGGTCAACGTCCGCCGCCTGGCGGACGGGAGCACCTACGCCCTGCACTATGACAAGCTGATCCTCTCCCCCGGCGCCCGGCCCGTCAAGCCCCCCCTGCCCGGCATTGACGACCCCCGGGTGTTCACCCTGCGCACCGTGGAGGACACCCTCCGCATCCGGGAGTACCTGGACACCCACAACGTCCGCCGGGCGGCGGTGGTGGGCGGCGGCTTCATCGGCCTGGAGGCGGCGGAGAACCTGCTCCACGCCGGGGTGGCCACCACCCTCTTCCAGCTGGACGACCAGATCCTCCTGCCCCTGGACAAGGACATGGCCGCGGAGCTCCACGCCTACCTGCGGGGCTGCGGGCTGGATCTGCGCCTGGGGGCCCAGGTCACCGGCTTCGTCCCCGGCGGGGAGGGGCTGTCCGTCCAGGCCGCCGGCATGGAGGACCTCCCCGTGGACCTGGTGCTGATGGGCATCGGTGTGACCCCCGATTCCGAACTGGCCAAGAAGGCCGGCCTGGCCCTGGGCGTCAAGGGGGCCATCGCCGTGGACGGCCACATGCGCACCAGCGACCCCGACATCTACGCCGTGGGCGACGCGGTGGAGGTGCGCCACTTCGTCACCGGCGCCAAGAGCCACATCGCCCTGGCCGGCCCGGCCAACAAGCAGGGCCGCATCGCCGCCGACCACATCTGCGGCATCCCCAGCACCTTCACCGGCGCCCAGGGCACCTCCATCATCAAGCTCTTTGACATGACCGCCGCCTCCACCGGCCTCAACGAGAAGATGGCAAAGGCCGCCGGGGTGGACTACGGCAAGGTGGTCACCTACTCCGCCTCCCACGCCACCTACTACCCCGGCGCCCACAACATGACCATCAAGACCCTCTACGACCCCGCCACCGGCCGCATCCTGGGGGCCCAGATCGTGGGCTTCGACGGAGTGGACAAGCGGATGGACGTGCTGTCCACCGCCATTCGGGCCGGCCTCACCGCCGCCGCGCTCACCGAGCTGGATCTGGCCTACGCGCCCCCCTACGGCTCCGCCAAGGACCCGGTGAACATGGCCGGCTATGTGATCGAGGACGTGCGCTCCGGCCTGGTGGAGCAGCACCACTGGGACGAGGTGGCCTCCCTGCCCGCCGACGGCTCCGTCCTTCTCCTGGACGTGCGCACCCCCGCCGAGGTGAAAAAGCAGGGCCTCATCCGCCCCGACGCGGTCCACATCCCCCTGGACGAGCTGCGGGACCGCCTGGGCGAGCTGGACCCGTCCAAGAAGATCTATGTCAACTGCTTCAGCGGCCTGCGCAGCTACCTGGCCTGCCGGATGCTCCGCCAGCATGGCTTCCGCTGCTCCAACCTGTCCGGCGGCTGGCGCTTCTGGTCCTACAACGCCACCGACCGCGCCCACGACGCCGCGCCCACCCACCTGTGCGGCATCCCCACCGGCCAGGGCAGGTAAGCAGATATTCCGAAATTCAAAAGGGCCCCTGGCCACCCGACGGGTGGCCAGGGGCCCTTTTTGTCGCTCTGGGGAGGCTCCCCGCCGGCCGCGCCGCTACCGCTCCAGCAGGCGGCAGAGCATGGCGGCCAGCTCGCCGCGGGTGGCGGTGCGCGTACCGCTGTAGCTGTCCCCCACCATGCCCAGGCCCTGGGCCAGGGCGGCGTAGCCCAGCTCGTCGGCGGGGATGGCGGCGGCGTCGGAGTAGGCGCAGGTGTAGATGCCCTGCAGCCGGGCGGCCGGGCCGTAGCCGGCGCAGTTCAGCAGACAGCGCACCAGCTCCCCCCGGGTGACGGGTCTGTCCTCGTCCCGCTCGCCCCGGGCGAGTGCCCCCATGCGGTAGGCGGCGGAGTAGGCCCCGTCCACCGTCTCCGCGTCGGCGCTGCCCGGGTCGATCCGCCAGCCCTCCAGGCTGGCCAGCAGGGCCACCAGCTCCCACTGGGTCAGGCTCTTGCCGGGCTGGAAGCGCCCGCCGTCATAGCCCACGCCGTAGGCGGTCAGCTTCTCCACGTCCGCCCTGGCCCAGGAGCCCTCCAGGTCCGTGTAGGTCAGGCCTCCGCGCTCCGCCTCCGCCCAGACCGGCTCCCCGGTGGCGGCGTCCACGCCCCGGCAGAAGGTGTCCCGCTCCAGGGCGTAAGTCAGCCGCAGGCCGTAGTAGTGGGTCATGCCCAGGGCCAGCAGGCGGGCCTCCGCAGGGTCGCCGCCGTCCAGGGGGCGGGGCACCAGCCGGTAGGCCAGCCTGGCCTCATAGGTGCCCGCCCAGGCGGCCAGGGCGGCCGCCCCGTCCACAATGCCCTCCGGGCTGGCGAAGGTCACGCTGTCGTCGTAGACCTGGCTGAGGCGGTACACGGAGCCGTCCCTGCTGTCGATGGAGATGGTATAGCGGTTCTCCGGGAAGGGGATGCCGCTGGACTGCTGCACATAGGTAAAGGTGTGGCAGGGGCGGCGGCTCTCCGCGCCGTCCTGGCTGTCGTAGAGGGTCAGGGAGGCCCACCGCGGGCCGCAGAAGTCCGCCAGGAAGGCCTCGGCCCGGGCCTGGGCCTCCTCCGCGGTCAGGGCGGGGTCCCCCTCCTCCAGCCACGGGGCGGCGGAGGAGACGGACTGGACCGCGCCGGTGCGGGCGTCCACGGTGACGGTGCGGCTCCTGGTGCTCTCCCCCTCCGCCGTCTGATAGAACAGGGTGCAGAGCACCCGCTCCGTCTCCCCGTCCTCCTCCAGACTGTAGGCGGCGGAGGCCAGGGCGTAGCCCTCCAGGCCGTAAGCCGCCTGGGCCCGCAGGGCCTGGTCCAGCTCCTGGGTGGAGCGCACCCCCTCCAGCTTGGCGATGCCCTCCTGCTCGGCCTGGGTCAGGCCGCTCTCGGCTCCAGCGGGGGCCTCTGTGGCGGCGTCGCCCCCGCCGCTGTTGGCCATGCCGGCCATGAGCTCCTCCAGCTCCGTCATGTTGAGGATCTCGCCGGTGGCGGCGTCGATGTAGCAGGTGTCGGTCTCCTCCGGCAGGTAGCGGAGCACGGCGGTGGAACTCCCCTCCTCCAGCACATACTCCAGCCGCAGAGCCAGGCCGGCCGTCAGCAGCTCCGCGGCCCGCTCCCCCGTCACAGCCGCCTCCGGGGACGGCACGTCCCCCAGGAAGGTGCCGGCCGCCGCGTCCCGGTAGAAGGCGGTCACCACATTGTCCGACGCCCGGACGGTGACAGAGTAGTTCAGCGGGGAGGGCAGGCCGTTCAGAAGGATCTGACCGGAGAACCGCCAGCTGTCCCCGCCCAGGCTGTCCATGCCCCTGGGCTCGCCCAGCTCCACGCTCTCGCCCTCACCCAGCACCCGGTCCAGGAAGGCCTGGGCCGCCTGGGCGGCGGCCGCCGCGTCCCCCTGGGGGAAGGCGGGGAAGTCCCCGCCGCTGGGGACGGCCATGCTCTCCCCCAGGTGGTAGCTGGTGACCGTGCCGTCGTCCAGGGCCTCAACGGACAGCGTGTTGTCCGTCCCCCGCCACTGGAGGCTCCAGAGGTCGGTCAGGCCGCTCTCATAGCGGTCGCCCTGGAACTCATCATAGGCCCCGGTGTCCAGCGCCAGGGTGTCCTTGACCGCCTGGGTCACCCGGGAGAGGGCCGCGTCGGCGGACTCCTCCGCGGCCGACGCCGGCAGGGCCATCCCCCACGTCAGGGCGAGGGCCAGGCCGAGAGAAAGCAGCTTCTTCATTCTTCATCCCTCCATGTATGGTAAGATTCTGGCGCGCCGGTTCTGGTTGTCCCTATTGTATCTCTTTAGACGAAACATTTCCAGAGATGTTCCGCAGCTTTTTCCATCTCTCCCAAATTTGCAGAGAGCGGGCGGGGCAATGCCCCGCCCGCTCCGGCCACGGCGGCGCCCTCCGCAGCTGCTCCGGGGCCTGCTGCCCCTCAGTCCGGCAGGGCCCGCTCCCGGCGCTCCGCCCGCTTTCTCCGGTTCCTGTCGTACGCCTTCCCGCTGGGCACGGCGCGGGTGACAGGGCACAGGCCGTTCCAGGAGCCGCGCCGCTTTGCGTGGTGGGCCTTCTGCGCCCGCTTGCTCTGCTTTTCCAGGGGGATAAACCGTTCCATAGGACCTCCTTGTGTGACAATCTGCTTACAATGCTCCGTCTCCTCTTGCGTTTTCGCCGGCGATCCGGTATCCTGAAAGACCCACCTGTTGGGAATTTGAATGTGGAGGCGATTGCTGTGCGCGTGATCCCTTTTCCGGTCATCGACCCGGCGGCCACCGGGCAGAATATCCTGCGCCTGCGCCTGGAGCGCGGCCTGTCCGTCCGGGATCTGCAGGCCTACTTCGGCTTTGAGGAGCCCCAGGCCATCTACAAGTGGCAGCGCGGGAAGAGCCTGCCCTCCGTAGACAACCTGTATGCTCTGGGCGCGCTGCTGGGCGTGCCCATGGACGAGATCCTGGTGCCCGCAGGCACAGCTCCCGGCCAGATCCTTTCCGAGCCGCAGGCAGATGCCTGCGGCTCGGCGCATATTCTCCCCCCGGTGCGCTGGGCATCCGGGATACGGCGGACGGCGGGGGCCGCATAGGCCCTTTTGCCGGACCGGACCGGCCTGGTCGTCCAAAGACGCCGGGGCCGGCCGGACCGGCGGTATCCGCTTTTGGTCGGCTAAAAGGCCGGAGATGGAGATGTGAGGGTGAATGGGGGTTGTGCGCAGCAGTGCAGCTGGTTTGGGCGGGGCGGCGCAGAGGGATGTGGGAGGCGTTGCTCGTTCCCATCCGAATGCGGCTCTTCCCGCTGACGTGGCATGTGCGCCAGATCTTACGCTCTCTGTGCAGCACTATCGTTCGTCTGCACCTGAACCGGCCGCCGCGTCCCCCCACCCCCCGCCGTACCCCGGATGCCCAGCGGACGCCTCCCGCCTCAGACATCCGCCTCTGTCCCGGCAAAGGCGCCGAACACCTCAGCGAAGGCCTCGTTGACGTCGAAGGGTGCCGGATAGTCCACCTGAGTGTTGATCAGGGCGGCGTCCAGCGCGGCGGAGGTCTCGTCCGCCTTCCGGCTCAACTGGGCGCACATCTGCCGCAGCCTGCCGCGGTCGTAGTGGATGGTGGTCACCCGCTTCAGATCGCAGCGGTAGGCCACCTGGTTGCCCTCGTTGTTGAACCGGTATCCGGTGCCGCCGCCGGGGATCAGCACCTCTGAGCTGCGCAGGCCGGACATGTGGCGGAACAGGGCGGAGACCTCCTGCCGCTTCCCGTTGAGGCTCACCTCCCCGTCCAGCCCCGCCGACAGCGCCAGTCCGGCCTTGGCCCGGTGGATGGCCGCACTCAGCTTCTCCCGCTCCCCCAGCAGGTAGAGCAGGAACTCCGCCAGCTGGGTGATCTGCTCGCTGTACTCCGTGGCTGGGGCGTCGAAGGCCGTCTCGTCCTCCGCCTCCTCCATGACCTTGCGGCGCAGATGGGTGTTCTGCACCCTGGTGATGTTCCGGTCGCAGCCGAGGATCTCCCCGGCCTCCTCCATCAGCGCCCCCAGCTTGTTCTGGAAGCGGAAGGCCTCCTTCAGATTCATAACAGTCCATCTCCTTTCTTGTGCGTCCTTTATTGGCTCCTCCATCATATCTCCCCTTTGCGGATTTGTCATTGAACTGCTGGTTTCATACCTTGTCCATCCATAAAACGGTGTTCCGTTCAGCTCGCCTGACGCGGCACAGGGACACCATACGTGCAAAAAGAGAGGGAACAGGTTTCCCCATTCCCTCTCAAAAAGTGCTTATTTATGCGGTTTGGATTAGCCGAAGTAGCGCTTCAGCAGGCCCTCGAAGGCCTTACCGTGGCGGGCCTCATCGCGGGCCATCTCGTGGACGGTGTCGTGGATGGCGTCCAGGTTGAGCTCCTTGGCCTTCTTGGCCAGCTCGAACTTGCCCATGGTGGCGCCGTTCTCGGCGTCAACGCGCATCTCCAGGTTCTTCTTGGTGGAGTCGGTCAGCACCTCGCCCAGCAGCTCGGCGAACTTGGCGGCGTGCTCGGCCTCCTCATAGGCGGCCTTCTCCCAGTACAGGCCGATCTCGGGATAGCCCTCGCGGTGGGCCACACGGGACATGGCCAGGTACATACCGACCTCAGAGCACTCGCCCTGGAAGTTCTCGCGCAGGCCCTGGAGGATCTCCTCGGGAGCGCCCTTGGCCACGCCCACCACGTGTTCAGCGGCCCAGGTCCTGTCGCCGCCCTGGAGGACGAACTTCTCCTTGGGAGCCTTGCAGATGGGGCAGAAGTCGGGGGCGGTGTCACCCTCATGCACATAGCCGCAGACAGAGCAAACCCACTTTTTCATTGATATTACCTCCTGTTATTTATTGAAATGTTACGTGGTTTTCATTCAAGTCAGAAATCATAATCAGTAATAATTATCATTTCTGATTAATAGGATAGCACAACTCCACTTTCCCGTCAAGCCCTTTTTTGATTTTTACAGGAAATTTTTTCACCCATCCCCTCCCGGTGCGGCCTGGACCGCGGCGGCCAGCTCCTCATAGGTGAACAGGGCGTTGAGCACCTCCAGCATGGCGTTGGGGGACAGGCGCTCCGGCAGCTCCAGCCGTTGAAGCAGCTCCCGCCGCCGCTCCGCCGCGCCGGCGCCGCCGGACAGGCCCAGCGTGAACAGGTCCGCCTTGGTGATGGGGCGGCTGGGCGGGCCGGCCCTCTCCTCCCCCTCTTCCAGGAAGGTGGCACCCGCCCGGCGGAGGGCGGCCTCCAGCACCTCCGGGCGCATGCCCTCCACCCCCAGCTTGCCCTCTTTTCCGCCCCGGCGCTTGCGGCGCTCCTTGCCGTAGACGTCCGGCACATAGGCGTGCTTCACCCGGTCCGGCGGCAGGCTGCCCTTCAGGTGGCCGCGGATCAAAAACCCCGCCCCGTCCGGGTCGGTGAGGACGATCAGCCCCCGCTTCTCCGCCAGGCGGCGGAGCAGGGAGAGCCGCTCCCTGTCCTTGAAGATGCCGAATCCGGCGGTCTCCACGATTACCGTGTCCACCAGCTGGGAGAGGGTGTTCTTGTCATAGCGGCCCTCCACCACGATGGCCTCCCGGATACGCAGCACCTCAGCGCCACCCCAGGCAGGCGTAGCCGGCGTACCACCCGTTCCCCAGGTACTCGGTGTAGAGCACGCCGGGGCAGGCGCTCCCCCGCCAGGGCACGCTGGGCACATCCAGCCGGTCCAGGGGCTCGCTGGACAGCCAGGCCGCCCCCCGCTCCCCCCGGAGGGCGAGTACCACCGCGCTGTTCTCCAGGCGGACGGACTCCAGCTCCACCCCGTCCAGGGGCACCGGGCCCAGGGCGTCGGCGGCCAGCTCCCCCACCTCCGCCGCGGCGCGGAGGGCTGCCAGCTCATCCTTCCGCACCGCCAGCAGGCGCTTGGCCTCCCGGCGCAGGCGCTCCACCGCCCCCTTGCGGCGCTCCGCCGCCCAGTACCAGCTCACGGCCCCCGCGGCGGCGGCCGCGGCCGCGCCGGCCAGTCCGATCCAGGTCTTGCGTTTCATACTCTCAGGCTCCTTTCTTGACGGCCAGCTCCATCAGCAGGCCGATGAGCAGCTCCTCCCCGTCGGCCCCGGTGGACTTCATGGCCAGATCCGTCTCCCCGCAGCGGATCACCGCCCGGCGGCACCAGGGCAGGGAGAAGCGCCGGGCGGACTGCATCAGCCGCTCCGCCGGGTAGGCCGAGCGCATCCCCCACAGCTCCATCAGGTATTGGGTCCCCTTTTTGTGCTCGATGGCCAGCCGGGCGGTGTAGAGCTGCCGCAGCTGCCGCCCCAGCACGGCCAGCAGCTTGATGGGGGCCTCCTGCATGTGGAGGAGCTCCCCCAGCACCGAGGCCGCCTGGTCGAAGTTCCCGGCGGCGATGGCGTCGGTCATCTGGAACACCACCGCGTCCAGCTGGGGGGTGGCCACGGCGTCGATGTCCTGCCGGGTCACCCGGTGGTGCTTGGCGTAGGCCCCGATCTTGCCGATCTCGGAGATCAGGGTGTTCATCAGATCCCCGCACAGGAAGATCAGGTACTTGGCGTCCTCGGTGCCGATGTCGTGGTCCAGGGCCCTGAACCGGCGGGAGATCCAGTCCACCAGATCCCCCTGGCTCTGCCGGTTGAAGGCCACCACGCTCCCCTTCTCCTTCAGCAGGGCGGCCAGCTTGGTACGGGCGTCCGCCTTATACTCGATCAGGTCGTAGACGAACACCAGGCATACGTAGTCAGGCAGGTCCCGCAGCACCGCCGCCAGGGCGTCCTTGTCCCCCTTGAAGATGTCGTAGTCGCTGACCACGATCAGGGTGCGCTC
>CALWXU010000060.1 GCA_944385585.1 uncultured Flavonifractor sp.
GGTGATGGCGGTGCGCTCCACATAGGGCGTGTAGATGGCCAGCAGCGCCGCCCCGTCCTCCGGCGCGGCCACGCGGATGCGTATCGTCTCGTCTCCCATTGCCGATTCCTCCCATATTCCAGCGAAAAAAGGCGCGCCCCGCCGGTCTGCTCGGGGCGCGCCTCTGCTATCCCTCCAGGGTGAACAGCGCCTCCACCGGAACCTCCAGCAGGCGGGCCAGCTTCATCCCCAGGGCCAGGGTGGGGTCGTACTTGTCGTTCTCGATGGCGTTGATGGTCTGCCGGGTCACCCCCAGCAGCCTGGCCACGTCCTCCTGCCGCAGGCCCTTGGCCTTCCGCAGCTCCTTGACCTGGTTCTTCATGCGCCCAGCACCAGCAGCACGCCGAAGAGCACCAGGGCAGTGGTAAGGATCAGCCAGATGGCTGCCTCCCGCTTCACCCGGTCGTCCCCCACCCTGGCGCGGCCCAGCCACTGGGCCAGACAGAAGATCACCACCTGGGCCCCCAGCAGGAAGGCGGGCAGGGTGGTGTCCCCGCCGTGGACGATCCCCCACACCTCCCAGATAAACAGGGCGATGACCAGGAACACCCAGGCCGCCCGGCAGGCGCGCAGGGTGATCTGCAGCTCCATCTCGTCCATCTTCTGAATCCCGAACTTCTTCATGACGTGCACCTCCTAAATGTCAAAAAATTTTTACATTCAGAAGGATACACCCATGTCCTTAAAATGTCAAGAGTTTTTTACTTTTTATCTGTTCACACAGGGGATCTCCGTGGCGTCCACCTCGTCCAGGTGGTTCAGGTAGTGCTTGGTCTCCCTGGCGATCACGCCGGAGAGCAGCAGCACGGCGATCAGGTTGGGGATGGCCATGAGGGCGTTGAGGATGTCGGCGATGGTCCACACCAGGTCCAGGGCCAGCACCGGGCCCACCACCACGATGGCCACGAAGATCAGCTTGTAGGGCAGCAGGGATTTCTTCCCCCACAGGTACTGGGCGCACCGCTCGCCGTAGTAGGACCAGCCCAGGATGGTGGACCAGGCAAAGGTGATGATGCCCACCACCAGGATGACGGGGCCCAGCACGGGGATCTGGGCAAAGGCCAGGGTGGTGAGCTGGCCGCCGTCGGTGACGCTGTCCATGTTGATGGCGGGGTTGCGCATGATGGTGGTCACCAGCACCAGGCCGGTCATGAGGCACACCACCACCGTATCCCAGAAGGTGCCGGTAGAGGACACCAGGGCCTGCCGCACCGGGTTGCGGGTCTGGGCGGCGGAGGCCACCAGGGGGGCGGAGCCCATGCCCGACTCGTTGGAGAACAGGCCCCGGGCAACGCCGAAGCGCAGGGCGACCAGCAGGCCCTGACCCACCAGGCCGCCGGCCACCGCGCCGGGGGTGAAGGCCAGGCGGAGGATGGCCCCAATGGCGGGCACCAGCGTGTCGATGTTGATGCCCAGGATGATGAGACAGCCCAGCACGTAGAAGATGGCCATGAAGGGCACCAGCTTCTCGCACACGCTGGCGATGGACTGGATGCCGCCGATGATGACGATGGCGGTGAGGATGCCGCCCACAATCCCAATGGCGATGGGCGGGATGTGGAAGGGGACGTTGTTCTCAATGACCTCGGCGATGGCGTTGATCTGGGTGCCGCAGCCGATGCCGAAGGAGGCCAGGGTGGCCAGGGCCGCGAAGGCCACCCCCAGCCACTTCATATGCAGCCCCCGCTCCAGGGCGTACATGGCGCCGCCCTGCATTTTGCCGTCCCTGGTGCGCACCCGGTACTTGACGGCGATGAGGGATTCGGCGTACTTGGTGGCGATGCCGAACACGCCGGCGATCCAGCACCAGAACACCGCGCCGGGGCCGCCCAGGTAGATGGCGGTGCCCACGCCGATGATGTTGCCCGTGCCGATGGTGGAGGCCAGGGCGGTGGTGAGGGCCTGGAACTGGCTCACGTCGCCGGGGGAGTCCGGGTCGCGGGTCACCGACAGCCGGATGCCGGTGAACAGCTTGCGCTGGATGAAGCCGGTGCGCGCCGTCATGAACAGATGGGTGCCCAGCAGCAGGACGATCATGGGGATGCCCCAGATGAAGTCGTCCAGCCAGTTGATGAAGGTTACAATCGCGTCCATGCTCTCTTCCTCTCTCTGCAAAATTTTCTATCCAAACATCCGCCCCGGCGGGGCGGATGGACCGTGTGTCAGAGGGCCGTGACCTGTCCGGGCCGCCGCAGGGTCAGGCTCCAGTCCCCCAGCGCGTCCAGGATGGGGATCAGCCTCCGGCTGGGCTCGGTGATGGCGTATTCCACCCGAACCGGCACCTCCAGGTACTCCCGCCGGACCACCAGGCCGTCCCCCTCCAGCTCCCGCAGGGCGTTGGCCAGCACGGTGTTGGACACCCCGTCCAGGGCCTTTTTCAGCTGGTTGTAGCGGGTGGGGCCGTTGTTGTAGAGGGAGCAGAGGATCTGCATCTTCCACTTGCCGCCGATGAGCCCCAGGGCCCGGTTCAGGGGGCAGGTATCCATGCAGGGGCAGTTGTCATGCTCCATAGACATAGGTCAGCTCCTCCTTACCTGGTATGGAATTTCTGCGTCCTTGTCAACGCCTGGTCTAAGTGCTATTATAATACCAGGTTGGAAAAAAGGAAAGTATTTGTAGGAGGAAACCGTCATGCCCTTTGACCCTCAGGCCATTTTTCAGATCCTGCCGCCCTATCTCCAGGGCCTGCTTCTGGGCCTGGCCTATGTGGCCCCCATCGGGATGCAGAACCTGTTTGTCATCAACTCCGCCCTGACCCAGCCCCGGCGGAAGGCCCTGCTCACCGCCCTGATCGTCATCTTCTTCGACATCAGCCTGGCCCTGGCCTGCTTCTTCGGCATCGGCGCGCTGGTGGAGCGGTTTTCCTGGCTGGAGCTGGCCATCCTGCTGGCAGGCGGCGCCATTGTCATCTGGATCGGCGTGGGCCTGCTGCGGGATAAGCCCACCCTGGATCAGAATGTGGACGTGGACATCCCCCTGCCCAAAATCGCCGCCAAGGCCTTTGTGGTCACCTGGTGCAACCCCCAGGCCCTCATCGACGGCACCGTGCTCTTCGGCGGCTTCCACGCGGGCAACCCCGGCGCGGTGAGCACCCAGCTGATCCTGGGCTCCTCCTCCGCCTCCTTTCTGTGGTTCTTCGGCATCACCATCCTCATCTCCTGCTTCTCCGCCAAGTTCAACGACAGGATCCTGCGGGTGATCAACGTGGTGTGCGGCGTGATCATCATCTTCTACGGCGCCAAGCTGCTTCTGCAGTTCCTCCAGATGGTTCTGTAGGTCCGGCTTCGGCTGGGGAAAATGGCCGAGGGGCGGCCTCCGTGTCCGGAGGCCGCCCCTCGGCCATCTCAAAAGCGGCGATTCCGCTTTTTCAAGCATATACGGCATGGCGGAAGCGGTCTGCATTCCCGCGAAGCAGCCCCCCTTCCGCCGTGAGGCCTGTCATCCCCGGCCCGCGTTTTCGGCGGCCCGGGGCGTTTTGATGGCGTCACTGCTGGGCCGTCACCAGGTTGATGACCACCTGGGTCATCTTGGTCAGGGCGTCGGCGGGGATGTACTCGTGGACGCCGTGGAAGTTCAGGCCGCCGGTGCTCAGGTTGGGGCAGGGCAGGCCCTTGTAGCTCAACTGGGCCCCGTCGGTGCCGCCCCGGATGGGCACCTCGCTGGGGGTGACCCCGGCGGCCTCCATGGCCGCCCTGGCCCGGAGGATCAGGTACATGTGTGGCTCAATCTGCTCCTTCATGTTGTAATAGGAGTCCTTCAGCACCAGCTCCACCGTGCCCGCGCCGTACTTGTCGTTCAGGTAGGCCGCCGCCCGGGTCAGGAAGGCCTTGCGCCCCTCGAATTTCGCCCGGTCGTGGTCGCGGATGAGGTAGTGCATCTCCGCCTCCGTCTCGTTGCCGCTCATCCCCTGGAGGTGGTAGAAGCCCTCGTACCCCTCGGTGTGGGCCGGGGTCTCCGCCGGCGGCAGCATGCCCGCCAGCTCCACCGCGATGAGCAGGGCGTTCTTCATCTTGTTCTTGGCCGAGCCCGGGTGGATGTTGACGCCGTGGACAAGGACCTCCGCGCTGGCGGCGTTGAAATTCTCGTACTCGATCTCCCCCAGCTCGCCGCCGTCCACGGTGTAGGCCGCCGCCGCGCCGAAGCCCTCTACGTCAAAGTGGTCGGTGCCCTGGCCCACCTCCTCGTCGGGGGTGAAGCACACGGCGATGCGGCCGTGGGGGGGCTCCGGGTGCTCCACCAGGTACTCCATGGCGGACATGATCTCCGCCACGCCGGCCTTGTCGTCCGCGCCCAGCAGGGTGGTGCCGTCGGTGACGATCAGCTCCTGCCCCACGTACCTGGCCAGGCTCTCAAACTCGGCCGCCCGCATGACGACTCCCTTCTCCTCGTTGAGGGTGATGTCGCCCCCCTCATAGCGGATGACGCGGGGCTTGACCCCCTCCCCCGGCGCGCTGGGGGAGGTGTCCATGTGGGCGATGAGGCCCAGGCAGGGGACCCCCTCGCACCCGTGGGTGGCGGGCAGCCAGGCGTACACATAGCCGTACTCGTCCATGTGGGCATTGGACAGGCCCATCTGGCTCAACTCCCCCGCCAGCAGCTCCCCCAGCACCTTCTGCTTGGCGGTGGTGGGCGTGGTGTCGCTGTGGTCGTCGGACTGGGTGTCATAGGTCACATACTTGAGAAATCGCTCAATGACATTCATGCTGCTCTTCCTTTCTGTTGACGGACGGCTGGTCTTGGGTTAGACTGTTGACAGATCCCCCCGGGCCGCCATGCCGCGGGCGCGGGGCGCCTCCCGGCGTCTGGCGCGGCCGCCGTCCCGGCCGGAGCCTGGCGCGGGCTGCGCCGGGTATCCTGCTGCAACAGCCGCTTTGGGAGTATTGTACCACAAAAGGAGCCGCATTTCCATGGTTACAAGAGAAGAATTTACCTTCCCCTCCAGCGATGGAGTACATACCGCCGCCGCCGTGTGGTGGCGGCCGGACGCGCCGCCCCGGGCGGTGGTGCAGCTGGTCCACGGCATCTCGGAGCATATGGGCCGCTACGACCCCTTTGCCCGCTTCCTGGCGGAGCGCGGCTTTGCCGTGGCCGGCCACGACCACCTGGGCCACGGCCGCACCGCCGCGGACCCCTCCGAATACGGCTGGTTTGGGGATCGGGACGGCTGGAAGGACGTGGTGAGGGACGTGCGCGCCCTGCGGGAGCTGGCGGGAGCGGCGTATCCCGGCGTGCCCTATTTCCTCCTGGGCCACTCCATGGGCTCCTTCGTGGTGCGGGGCTATCTCCTGTTCTGGCCGGGCACCGTGGACGGGGCCATCCTCTCCGGCACCGGGCAGGAGCCGCCCGCCACCGTGGCGGCGGGGCGGGCGCTGTCCGCCCTGCTCATCCGCCTGCGGGGCTCCCGGGCCCACAGCGCCCTGCTGGACGGCCTGTCCGTGGGGCGGTACAACGGGCAGTTCCGGCCCACCCGCACCGGGGCGGACTGGATCTCCCGGGACACGGCGGTGGTGGACGCCTACTGCGCCGACCCCCTGTGCCGCTTCCTCCCCACCGTGGGCATGTACCACGACATGATGGTGGGCCTCCAGCTGCTGGCCAGGCCGGCCAACCTGCGGCGGATGGACCCGGACACGCCGGTGTATTTCTTCTCCGGCGACCGGGACCCGGTGGGGGCCAACGGCGCGGGGGTGAGAAAGGTGGCCGGCCGGTTCCGGGACGCGGGGGTGAAGGATCTCACCGTCAGGCTCTATCCGGAGGGCCGCCACGAGATGCTCAACGAGACCAACCGGGACGCGGTGTGGGGGGACGTGCTGGCCTGGCTGGAGGGGCATCTGTAGGCGCCAAGGGGCGGGCGCGGCTGTGCCGCGCCCGCCCCTGATGTGCTTATGGCAGCAGAAGGGCGCTGAGGGTCTCCCCGTCCAGCCCGCGGATGCAGGCGTCCACGTCCACATCCGCCAGCCTGTCCCGAAGGGCCGCCCCCTCCAGGGGGCAGCCGGCCAGGCGGGCCGCCAGCTCCTCCGGCCCCCGTAGGGAGAAGAAGTCCCCGGCAAAGGCCAGGGCGGCGATGCGCCCCTCCTTCACGTCCATGCGGAGCTCCACCCGGCCGCAGCCCTCCACCCGCCGCTCCCGGACGATCTGGCAGGGGGGCGAGGCGCCGTAGTTCCACGCCCAGGCGTCATAGACCTCCGCCCGCAGGCGCTCCGCCTCCGCCGCTTCATCC
This sequence comes from uncultured Flavonifractor sp., assembly GCA_944385585.1. GTDB lineage: Bacteria > Bacillota > Clostridia > Oscillospirales > Oscillospiraceae > Flavonifractor. Next base: position 6,260 of record CALWXU010000060.1, read on the forward strand.
GCCGTCAGCTCCCGCCGCCGGAGGGGGTAGCGGCGGAAGAAGTAGTCCCGCAGGCGACCCAGGAAGCCGAGGGTGTCCAGCTCCTCCGCCACATAGGGCCGGATGTTGGTCACCCGCGCCCGCACCGAGGCCACCCCCTTGGAGGCCAGCTTGTCCGCCGGGGGGCGGAGGGCCCGGGCCATGGCGTCCAGATCCACGTCGTAGAGCAGGGTCCCGTGGTGCATAACCCGCCCCTCCCGGCCGTACTGGGCGTTGCCGGAGCACTTTTTGCCGTCGATGGCCAGGTCGTTGCGGCCGTTGAGCTGGGCCGACACCCCCAGGGACGCCAGGGCGTCCAGCACCGGGGCGCAGAAGGCGGCGAAGTCCAGGCCCCCGGTGTGGGGGGCCACAAAGGTGTAGTTCACGTTGCCCAGGTCGTGGTACACCGCCCCGCCGCCGGACAGGCGGCGCACCACCTTGATCCCGTGGGCGGCCGTGTAGGCCGGGTCCACCTCCGCCAGGGTGTTCTGGTGCTTGCCCACGATGACGGCGCGGTCGTTGCGCCACAGCATGACGCAGGGCCGCTCCGCCCCCAGGCGGTCAAAGACCACCTGCTCCAGGGCCAGGTTGTAGGCCGGGTCGGCGGAGGGGCTCTCCAGGTAGTACATCAGCCCAGCTGCTCCGCCCATTCCGCCTCCTTGAAGCCCACCAGCACAAAGCCGTCCCCCACCAGGATGGGCCGCTTCACCAGCATGCCGTCGGTGGACAGCAGGTCCAGCTGCTCCTCCTCACTCATCTGGGGCAGCCTGTCCTTCAGGCCCAGGGCCTTGTACTGCAGGCCGCTGGTGTTGAAAAACCGCTTCAGGGGCAGGCCGCTGCCGGCGTACCACGCGCCCAGCTCCTCCCGGGTGGGGTTGTCCGCCTTGATGTCCCGCACTTCAAAGGACAGGCCCCTCTCCTCCAGCCAGGCGCGGGCCCTCTGGCAGGTGGTGCACTTGGGGTAACAGACAAACAGCATGGAACATTCCTCCTTTTTGGTCGATGCATTCGCTCAGATTCTACCACAGCGGCCGGCCCTTGAAAAGCCCCCGCCGCTCCAAACAGCAAAGGACGGCCCGGGCCGATTGGGCCCGGGCCGTCCGTGTTCTGCGCCTATTTCCCCCGGTTGAAGATCTTGAAGATGTCCTCGAAGGGGTCGTCGTCGGCGGGGATGGCGGCGGCGCCCTCCTTCTTCTCCCCGGGCTTGGCCTCGGCCTGCTTCTCCCCGGCGGCTGTAAAGGGCTTGCTGGGCATAGCCCCCTCCCGCTCCTCAAAGCCGGTGGCGATGACGGTGACGCGGATCTCATCCTCCAGGGTCTCGTCAAAGGCGGCGCCGAAGATGATGAGGGCGTCGGGATGGGCGGCCTCCTTGATCAGGTTGGCGGCGATGTCCACCTCCTCCATCCCCAGGTCCATGGAGCCGGCGATGTTCACCAGCACGCCCTTGGCGCCGTTGATGGAGGTCTCCAGCAGGGGGCTGGAGATGGCCATCTTGGCGGCCTCCTCCGCCTTGTTCTTGCCGGCGGCCCGGCCCACGCCCATGTGGGCCATGCCCGCGTTCTGCATGACGGCGGTGACGTCGGCAAAGTCCAGGTTGATGAAGCCGGGGATCTTGATCAGGTCCGAGATGGACTGCACCGCCTGGCGGAGCACGTCGTCGGCGATCTCAAAGGCGTTGGCGAAGGTGAGCTTCTGGTCGCTGGCGAACTTCAGCCGCTCGTTGGGGATGATCACCAGGGAGTCCACCCGGGTGCGCAGCTCCTCAATGCCCTTCTCGGCCTGGAGCATGCGCCGGCGGCCCTCAAAGTTGAAGGGCTTGGTCACCACGCCCACGGTGAGGGTGCCCATCTCCTTGGCGATGTCGGCCACGATGGGGGCCGCCCCGGTGCCGGTGCCGCCCCCCATGCCGGCGGTGATGAACACCATGTCCGTGTCCTCCAGGGCCTTGGAGATGGCGCTGCGGCTCTCCTCGGCGGACTTGCGCCCCACCTCCGGGTCGCTGCCCGCGCCCTGGCCGCTGGTCAGCTTCTCGCCGATCTGGATCTTCTGGGTGGCGCTGGAGAGGACCAGCGCCTGCTTGTCCGTATTCACCGCGATGAAGTCCACGCCCTTGGTGCCAGACTTCACCATCCGGTTGACCACGTTGTTGCCGCCTCCGCCGACGCCAATGACCTTAATGGTAACGACCGTATCGGGGCCGGTATCCAGTCCAAACGCCATAAACTGCTCCTCCTATGTGAAACCAATTCGTAAAATCCGCGCAGATGGGGCCGAAAAAGGACTTATTTTGTGGCGTCCTCCTCGGTCACAACTAGATCTTGCTTTATTTTATCGCTCTTTTGCCTGGAGGTCAAGAGTTCCCGCCGGATTTCCGCAAAGTTTTGGAACATCCGCGTGCCGAACACCACCACGGCGGCCAGATAGAGGGGCAGGCCCAGCTTCTGGCCCAGCCAGGCCAGGAACACGGCGATGAAGGCGTTGCCGGCGGTGCCGGAGAGGAACACCCCCAGCCGGAACTCCCCCTTGATGCGGGCGCGGAAGCCCCCCAGGGCAGAGTCCAGGGCGGCCAGCAGGCCGCAGGCGGCGTAGAGGGACCACTGGGCGGGGATGGTCCAGGGGGAAATCAGGCCGATGGCCAGGCCGATGAACAGCCCGATCAGCTCCAGCATCAGCCCACCCCCTCTCCGCCGTCCCCGTCCTGGGAGACGGGCCTGGCGTACTGATAGTCCACGGTGCCGCTGTAGGCGGGTATGAGCAGCAGGTCGCTGGCGGTGACCCGGACGGTGATGCCCCACTGGCTGAGGATGTCCACCACGCCGTTGCGCATGGTCAGGGCGGAGTAGAGGGTGTCCGGGTCGCCGATGGCGAAGATCACATAGGGCGCGGCGTAGCGCCGGCCGTTCACCGTCACCACCGCGCCGGTGCAGCGCACCTCGCTGGTGGCCAGAATCCGCTCCCCGTTGAGGGAGATGGCCTCCGCCCCGGCGGAGCGCAGCTCGTTGATCACCGAGAGGATGTCGTTGTCGTGGATGAGGTAGTCGGCCTCGTCCCCGGTGACGTTGGTCTGGGTGGAGTCCTCCAGCACCACGGTGACGCCGGGGCCCTCCACATCGGTGAGGCCGGCGGTGATCTCCATCTGCTCCAGCTCGGCGGCCAGGGCCTCGCCGCCCTCGCCGCCGGAGGCGGCCTGCTCCCGGTAGAGCTCCAGCTCGCCCTGGAGCTGGCCCACCTGGCCGGCCAGGGCGTCCCGCTCCTCCGTCAGCTCGTTGTAGAGGGTCTGGAGGGTCTCCAGCCGGCTGGCGTTGGTGGCGTCGGCGGCGCCCGCCTGCTGGACGCCCCGCAGCTGGGCCGCCAGCAGGAAGCCCACCACCACGCACACGGCCATGACGGCCAGCTCCCCCTTATTCCGCATTGGCATCATCCGTCTCATGGTTCTCTCCTTGTGCTGTTGTCTGCTCCGGCGCGGGGGCCTGGGTGGGCTCCACGGGCACGGGCTCCTCCGTCCCCCCGGTGATGGTCACTCCCTCCGGCAGCCACCGCTCGGGCAGCAGGCGGGCCTCCGACGCGCCGTAGGTCAGGTCCAGGGTGCCGTTGCGGGGGATGCCCTCCTCGTCCATGGTCCAGAGGGTCTGCTGCAGGTAGTAGGTGTTGTCGGCGAAGTCCCCGCTCATGGGGAAGAGGACGGTCAGGTTCTCCCCGTAGCCGAAGCGGATTTCGTAGTCCGAGGTCAGGTCGATGAAGCCCGTCAGGCTGCCCGTCATCTGCCGGACCTGGATGGCCGCCAGGAAGTCCCGCAGCCGATCCAGCCTGTCCTGCTGCTCCGGCGGCACGGTGAGCAGGCTGCCCACCGCCGGGTTCACCGCCTCCAGCCCCAGCACCTGGGCCCGCCCCGCCGACAGGGCGTCGTCCCCGCTCTCCAGCAGCTTGCCCCGGCTGTCCAGCAGCCAGACGGCCCCGCCGCTCTCCAGCCACGCCGCCGGCGTCCCCGCCGTCACGTGGATCACCAGCGTGTCGGGGTAGCGGCGGATGATGTTCACCGTGTCGATGTAGGGCAGCTGGGTGTAGATGCGGCTGCTGATCTGGTACTTGTTCAGGCCGAAGAGGTTGTCCCCCTGCTCCACGCCGGAGACGGTGATGATCTCCTCCGCCGTGTAGGGGGAATCCCCCGTCACCTCCACCGTGTTGACCCGGAAAAAGACGATGCAGCCCACAACGATGGCGGCGAGGATCAGCACCGCGGACAGCAGCTTGTAGAGGGCGCCGAAGCGCCCCCGATTCCGCCGTCCCCGTCTGCTTCTCCTTGCCGCCATGCCGCACTGCTCTCCTGTTCTGTCTGTTGTAGTCTTTTCACTATCTCATACAAAGGTTGCCGATTTGTGAACGGTTTCTAAGGAAACCCTTAAACCCGCCTGATCTCCGCCCCCAGGGCGGCCAGATCCCCCTCCAGGCACTGGTAGCCCCGGTCCATGTGGTGCACGCCGGACACCGCCGTGACCCCCTCGGCCCCCAGGGCCGCGCACACCAGGGCGGCCCCGCCCCGCAGGTCCGCCGCCCGCACCCTGGCCCCGTGGAGGCGGGGCACGCCGTACACCACCGCCACCCGGCCCTCCACCCGGATGTCCGCCCCCATGCGGGCCAGCTCATCCACGTGGCGGTAGCGGCTCTCAAAGATGTTCTCCACAAAGACGGTGCAGCCGCTGCCCTTGGCCATGGCGGCCATGAGGGGGGGCTGGGCGTCGGTGGGGAAGCCGGGATAGGGGGCGGTGCGCACCGGGGGCACCCCCCGCAGGGGGGCATGGCACCCCAGGCGGATGGCGGCGGGGGTGCTCTCCACCGCGCACCCCGCCTCCCGCAGCACGGCGGTGACGGTGGACAGGCGGCGCCAGTCCACCCCCGTCAGCTCCACCTCCCCGCCGGCGCAGGCCGCCGCGGCCAGGTAGGTGGCCGCCACGATCCGGTCGGCCGGCACGGTGTACGTCCCGCCGTGGAGGGGCGCGCGGCCCTCCACGGTGATGATGGAGCTGCCCGCGCCCCGCACCCTGGCCCCCAGGGCGGTGAGGAAGTTCTGCAGATCCACGATCTCCGGCTCCCGGGCGGCGTTGGTGATGGTGGTGACGCCGTCGGCGCTCACCGCCGCCAGCATGGCGTTCTCCGTGGCCCCCACGCTGGGCAGGGAGAGGACGATGTCCGCCCCCCGGAGCCTGCCGGAGCAGCGCAGGCCGCCGTCCGCCTCCTCCACCGCACCCCCCAGGGCGCGGATGGCGGACAGGTGGAGGTCGATGGGCCGGGGGCCCAGCTCGCACCCGCCGGGGGCGCACAGCTGCGCCTGTCCCATGCGGCCCAGGATGGCCCCCAGGAAGATCACCGAGGAGCGCATCTCCCGCATGAGGGAGTCGGGCACGTCCCACCCCACGGGGGCGGAGGCGTCCACCACCACCGCCTCCCCCTGCCGCTCCGCCCGGCAGCCCAGGCGGCGCAGGATGTCCAGGGAGGCCCGCACGTCGGACAGGTCGGGGCAGTTGTGGATGACGCACTCCCCCGGCGCCAGCAGGCAGGCCGCCAGGATCGGCAGGACGCTGTTCTTCGCCCCGTGCACCCGCACGGAGCCCTCCAGGGGGCGCCCCCCCTCGACGATGTAAGTACTCATGGCTCCAGCCTCCGCAAGTTCTGTTTGGTACGCCATCCTATGCGGAGGGGAACGGGCGGGTTCAGCCGGCCGGTTTTTCCAGCAGGCCGGTCAGGGTTTTGTAGATCTGCTCCGCCGCGTCGGGCACGCCCATGTCCCGCAGGGCGCGGCTCATGCTCTCCCGCCGGGGGGCGTCGTCCAGCAGCCTGGTGATCAGGCTGTAGAGCTTCTCCCCGCTGGACTCGCTCTCCGGCAGGAGCACCGCCCCGCCGGCGTTGGAGAGCACCCGGGCGTTCTTGGTCTGGTGGTCGGCCACCACGTTGGGGGAGGGCACCAGCACCGCCGGCTTGGCGATGGCGGTGAGCTCCGCGATGGTGGAGGCCCCCGCCCGGCACAGCACCAGGTCGGCCGCCGCCATCACCAGGGGCATGTCGTAGATGTACTCCCGCACGTCGATGGCGGGGAATTTCTCCACCCCGCTGTCCCGGAGGACCTCCACCACCGACTGGTAGTCCCGGCCCGCGCCGTGGATGTGGCGGAAGGGGGCGCCGTCCCGGCACTCCAGGGCGATGCACTGGGCGATCTGCCGGTTCATCACCTCCGCCCCCAGGCTGCCCCACACGGAGAGGACCAGGGGCCTGTCGTCGGCGAAGCCCAGCTTGGCCCGGGCCTCTTTTCGGGTGTAGCGGAAGAAGTCCCCCCGCACCGGCGTGCCGGTGACCACCACCTTCTCCGGGTGGTCGTAGTGGCTGCGGCTCTCCTCAAAGCCCACCATCACCACGTCCACCACCTTGGACAGGGCCTTGGTGGTCAGGCCGGGGACGGCGTTGGACTCGTGGACGGCGGTGGGGATGCCCCGGCGCGCCGCGGCGCTCACCACCGGGAAGGAGGCGTAGCCGCCGGTGCCCACCACCAGGTCTGGCTGGAAGGCATCCAGGATGGCGTCGGCCTGCTTTTTCGACTTATTCATGTTCAGCAGGGTCTTGACGTTGTGGCCGATGGCCGCCAGGGCCATGGAGCGGCGGAAGTTGGTGATGGTCACCGTCTGGATCTCATAGCCCTCCTTGGGCACCAGCCGGGTCTCCATACCGCCGTCGGCCCCCACAAAAAGCACCTGACAGCCCGGGTTCCGCGCCTGGAACAGCTGGGCCAGGGCCACGGCCGGGTTCACATGGCCCGCCGTGCCGCCGCAGGTAAAGAGGATTTTCATGCTTCTCTCCTCCTCGTAAAAAATAACCGCGGGTGAGGGGGTATCGCGGTCATTGTGCCGCCCGCAAGGGCGGCGCGGTGACCGCGTATCCAGGGGGATGACCCCCCTGGAAGGATTCTACTCCTGCTTCGTCGGCGGGATCTGCCTGGACACCGACAGGACGATGCCCATCTCCCCCAGTTGGATGAGCAGGGCCGTGCCCCCGTAGCTGAAGAAGGGCAGGGAGATGCCGGTGGTGGGGATCAGGTTGGTGACCACGGCGATGTTGAGGAACACCTGCACCGCCGTCAGGGTGGTGATGCCCACCACCAGCAGGGCGCCGAACCG
>CALWXU010000061.1 GCA_944385585.1 uncultured Flavonifractor sp.
TTTTTCCATGGTTTTCGCAACCTCCTTGACTTTGGTGCCGGGCTTGCCGGAAAAGCTGGAGAGCACCTCCAGATTGACGCCGTAGCGCTTGGCCATCTCCACCGAGCGGTTGTGGAGCACCTGGGCGCCCAGGGTGGCCAGCTCCAGCATCTCGTCGTAGGTGATCTCCTCCAGAAGCCGCGCCCCGGCCACGTGGCGGGGGTCAGCGGTGTAGACGCCGTCCACATCGGTGTAGATCTGGCAGAGATCGGCCTGGAGCACCGCGGCCAGGGCCACCGCCGACGTATCCGAGCCGCCCCGGCCCAGGGTGGTGATGTCGTCGTACTTGTTGATGCCCTGGAAGCCGGTGACAATGACGATCGTTTTCTTGTCCAGCTCGGTGAGCACCCGCTCCACGTCCACCCGCTTGATGCGGGCGTCGCCGTAGGCGGAGTTGGTGCGGAAGCCGGCCTGCCACCCGGTCAGGGAGATCACCGGGTAACCCATGGCCTCAATGGCCATGGCGCACAGGGAGCAGGAGATCTGCTCCCCGGTGGACAGGAGCATATCCATCTCCCGCCGGGAGGCGTTGGGGTTGATCTCCGCCGCCTTGGCGATGAGGTCGTCGGTGGTATCCCCCTGGGCGGAGAGCACCGCCACCACCTTATGCCCCCGGCGGTAGGTCTCGGTGATGATGCGGGCCACGTTGCGGATGCGGTCGGCGTCCGCAACCGAGGTCCCGCCAAATTTCTGCACAATCAGTCCCATTGGTATATGTACCCCCTCGAAAGGAAAAGTCAAGACAGGCCGGGGCATGGTACCCCGGCCCATCCTATGCCGTCAGTCCAGCACCCGGAACACGGACAGGGGCTCTATCCCCGCCAGCTTTTCATCCAGCTCCTGACGGGTCATAGGGCCGGTGAGCAGGGCGAACTCGCCCGCCGGCGCGTCCGCCCGCTCCAGCAGCCGGGCCTCCGGCAGGGCGGCCCGCGCGGCTCCGGCGTCCCCGGAACCCCGGACGTACCAGGCGGTGGCCAGGCCGTCGGGGGAGACGGTGGTGTCCTCGCCGCCCTCGGCCCAAAAGACCCGCTTCTTCTCGTCCCGGTGCTTGGCCGCGTCGATCACGTCGGCCACCACCGCAGAGGCGGTGGGCAGCTTGCCCGCCCCCCGGCCGTAGAACATCACGTCGCCGATGGCGTTGCCCCGCACGGCGATGGCGTTGAACACGTCCTCCACGCCGGCCAGGGGGTTCTCTACATCCACCAGGTGGGGGGACACATAGGCGCACACCTTCCCGTCGGCCTGCCGGATGGCCCGGCCCAGCAGCTTGAGCTTCTTCCCGCAGGAGGCGGCCCAGGCCACGTCGGAGAGGGTGACGCCGGTGATGCCCTCGGCGGGCACCTGCCTGGGGTAGATGTGCCGGCCAAAGGCCAGGGAGGCCAGGATGCAGATCTTGCGGCAGGCGTCGTGGCCCTCGATGTCGGCGGTGGGGTCCTGCTCGGCGTAGCCGTTGGCCTGGGCCTCCTTCAGCGCCGCTTCGAAGCTCATCCCGCCCCTGATCATGCGGGTGAGGATGTAGTTGGTGGTGCCGTTGAGGATGCCGGTGATCTCCTCAATCTCGTTGGCGGCCAGGCACTGGTTCAGGGGCCGCAGGATGGGGATGCCGCCGCCCACACTGGCCTCAAACAGGTAGCTGACCCCCTTCTCCGCCGCCAGCTGCAGCAGCTCGCAGCCGTGCTCGGCCACCAGCTCCTTGTTGGAGGTGACCACGCTCTTGCCCGCCTGCAGGGCCCGGCGGGTGAAGTCCAGGGCCGCCCTGGCCCCGCCGATGGTCTCCACCACAATGGACACCTCGGGGTCGTTCTCAATCACGGAGAAATCGTGGACCACCTTGTCCCCGAAGGGGCTGTCCGGGAAGTCACGCACGTCCAGGATATATTTCAGCCGGATGAGATCGTCCACCTTCCGGTCGATGTGGGGGCCGTTTTCCGCCAGCACCTCGGCCACGCCGGAGCCCACCACGCCAAAGCCCAAAATCGCCACGTTTACCATTTCTGTCTCTCCTCCTCGGTCCGGGCCCTCAGCCCGCCAGAATCTCACAGCGCAGGACGCCCTCCATCTCCAGGGCCTGGTCCATCAGCTCCTCCAGGGTCAGCGCCATGCCGGAGGTCTCCGCCCCCACCGTCACCGCCGCGCAGCCGCTGGCCGGGATGGCCTGGTTGATGGTGAGAATATTCCCGCCGGTCTGGGCAAAAATATTCAGGACCGCGGACAGCACCCCCGGCTCATCCTTCAGCAGGAACTGGAAGGTGACGATCCGCCCGTGGAGCATGTCGTTGAAGGGCCGCACCGCGTCCTTATACTTATAAAAGGCGCTGCGGCTGATGCCGGCCCGGCGGGCCGCCTGGTGCACGGTGGCCGCCTCTCCGGTCTCCAGGAGCCGCTTGGCCTCCGCCACCTTCAGGAAGATCTCAGGCAGGGCGCCGGCCTCCACAATAAAATAGCTGGGCCTCTTTCCCATGCTATGCACCTCCGGTCCTGTTGTGTCCGCAATAGAAAGCCATTTGTTTTTCACCTGTGGTCTATTGTAGCACATCCCACGGCTCTGCCGCAAGGGCCAATCCCAGCGGGGAGCGCTGATTTCTCCACAGTTCGACCCATCTTTTTTGTTCAATTCCCACATATCCAGGGGAGGGGGGCTGTCTGTTGCCGGAAAACAAGCATCTGCGGCTTCTGCTCCGGCTGGCCTATGCCGCCCTGGCCGCGGCTGGGCTTTGGCTGGCTGTCCGCTTCCTGCTGCCCTGGCTGCTCCCCTTCCTGGCGGCCTGGGGCCTGGCCTCCCTGCTGGAGCCCGCCGTGGTCCTGCTCACCAGCCGCCTCCGCCTCCCACGGCGGGCGGCGGCCGCCCTGTGCACCGCCGCCCTGGCCGCCGCCCTGCTGGGTCTGCTGGGCCTGGCGGCGTGGCGGGTATGGTATGAGCTGTCCGCCCTGCCTGGCCGTCTGCCCGCCCTGCTGGACCGCCTGCCCGCCCTGGCGGAGCAGCTGGAGGGCTGGGCCTACCGCTTCCTGGTGGCGCTGCCCCTCCCTCTCCAGGACGCGGCCAGGAACGCCCTGGAGCAGCTGGCCGCCCAGGGCTCCGCCCTGCCCGGCCGCCTCTCGGCGGCCCTGGCGGGGGCGGCTGCCGGCCTGGCCTCCGCCCTCCCCGCCGCCGGGCTGTTCCTCTTTACCACCTTCCTGGCTACCTACTTCACCAGCGCCGGCCGTCCCGCCCTGCTGGAGGCTGCGGGGCGGCGGGTCCCCGCCCAGTGGCGGAAGCGGCTTGGAGAGGCCGGCGCCGGTCTCAAGGGGGCCTTCGGCGGCTGGCTGAGGGCCCAGGGCCTGCTGATGCTGTCCACCTTCGGCCAGCTGGTGCTGGGCTTCCTCCTGCTGGGGGTGGAGCCCGCTGTGCTGCTGGCCGGGCTCACCGCCCTGGTGGACGCCCTCCCGGTGTTCGGCGCGGGGACGGTGCTCCTGCCCTGGGCCGCCGCCATGCTTCTGATGGGGCGCACCCGCCTGGGGCTGGGCCTGCTGGCCCTCTACGCCGTGGTGTGGCTGGCCCGCAGCCTGCTGGAGCCCCGGCTGATCGGGAAGCGGGTCGGGCTGCCGCCCCTGGCCGCCCTGGCGTGCATGTATGTGGGCTTCCGGGCCTTCGGGGTGGCGGGGCTGCTCTTGGCCCCCCTGGCGGGGGTGCTGGCCAGGCAGCTGTGGGCCTCCGGCCTGCTGCGGGGGCTGATCCCATAAAATCCAGGCCCCCCGGCTCTCACCGGGGGGCCCGTGGTTCTCTGTCCCGTTTTACCCGCAGAGCATCAGCAGGATGCCCGCCGCGATCAGCACGGCGCCGCCGACCTTGGTCCCGGTTTTGGAGCGCATCCGGCGGAATGCCTTCTGGAGCGTATCCAGAGGGACCAGCAGGAAGATCCCCCCAACCAGGGCCAGCAGCACCCCCACGGAGAACAGTCCACCCATTTCCTCACCGCCATTCCTTGCTGATGCCCTTATTCTATCAGCTTGCCGGCGGTTTTGCAAGCCGGAACCGGGCGGCCGTCGTCAGTCCGCCAGGGCGGTATCCAGGAGATCCAGCAGGCTGTCCACGGCGGAGCGCTCCACCAGCAGGCCGTCCTCCCCGTGGAAGGAGGCCAGGCAGGAGCCCGCGTCGTACTCATACAGGGCGAGGGTCAGCCGGGAGAGGGCCTCCCCCTCCCGGTGGAAGGTGAACTGGGCCAGCGCCGTCCCGGTCCCCGCCCCGCCGCTGGCCTGCCCGGTGATGGTCAGGTCCGCGATGGCGTCCAGCAGGGCCTCCACCGCATCGCTGTCCAGCTCCGCGCCGTCGGCGGTGTAGAGGGGGGCCGTCTCGGTGACTGTCTCGCCGTTCTCGTCGGTGGTCTCCACCTCCTGGATGTCAAAGGAGATGGCGGTGTCCACCCCGCCCGCTGTCACCTCCAGCCGGTTGACGGTGTCCCAGTCCATGTCGCACAGGGCGGCTGGCCGCAGGGAGGCGTAGGAGGCGTACCGCAGGGCGTCCGCCGTCTCGGTGTCGATCAGGTACACCATGTCCGAGCCGTTGAGCATGGCATAGGCGCCCTCCTCTGTCCCGTCGCCGATGCGCAGGACGAAGGGGTAGGTGGTGGTCCGCTCCTCGGTGACGGGGTTGCCCTCCTCGTCGGTCTCCCCGGTCTCCACCGTCTCGGTGAGCTCATAGGTCAGGGTGACCACCACCGCGGAGCCGTCGTCCAGGCCGTAGCCGGCCAGATCCTCCTCGCTGACATGATAGGCCGCGCAGGACAGCCAGCTCAGGCCGGTGACATTCCCGTACAGGCTGGAAACTGAGGAGGTGTCCAGGGCCAGCTGGGCGCCGTCCCGCTCCAGGAACCAGTGGTAGCCGCTGTTGAAGTAGAGGTCGGCGCTGTCCTCCACGTAGCGCAGGGACAGGCTTCCGCCCGGCTGGTCGATATCCAGGCTCACCACCGTGCCGAAGTCGGGCAGCAGCTCCATCTCCACCATGTCGTACAGCCCCAGGTGGAAGGCGTCGTAGAGGGTGCTGTCCACCAGATAGAGCCGGCTCTCGTCCCCGTTGCAGAGGAGGTAGTACTCGTCCGTCATCTCGTTCAGGTCGCCCAGGGCGAAGGTGGTCTGCGTGCCGTCCTCCGCCGCGGCGGTGATGGTGAGGGCCGGCTCGTCCAGGCCGTACTCAGAGAGGGCCTCCGGGCTGTCAATGGCGCGGCTTGCGGTGACGTCGGCCAGGGCGGCGAGCATGCGCTCCGGCACGCCGGCGTCCAGGGGGAAGCTGCTGTCGCCCTCGTAGGACCAGGAGTCCCCCTCCTTCACCAGGGACAGGGTCTCCCCGTCCGCCGTCCAGGACAGGCCGGTGAGGGTCTCCCCGTCCAGGGCGGCCACGGACACGCCCCCGTCCTCCTCCGGCTCGGCGGTGAGGGTTCTGGTGACGGCGTATGCCGCCACCAGGACCACCAGCACCCCGCACAGGGCGATGAGCTTTTTACCTCGTTTCATGTCAGCGTTTCCTCCTTGTGACCGTCACGTAGGCGCCGCAGGCCAGGAAGGCCAGGGGCACCGCCGCCACCAGGATCAGGCTCCAGGTGGAGGCGGAGGAGGCGGGGACGGTCAGGTACTCGGTGGACAGGCTCTTGGCCCGAATGGACACAGCGTCCTCCTGCTCACACATCCAGCCCAGGGCGTTGAGGAACAGGTCCGTATTGGCGGAGGCCGCCGTCCAGGGGTCGCTGCTGCTGAACATCTGGGAGGTGGTGAGCCAGACGATGCCGGTCTCCCCGTCCTCCACCTCCTCCGAGATGGCCACGCCCAGGGCGAAGGGGCCGTCGATGTCCCCCTCCTCCTTGTCGTAGGTGGTGATGCCGTAGCCGTCCGGCTTGGCATAGGCCTGGTCAGAGGTGGTGAGCAGCTGGTTGACCGTGAGACCATCCCGCAGCTCGTCCGCCACCTGGATGCCCTGGGCGATGGGCATGAGCACGTAGTAGCCCCCCTCGGAGATGGGGCTGGTGATGGCGTGGGTGCTCACGTCCGGCAGCAGGTAGTAGCTGTAGCCCTGCAGGTAGTGGGAGCTGTCCCCCTCGATGACAATGCCGTCGGCCAGAGAGGCGCCGTACTCCTCCATGAGCCCCATCAGGTTGGGCATGTCGGCGTCCGTGTAGTCGGTGACCAGCAGCAGCTTGCCGCCCCCCTGGAGGTATGTGAGGATCATCTCCGCCTCCCCGCTGGACAGGTCGCTCTGGGGGGAGTAGATGAGCAGCGCATCCGCGTCCTCCGGCACGCCCTCCTGGGTGAGCAGGCTCAACTCCGCCAGCTCCAGGTTGTCGTCCTCCACAGCCCCCTCCAGCTCGGCGGGCAGGCCGCTCTCCCCGTGGCCGGTGAGGGTGTACACACGGGGGAGGTCGTCGCTGGTGACATAGTTGATGGCGGCGGTCAGCTCCCCCTCCCCGGCGAACTCCGTGGAGGTGGTGCCGGTGGTATAGTAGCTGCTGTAGTCGGTGACATAGATGTCATAGTAGCTGATGTAGCGGCTGCGGTCTCCACAGGCCACGATCAGGCTGTTGTTGTAGAGGGTCTCGCTGGTGTACTGCTGGGCGAAGCTGGGGTAGACCAGCGGGTCCCGCGCCTCCACGGTCAGGCGGTCGGACAGGCCCTCGTAGCGGGCCAGCAGCTGCTCCAGGGCGGCGTCCTCATAGCCGTCCTGGACGATCCAGTAGACGGTGACCTCGTCCTCCAGGCCGGAGACGATCTGCTGGGTCTGGCTGGACAGGCTGTACAGGCCGGTGTCCGTGAGGTCAATGCGGGTCCAGGAGGCGGGCAGGGCCCCGGCCACCAGGTTGACCACCACGGCGATGGCGATCACCACAGCGGCGGCGGCCAGGCTGTAGCCGCCGGCGTGAAAGGCCCGGGTGCGAAAGGAGGCGCGCACGGCCCCCTTCTCCGGTTTTTTCCATTTGGGCAGGGCCATCAGCTCCACCTCCGTTTCTCCATGGACTGCACCGACAGGAACAGGCACACCCCGATGATGGTCAGAAAGTACAGGGCGGCGCTGAGGTCGAACACCCCGTCCGCAAAGGTATAGAACCGCTCAAAGACGGACAGGCCGTCCATCACCCTGCCGAACAATCCGGTGAAGGCGTCCGGCGCGGCCACATAGCCGGCCAGCAGGCCTCCCTCCCCCACAATGGCCACCGCAAGGGCGGCCGGAGTGGAGCGGGTGAGCAGGCGCACCGCCCCGGCCAGCGCCGCCACGGCGATGATCAGGGCCCCCAGAGAGGCGCTGGCCGAGCTGGGCACGAAGGAGGACAGGTCGCCCATGAAATAGAGCAGCAGCATCACCGCGAAGCACAGCCCTGCCGCCACCGCCTGGTTCTCCGTCAGGGAGGAGATGAGCAGCCCAATGGCCGCCAGAGCGGCGGAGAGCAGAAGAAAGCCCGCCAGCGCCCCATAGGCGGTGCGGAAGGACACGGCGCCGAAGGTGGACAGCAGGACGGGATAGAGCACCATGATGGCGCAGGGCAGGGCCACCACGGTGAGCAGGGCCAGATACTTGCCCAGCACCACCCGGGTCATGCCCACGGGCAGGGCGTAGAGCAGCTGGTCGGTCTTTTGCCGCCGCTCCTCGGCGATCACCCGCATGGTCAGGATGGGGATGGCGATGAGGAAGATGATGGTCATACTCTGGAGCACATACTCAAAGTTGGGATAGCCGTTGTTCAGGTTGTAGAGCATGGCGTAGATGCCCGCAAAGAGCAGCAGGAAGGCCACAAATACATAGGCCGTCATGCCGTTGAAGTAGGAGCGCAGCTCCCGCTCGTAGATGGCCGTCACGGCCGCTCACCTCCCTCGTCGTCCCCCTGCTCCGGGCCGTCTCCGCCCGGAAGCTCCGATTCTTCCTCTGGCTTTTCCGCGCCCTCCAGCTCTCCGGCGGCGGGCTCCGGCGTGTCGCCGGCGGTGAGCTCCAGGAACACGTCCTCCAGGCTGGCCCTGCGCATGCTCATGCGGAGGATGGGCAGGTCTGCCGCGGCGCAGGCGCGGAACACCGCCTCGCTCAGATCGGCGGGCGGGTCGCTCTCCAGGGTGACCCCGGCGGCCCCCTCCACCTCCCCGTCGTGGAGGCTGAGGCCAGCCACGCCGGGCAGGCCGCCCAGGGCGGAGCGGATGGCCTCCTCGCCCCCCTTGACGGTGAGCTCCAGGGCCGCGGTGCCGGCAAAGAGCTTCTCCAGATTGTCCGGGGTGTCGCTGGCCACCAGCCTGCCCTTGGAGATGATCATGATCCGGTCGCACACCGCCCGCACCTCAGAGAGGATGTGGCTGCTGAGGATCACGGTGTGCTCCCGGCCCAGCTGCTGGATCAGCTCCCGGATCTCGATGATCTGGATGGGGTCCAGGCCAACCGTGGGCTCGTCCAGGATGATCACCCGGGGCTCCCCCAGCAGGGCCTGGGCGATGCCCACCCGCTGCTTGTAGCCCTTGGACAGGTTCTTGATCAGCCGGTCCTTCACCCCGTCGATCTGGGTGACCTCCATGGCCCGCTCCAGCTGCCGCTGCCTGTCCTGCCCTTTCACCCCCTTGGCCTTGGCCACAAAGGCCAGGTACTCCAGAGGGGTCATATCCAGGTAGAGGGGCGGCTGCTCCGGCAGATAGCCGATGCGGGCCTTGGCCTGTGCCGGCTCCTCATAGATATCGTAGCCGTCAATGCGCACGGTTCCCTCGGTGGACGCCAGGCAGCCGGTCATGATATTCATGGTGGTGGACTTGCCCGCCCCGTTGGGGCCCAGGAAGCCATAGATCTGCCCCGCCTCGATGGTCAGGTTCAGGTCAGATACCGCCGTATGGCTTCCATACCGCTTGGTGAGATGTTCAATCTCAATCAAATCGCTTCCTCCTTCCAGCCCCGGAGGGCCGGGGCATTCCCTCATAGTATATCGAGGCGGCCTTAAACCAACTTAAAAAACCTCCTTAAAGTCCCTTTTGAGTTGACATGCTACCATAGGGCCACGGGGCGAGGCCCAGGCCGGCCCCGGACAAATTGGATTGGAGTGATTTTCATGAGACAGCACAGATCCCTCGCCGTGGGACTGAGCGCGGCGCTGCTTTTGGCGGCCCTTGCCGCCTGCTCCTCGGATACCGGGACGGAGACGGGGGGCAGTGCCAGCTCCCCCACTGCAGAGACAGAGACGGTCTCCCCATCCCCGGAGACGGAGAGCACGGCGCCCGCGCAGGAGACCGACGGGACGGCTGAGGCGGACGCCCTGGCCCTCTCCTTCACCTTCCTGGACAGCGACGGAGCGGCCCTGGCCGACGCCTCGGTCCAGCTCACCATCGACGGGGAGCAGGCGGACTACCCCACGGATTCCGACGGCAGGCTCACCGTGGGCGGCCTGCCCCGGACCGGCACGGCGGAGCTGGTGCTGGCCGATTCCTCCGGCGCCCAGCTGGGTGTCCTGGAGCTCCAGCTCTCTGAGGGCTCTGTCACCGACGTGGCGGACAACGGGGATGGGACGGCCGTCCTTACCGTCCTCTCCGGAACCGCAGAGACGGCCCTCACCGTCACCGTTGGGGACGGCGGCATCCTCCAGTGCGCCCTGGACCTGGGGGCGGAAGCGGACGGCGCCGCGGCTTAGGGGTAAAGTTTGCAAAACGTTCAAGAATTGTCCACAGCATCGGCACAGTCTGCCGGTATAGTAAGGGGGTGGTCTATGACCAATTCATCATAAAGGAGTCTTGAACCATGCGCATTTTGCTGGCTGAGGACGAGCGGGATCTGGCCGCCGCCCTGGAAACCATGCTGAAGCGGGAGCACTACTCTGTCGATGTGGTATATAACGGGGCGGACGCCCTGGACTACGGGCTGGCGGAGAACTATGACGGCCTGGTGCTGGACATCATGATGCCCCAGCGGGACGGGCTGGAGGTGCTCCGCCTGCTCCGGGAGAAGGGGGTGGCCACCCCCGTGCTCCTGCTCACCGCCAAGAGCGAGGTGGACGACCGCATCCGGGGACTCAACGCCGGGGCGGACGACTATCTCACCAAGCCCTTCGCCATGGGTGAGTTTCTGGCCCGGGTGCGGGCCCTCACCCGTCGGTGCACATCCTACACCCCCAGCCAGCTGACGGCGGGGGACCTGACCCTGGACCGCGCCACCTTTGAGCTGTCCGCCCATGGCGCCTCTGTGCGCCTGGGCAACAAGGAATTCCAGCTGCTGGAGCTGCTCATGCGTCAAAAGGGCGGCTTCCTGTCCACCGAGCAGCTCATGGAGCGCATCTGGGGCTACGAGAGCGACGCGGAGGTCAACGTGGTATGGGCCTACATCTCCTATCTGCGCCGCAAGCTGGAGGGGCTCCACTCCACCGTGCGCATCACCGCCAGCCGCGGCCGGGGCTACACCCTGGAGGTGGGGGCGTGATCCGCGCCCTCCGCCGCCGCTTTCTTCTCATCGCCATGGCCTCCCTGGTGGGCACGCTGGCCCTCCTGTGCCTGGCCATCAACGGGGGCTACCGGCACCTCATCACCCAGCGGGCGGACGCGGGGGTAGAGCTGCTCTATCAGACCGGCGGCGAGTTCCCTGCTCCCCAGGACCCGGTGGACCCGGCGGCCCACAGCGGCTTCCAGGTGACCCTGGAAACCCCCTTCGAAACCCGCTACTTTATTGTCCACCTGACAGAAAACCGGGAGGTCATTGAGGTGGACGCCGAGCACATCGCCGCCCTGGACCGGCAGATGGTGCTGAAGCAGGTGGGAGGCATTTTGGACGGAGGCAGGCGCGCCGGGTATCTGGGCTATTACCGCTACGGCGTGTTTGATGAGGCCGACAGCGGCAGCACCATTGTGGTGCTGGACTGTTTTCTCCAGCTCCAGGGGGCCGGCAGCGTCCTGCGCATCACCCTGCTGGCCGCCGGCTTCTGTATCCTCACCGTCTTTCTCCTGCTGCTGCTCCTCTCCCGGCGGGTGACCCGCCCCTTTGTGGAAAATCTGGAGCGCCAGCGCCAGTTCGTCACCGATGCCTCCCACGAGCTGAAAACCCCACTTGCCATCATCTCCGCCAACACCGGCCTGCTCTCCGATTCCCTGGGGGAAAACCGATGGCTGGAGAGCACCCAGGCCCAGGTGGGCCGTCTGGACCGGCTGATCCAGAACCTCATCGAGCTGGCCCGTACCGAGGAGACCCTGCCGGACGAGGCCGCCGCTCCCGTGGAGTTGAGCCAAATTGCGGAGCGGGCCGCGGAGGACTTCCTCCCCCTGGCGGAGGCGTCCGGAAAAAGCCTTTCCATCCAGGTCGAGCCCGGCCTGGTCCTCCCCGGCGTAGAGGACAACCTGTCCCGCCTTTGCTCCCTCCTGCTGGACAACGCGGTGAAATACTGCGACGAGGGGGGAGCCATCCGCCTCTCTTTGGCCCGCAGAGGCCGCTGGGCCCTTCTGTCCGTCGCCAACCCCTGCGCCTCCCTGGACCCCGCCCAGCTGCCCCGGCTGTTCGACCGGTTCTACCGGGCGGACTCCTCCCGCTCCCGCGGCAGCGGCGGTTATGGCATCGGCCTGTCCACCGCCCGGGCCATCGTTGCCCGGCACCACGGGCGCCTCACCGCCCACCTGTCCGGCGGCGTGGTCACCTTTACCGCCGCCCTCCCGCTTGCAACCCGCTCCGGCGAGCGGTTTTCATAAAAAGGCAGAGGCGCCGCAGGAAGCGGCGCCTCCGCCCTTCTTCTGGAGAGGCCATAATCCCCCGACCCCTATGCCCCCATGGCCGCCTCCAGCTTCTTCAGTGCTTTCTTTTCGATGCGGGATACATAGGACCGGGAGATGCCGCACTTGGCAGCGATTTCTCTCTGGGTCAGGGGCGGGCGGGCGTTCAGCCCGTAGCGCAGGGTAATAATCATAGCCTCCCGCTCATCCAGGCACTGGGCCACGCACCGGCGCACCTTGGCGCAGGCGTCACGGGTGTCCAGCTCCTCCAGCATATTGTCGTCTATGCAGATGGTGTCCATCAGAGAGAGGGCGCTGCCGTCTCCATCCCCTCCGTCCAGGGTGTCAGACAGGGACACCTCCCCCTGCAGCTTTCGCTGGGCGCGGAAGTACATCAGGATTTCATTTTCAATACACCGGGAGGCATAGGTGGCCAAGCGGACATTTTTATCCGGTTTGAATGTACTGATCCCCTTGATCAGGCCGATGGTTCCGATGGAAATCAGGTCGTCCTGGTCTCCGTTGGGGGTGTAGTATTTCTTGATAATATGGGCCACCAGGCGCAGGTTGTGCTCTATCAGCTTATTCCGTGCCTCCAAATCACCCTGAACCATCCGATCCAGGTACATGCGCTCCTCCTCCGCCTTCAAGGGGCGCGGAAAGGAGCCGTTTACTCCACCTGTGAGCCTCAGCGTGAAAAACAGGCTGTTGAGGGTCAATAGAATCCAGGCTGGGAACATATGTCACACCTCCATTTCCACTCTATTCCCCCCGCGTCTGTCCCTATTCCCAGGTTCCACCTGACAAAGCAAACCCCAGGCCCGCCTCCCGGCGGGCGCCGGAGAACACCCAGGTATGGAAAAGGGCCGGACACATTGTGTCCGGCCCTCGATAGCTTTCTGCTGTTTTGTGGTCATCCCTTCCAAAACGGTCGTTTGTCCGACCATTTTGACCGTCGGTCGACCACCCCATCTTTTTCCAAAAAGTTCAAAATTAGTTCCAAATCAAGCCAAAACCCGGGCTAAAAACAGAAAATAAATAAAAAAGAGCCCGGGGAAACGAATTTCCTCGGACTCTTTTGTGAGTCATTATTTAGGGACAATGTGCTTGTTTGCGGGGGGACAAGTACAAGGTACCTAAGGAGATTCGTTTCAGCTAAGACGATTATAGCAGGACCTGTCTTGCTTTGCAAGTTATAAGTGGTATGGGATAGTAAAGAAACATCCTGCCAA
>CALWXU010000062.1 GCA_944385585.1 uncultured Flavonifractor sp.
CCGGCGGCCAGGATGCCCACCAGCATGGGCAGGTCGTACACCGTGCCCACCTTCCGCCGGTCCGCCGGGGCCAGGTTGACGGTGATGCGGGACACCGGGAAGGGGAAGCCGCAGTTTTTGATGGCGGCGCGCACCCGGTCCCTGGCCTCCTTCACCGCCGTGTCCGGCAGGCCCACGATCTCAAAGGCGGGCAGCCCGGCGGACAGGTCGCACTCCGCCCTCACCTCGTAGCCCGAAATCCCGCTCAATCCCAGGGAGCGCACCTCACAGAGCATCCAAACCGCCGCCTTTCCCCGTATTTTGTCCCAAGCTCCCGCAAAGCGTCCCGCGGGAGACTGGCGCCCCCCGCGGCCCCGGCCGGAGGCCGGGCGCGGGCCGTGCCAGCCCGCCGGTATATGGGGCTATTATACCATGAAGGGCATGGCCTGCCAAGGGGGCGGCCAGACGGGGGAGACCCCCGGAAATTTAGCCTGCTTAGTTTAGTTAGTTATAGCTAATAATCGAAGTTTTTGGAAAATTTCCCCCCGCTTTGTTGTACTTTTTCGCTGATTTGCGAACAAAAACAGAAAATTTTCCCCACAGGCGGAAGAATGGATTTACAAACGGTTCAGATGGTGTTACAATGTAGGCGCTTAAACGGCGCAGGGCCGGTTGAGCGCATGGAAAACCGCCAGGGTAATGGGAATCGGGCCCGGCCGGCGCGGGCGGCGGGGACAGATTCCCATTGCCCTGGAACCACAGAAAAGAGGAGGAATCGTTTCAATGGCGAGAAAGCTGAAAACGATGGACGGCAACACTGCCGCCGCCCATGTGTCCTACGCCTTCACCGAGGTGGCGGGCATCTACCCCATCACCCCCTCCAGCCCCATGGCCGACAACGTGGACCAGTGGGCTGCCCAGGGCCGCAAGAACATCTTCGGCACCACCGTCAAGGTGGTGGAGATGCAGTCTGAGGCCGGCGCAGCCGGCACCGTCCACGGCTCCCTGGCCGCGGGCGCGCTGACCACCACCTACACCGCCTCCCAGGGCCTGCTGCTCATGATCCCCAACATGTACAAGCTGGCCGGCGAGCTGCTGCCCGCCGTGTTCCACGTGTCCGCCCGCACCGTGGCCACCCACGCGCTGAACATCTTCGGCGACCACTCCGACGTCATGGCCTGCCGCCAGACCGGCTTCGCCATGCTGGCCGAGAGCAACCCCCAGGAGGTCATGGACCTGGGCGCCGTGGCCCACCTGGCCGCCATCAAGGGCCGGGTCCCCTTCCTCAACTTCTTTGACGGCTTCCGCACCTCCCACGAGATCCAGAAGATCGCCATCTGGGACAACGAGGATCTGGCCGACATGGTGGACATGGACGCGGTGGAGGCCTTCCGCAAGCGCTCCCTGAACCCCGAGCGGCCCGTCATGCGCGGCTCCCACGAGAACGGCGACATCTTCTTCCAGCACCGCGAGGCCGCCAACAAGTACTACGACGCCATCCCCGGCATTGTCGAGGAGTACATGGGCAAGGTCAACGCCAAGCTGGGCACCAACTATCAGCTGTTCAACTACTACGGCGCCCCCGACGCCGACCGGGTGATCATCGCCATGGGCTCCATCTGCGACGTGGCCGAGGAGGTCATCGACTACCTGAACGCCCACGGCGAGAAGGTGGGCCTGGTGAAGGTGCGCCTGTACCGCCCCTTCCGCGCCGACAAGCTGCTGGAGGCCATTCCCGCCACCGCCACCAAGATCGCCGTGCTGGACCGCACCAAGGAGCCCGGCGCCCAGGGCGACCCCCTGTACCTGGACGTGGTCACCGCCTTCGCCAACGCCGGCCGGCAGGCCACCATCATCGGCGGCCGCTACGGCCTGGGCTCCAAGGACACCCCGCCCAGCAACGTGTTCGCCGTGTATGAGGAGCTGACCAAGGCCGAGCCCAAGCGGCAGTTCACCGTGGGCATCGTGGACGACGTGACCTTCACCTCCCTGGAGGAGAAGCCCTCCCCCAACACCGCGGCCCCCGGCACCATCGAGTGCAAGTTCTGGGGCCTGGGCGGCGACGGCACCGTGGGCGCCAACAAGAACTCCATCAAGATCATCGGCGACCACACCGACAAGTACGTGCAGGCCTACTTCCAGTACGACTCCAAAAAGACCGGCGGCGTGACCATCAGCCACCTGCGCTTCGGCGACCAGCCCATCCGCGCCCCCTACTATATCAACAAGGCCGACTTCGTGGCCTGCCACGTGCCCGCCTACATCGTCAAGGGCTTCCCCATGGTCCGGGACGTGAAGGACGGCGGCGTGTTCCTCATCAACTGCCAGTGGTCTGACGAGGAGCTGGATCACCACATGCCCGCCGTGGCCAAGCGCTACATTGCCGAGCACAACATCCAGGTCTACACCATCAACGCCATCGACCTGGCCATCGAGATCGGCATGGGCAAGCGCACCAACACCATCCTGCAGTCCGCCTTCTTCGCCCTGGCCAAGGTGATGCCCGAGGCCGAGGCCATCGGCTACATGAAGGACGCCGCCACCCACTCCTACCTGAAGAAGGGCCAGGACGTGGTGGATATGAACCACAAGGCCATCGACATCGGCGCCACCGCCTTCCACAGGTTTGAGGTGCCCGCCTCCTGGGCCACCGCCCAGGACCAGCCCGCGCAGGAGAACCTGGCTGGCGACCCCGCCACCGTCAAGATGGTCAGGGAGATCATGGAGCCCGTGGGCCGCATGGACGGCGACAGCCTGCCCGTGTCCGCCTTCGCCGACGGCCATGAGGACGGCACCTTCTGCCAGGGCGCCTCCGCCTACGAGAAGCGGGGCGTGGCCGTCAGCGTGCCCGAGTGGGACGCCAACAAGTGCATCCAGTGCAACCAGTGCGCCTACGTCTGCCCCCACGCCACCATCCGGCCCTACGCCCTCACCGAGGAGGAGGCCGGGAACGCCCCCGAGCAGGCCAAGATCGTGGACATCAAGGCCGGCGCCGGCAAGGGCGTGTACAAGTTCGCCCTGGCCATCTCCCCCCTGGACTGCATGGGCTGCTCCGTGTGCGTGAGCACCTGCCCGGTCAAGGCCCTGGAGATGAAGCCCCAGGAGTCCCAGGCCGCGCAGCAGGCCGTGTTCGACTACATGGTGGCCAAGGTGGCCCCCAAGGCCGACATGGAGGACATCAAGACCGTCAAGGGCAGCCAGTTCAAGCAGCCCCTGCTGGAGTTCTCCGGCTCCTGCGCCGGCTGTGCCGAGACCGCCTATGCCCGCCTGGTGACCCAGGTGTGCGGCGACCGGATGTACGTCTCCAACGCCACCGGCTGCTCCTCCATCTGGGGCGGTCCCGCCGCCACCTCCCCCTACACCATCAACAAGGAGGGCAAGGGTCCCGCCTGGGCCAACTCCCTGTTTGAGGACAACGCCGAGCACGGCCTGGGCCTGTTCCTGGGCCAGAAGGCCGTCCGCGACCGGCTGGCGGACAAGACCCGCCAGCTGATGGAGGTGTCCTGGTGCTCCGCCGCCATCAAGGAGGCCGGCCAGAAGTGGCTGGACACCATGGACGACGGCGAGGCCAACGCCGAGGCCGCCAAGGCCTACGTGGCCGCCCTGGAGGACGGCCTGTGCACCGTGGATGAGCTGTGCGCCCTCCCCAACGCCAAGCTGGCCGCCCACGGCCAGGAGCTGAAGGCCGCCGGCAAGCAGTTCTGCGACTGCGACGCCTGTAAGCTGGCCGCTGAGATCCTCCAGGAGAAGGAGTACCTGCCCAAGAAGTCCATCTGGATCTTCGGCGGCGACGGCTGGGCCTACGACATCGGCTACGGCGGCCTGGACCACGTCATCGCCTCCGGCGAGGATGTGAACATCTTCGTGTTCGACACCGAGGTGTACTCCAACACCGGCGGGCAGGCCTCCAAGGCCTCCAACATCGGCCAGGTGGCCCAGTTCGCCGCCGCCGGCAAGCCCCAGCCCAAGAAGAGCCTGGCGGAGATCGCCATGCAGTACGGCTACGTCTACGTGGCCCAGGTGGCCATGGGCGCCAACCCCAACCAGACCCTGGCCGCCATCCGGGAGGCCGAGGCCTATCACGGCCCCTCCCTGGTCATCGGCTACGCCCCCTGCGAGATGCACTCCATCAAGGGCGGCATGGCCAACTGCCAGGTGGAGATGAAGAAGGCCGTGGAGTGCGGCTACTGGAACCTGTTCCGGTTCAACCCCGCCAACAAGGCCGCGGGCAAGAACCCCTTCACCCTGGACTCCAAGGCCCCCGCCGGCGGCTACCAGGAGTTCCTGATGAACGAGGCCCGCTACTCCTCCCTGACCCGCGCCTTCCCCGAGCGCGCCAAGGAGCTCTTCGCCCAGAACGAAGAGGCCGCCAAGGAGCGGTACGAGCACCTGACCCGTCTCGTCGAGCTCTACAAGTAAGTTCTACTGCCAAGGCCCCCGGGCATTGCCCGGGGGCCTTTCTACCGTGCGGCCTCTTCGGGGCCCCGCTCCGGGAACCCAAAGCGGGCCGCTGTCTTTATCGAGGAAAAATTGGTGAAGGTCGACATCGACATCGTGGACTGCGTCTGGCTGGATTACCCGTAGCAAGGCCGTGAACCGCCTTGGGCGTTCCACCCCCCAGAGAACCGCACAGACGCGCGCCGCCGGAAACGGCAAAAGGCCGGCGGGTGCATCCGATGGATGCACCCGCCGGCCGCTTTCTGGCCTGGGCTGCTCAGTCGGTCATCTTGGCGTAGGGGTAGATGCGCTCCATCACGTCGTCGCCGTAGTGGGCGTCCATCCACACCTGCCAGGACTGGTCGGCGGGCACGCCGGCGGCCCGCTGGCTGTACCGGGTCAGGGCCACGGCGCTCACCGCCATGTTGACGGCCATGAACACCGTCAGCGCCCACACCAGGATTTTCCCCGGCCGGGGCGGGATTTTGGCGATCCATTTGGCCAGGATGGGGTAGAGGCCCTTGAACCAGGCCACGGCGGCAAAGCCCCAGAAGAAGCAGTAGAGCAGGTTGATGCGCCCGCCCAGGTTGAAGGGGATGGCGCTGTAGTCCCAGAACACGGTGCCGAACACCAGCTCGGTAAACACGCTGCACAGGTATTCGTACAGGCCGCCCAGCAGGGTGCCGGCCACGAAGAAAAAGCTGGCGGAGCGGTCCCGGTACTTGTAGAGCAGCAGGGTGGCCGCCGCCAGGGCCAGGCCCCACACGATGCTGAAGGGGCCCCACACCACGCTGCTCCGGCTCATCCACCAGCCCAGCCGCACCCGGCAGAACAGGGTCTCCGCCAGGTCGCCGGCCACGCCCCCCGCCAGGAAGAGGAGCATAACGCTGTAAAAGCTGGTGCCCCGGACAAAGGGGCTTGCCTTGACCTTCTCCCGCTTCCGCCGGACGAAGTCGGCCCGGGGGTAGGCCCGCTGGATGCGGCCCTCGGTGCGGCGGAGGATCCACTCCCCCATGCGCACGGAGAGGGCGGCCAGGCGGCTATTGAGCCCCTCCACCGGGGGCAGGACGTTGCGCACCCCCAGCAGGGTGAGCACCGTGCCCAGCACATCCACCGCCAGCACGCACAGCAGCACGATGAGCACCGTCTGCCGCACCACGGGGGGCATCCAGGCAAACAGGCGCAGCAGCAGCGGGTTGCCCCACTGGACCACCGCCAGGCCCAGCAGGCCCCACAGCAGGGAGGCGCCCGCACAGACGTAGCCGTCCAGGTTCCACCTGCGGCCGGAGTAGTCCCACCAGCGGGTGTGGGTGGCCCGCTCCAGCAGGTGGCCGGAGATCCACTCCACCACCGTGGCGGCGACGGCGCTGCCCAGGAAGAGGTAGAAGAAGTTACCCCGCAGCTCGGGCAGGCCCGCCGACAGGATCACGGCGGTGATGCCGTAGGAGACGCACCAGGGGCCGAAGAGGACGCTGCGGTCGATGTACCTGTGGTGCCGGACGGCGGCGGCCGCCGTCTCCAGCACCCAGGCCAGGAAGGAGTAGCAGAAGAAGAGCCAGAGCAGGGGAAGCAGCCCCACAGGTGATCACCTTTCTTTCAGTGCCCGCAGGCCGCTATTCCCGCGGGTCGTCCGCCGGCGGCTGGGGCTCGTCGTGCTCCATGATGTCGAAGTAGTCCCGGACCTCCAGCTCCGGCTGGCGGTGACGGACGGCCTCCGTGAGCAGGGGGTAGAGCACAATGGCCAGCAGGCCGCCGGAATAGCCGTTGTTGTAGAGGTTGACACCCTCCACCGGGGTGCCGGCGTGGAGCACCACGGAGGAGTGCAGGAACCCGGCCAGCAGGCCGAAGGGCCAGCCGAAGTAGCCGGCGATGGGGGCCAGGGTGGTGCCGAACAGCATGGCCAGCTGCACCGCCGGGTCGTTGATGCGCCAGTGCAGGAACATGCCGCCGATGACCACCCCCGCCATGATGGGCAGGATGTTCCGCGCGTGCTTTCCAAAGGCGGAAAAGCCCATGACCGCGAAGATGCCCCCCAGCGTGGGCCCGTTGAGGTCCCCGCCGGTGATCAGGATCAGCGCCGTCCCGATCAGGCCGTTGATGCCCATGTTGATGAGCACCGGGGCGGCGCCATACATGCGCAGATAGTCGCTGGGGGCCCGGCCGGTGGTGACCAGCAGCCGCCGGTAGCCCATCCAGGCGGACCGGGCCGGCCATCCGCAGAAGAAGAAGCCCAGCAGGATCAGCACCGCGCAGAGGGCCGCCATGGCCAGGCCCAGGGGCAGGTTGTTGCCGGTGGACCAGTGGCTGGCGATGTTCGGGTCGGCGCCCATGGAGCTCATCACCGGCACCAGCACCATGGCCAGGATGCCGCAGGCAAACCCCATGTTGTACAGGTTCATGCCGTTCTGGATCTTATAGGTGTAGGCGGACAGCGGGGGCAGCACAAAGCCGATGAGCAGGCCCACGGCGATGCCCCACCACAGGTTGCCGAAGCCGTTGTCCAGGGCCACGTAGGTGACCACCGGGGCCAGGGCGGTGGCCAGCAGGGAGATGGACACATACTTGCCAAAGGGCTCCCGCTTCACCTTGGAATAGAGGAAGGTGCCGGCGATGATGGGCCAGATGTTGGCCACATTCTTGCCGAACAGGGCGAAGCCGGCCATCAGGCCCAGCTCCACCAGCGTAAAGCCGTTCACCGACTCCTTGCACAGCCACAGCAGCCCCAGGCTGATCAGGGTCACCAGGGCGGCGTTGACAAAGGCGGCGCTCATCCCCGCGATCTCTATGTAGTCGGTGATCAGCGCGTCCTCCATGAGCACAATGGTGCGGATGCCGGGGATCACCTGGTGCGGCTCCCCCAGGATCAGCCCGATGGCCGCCAAAAAGACGCAGAAGCAAACTGTGCCTGAATAAACTCTGGAATAGCGCATGCGGTCTCCTCTCTCTGTATGGGCGGGTCCTTCTCTGCATGGGGCGGGCCTATTGGCCGAAGTACTCCCTGGTCTGCCGGGCGTTGCGCATGACCTCCTCCTTCAGGGCCTCCAGGCTGTCAAACCGGCGCTCGCCCCGCAGGCGCTTGTAGAACTCCATGCGGACGGTCTGTCCGTAGAGATCCCCCTGGAAATCCAGGATATATCCCTCCACCGTCACCCGGTCCCCGTCGTCCACCGTGGGGCGCACCCCGATGTTGGTCACCGCCAGGCGGCTCTCCCCGCTCTCAACATACACCTTGGTGGCATACACCCCGTGGGCGGGCACCAGCACGCCGGGCTGGAAGCGCAGGTTCACCGTGGGGAAGCCCAGGGTGGAGCCCAGCTTCTTGCCGTGGGCCACCGTGTCCGTCAGGGTGTGGGGGTGGCCCAGGAACTGGTTGGCCCGCTCGATCTCCCCCTGGGCGATGAGGGTGCGGATGTAGGTGGAGGAGACGGTGATGTGGTCCCGCTCCACCTTGGGGATGATGTCGCAGCCCACGCCCAGCTGGGCGCACAGGGCCTGGAGCCGCTCCGGGTTGCCCTCCCCCTTGTAGCCGAAGTGGAAGTCGTGGCCCGCCACCAGGTGGACCGCGCCGTGCTCCCCCACCAGGTACTCGGTGACAAAGTCCCGCCAGGGCATGTGCATCATCCGCTCGTCAAAGTGGGCCACAATCACCTCTTTGATGCCGTAGTACCGGCGCATCAGCTCCGCCCGGTCCAGGGGGGAGGTGAGCAGGGGCACCGCCGGGGTCTTTAGGATCAGGTTCTCCGGATGGGTGTCAAAGGTCACCGCCGCCGGGATGGCGTCCAGCGCCCCGGCGTGCTCCCCCACCCGGCGCAGCAGGGCCCCGTGGCCCAGATGCACGCCGTCGAAAAAGCCCAGGGCGATCACCCGTTTTTCCCGCTGTTTGTCAGACTGCATACCGCTTACACCTCGAAAAAGCTCTTGATGGTGGTGGCCGTCCCGCCCGCGCACCGGCCCAGAAGCAGGAACTCCCCGCCGGGGCCGTAGAAGCGGTAGACCCCATCCGGCACGCCGGGGGGGCAGGGGAAGGGGTTGCCGTTTTTCGCCAGAAGCAGGGCCCGGCCCCCGATCTCCACCGCGCCATACCCATGGAAGCAGGCGTCCGCCGGCCGGAGCAGGGCGGCGGGGTCCTCCGCCGCCTGCACCGCCTCCAGCGTCACGGCGTCGGAGAGGGTGAACCCGGCGGCCTCGGTGCGCCGCAGGGCGGACATGCACCCGCCGCAGCCCAGGGCCGCCCCGATGTCGTGGCACAGGGTGCGCACATAGGTGCCCTTGGAGCAGCGCACCCGGAGGAGCCAGGCGTCCGCCGCCCGGGCGAAGCCGCTGTCCCCCAGGGCCTGGGCCGCGCCCTCGTCCAGCAGCTCCAGGGCGTGGATGGTCACCGGCCGGGGCGGGCGCTCCACCTCCTGCCCCGCCCGGGCCAGCTCGTAGAGCTTCTTGCCGTTCCGCTTGATGGCGGAGTACATGGGGGGGATCTGGAGAATATTTCCCCGGAAAGGGGACAGGGCCGCCTCCAGCTGCTCCCGGGTGACGGAGACCGGGCGGGTCTCCAACACCTGGCCGGTGATGTCCTGGGTGTTGGTGACAACGCCCAGTTTTATCTGGGCGATATATTCCTTGTCGGATTCTCCCGCGAACTCCACCGCCCGGGTGGCCCGCCCCACAAACACCGGCAGCACGCCGGTGGCCATGGGGTCCAGCGTGCCGGCGTGGCCCACCCGCCGCTCGCGGAGGATGCCCCGCAGCTTGGCGCAGACGTCCATGGACGTCCACTCCCGGGGCTTGTCGATGACGATGATTCCGTTGGGCATGGCTGACCTCCTGGGGGGGAAGCGTGAAATTTCTGCCGGTCTGCTCCGCCGGCAGAGGGCGGGCGGAGCGTCCGGGCGGCCGCGCCCTACGCCCCCGCCTGCACCGTCCGGATGGCGGCCAGGATGGCGGCCTCGGCCTCCTCCAGGGTGCCGGATACGGTGCAGCCGGCGGCGGCGGCATGCCCGCCGCCCCCCAGCAGGGCGCACACCGCCGAAGCGTTGAGCCCCGCGCCGGTGCGCAGGGACAGCTTGCAGCCGCCCTCCTCCAGCTCCCGGATGGTGACGGAGGTCTCCACCCCCTCGATCTGACCCAAAAAGGCGGCGATGTCCTCCATATCCCCCTCCACGGCCCCGGCCTCGTCCATGAGGGACAGGGAGACGGGGGCCACGGCCAGCTTTCCGCCGTCATAGCGGTGCATCCGCTCCACGATCAGGCGCTCCACCTGGAGCCGGGCCCAGGTCTTGGTGCGGAAGTGGCGCTTGTTCAGGGGGAACACGTCCAGGCCGGTGTCCATCAGCGCGGCCGCCGCCCGGTGGGTGTGGGCGGTGGTGCTGCTGTACTGGAAGCAGCCGGTGTCGGTGGCGATGGCCACATACAGGGGGGCGGCCATGTCGGCGGTCACCGGCCCCAGCTCCCGGAGGATGTCGAATACCAGCTCCCCGCAGGCGGCCCGCCCGGCGTCCAGGCAGGTCTGCCTGGCAAAAAACTCCTGGGAGGGGTGGTGGTCGATGGCCAGATCCACCCCACGCGCCAGCCAGGGCTGCCCCGCGTCGGTGAACAGGCCGGCGGCGGCGATGTCCACGCTGACCACGGCGGAGGGCTCGTACCCCTCGGGGGCCAGCAGGCCCTCCAGATAGGGGGCGAACACCGGGGTGGCCCCGGTGCCGGGGCAGATGTGGGCGGTCTTGCCCAGCGCCCGCAGCCCCCGGCACAGCCCGGCGGCGCAGCCGATGGTGTCCCCGTCCGGCCGCTTGTGGGTGAGGATCAGATAGCTGTCATGGCCGCGCAGGAATTCCGCGGCCTGGGCGACGGTAATCGTGCTCATTCCTCTTCCTCCAGGTGGATGTGCTCATTGGCCGGGTTGGCGGGCTTCACCACCTCCGGGTCGCGGAGCATGCTCAGGATGTGGGCCCCGGTGCCGATGGAGTCGTCCTCCACAAACTGCAGCTCCGGGGTGTAGCGCAGCTGGAGGGCCCGGCCCAGCTCCCGCCGCAGGTAGCCCCCGGCGGACCTGAGGCCCTTCACCACCTCGCCCACGTCGCTCTTGTCCAGCACGCTGACGTAGATCTTGGCGTAGCGCAGGTCGGAGGTGGTGTCCACCGCCGTGATGGACACCAGCCCGTGGACCCGGGGGTCCTTCACCGTGCGGATGAGGGCGGCCAGCTCCCGCTGGATCTCCTCGTTGATGCGTCCGATGCGATTGCTCGGCATAGTGCTCTCCTTTCCAGGGGGCCGCGCCCCCGGTCTATCTCTCGATGGTCAGGCAGGTCTGGAGCTGCTCCTCCAATTGCCGGAGCGTATCCAGGTCCAGGTCGGCCAGCCTGCCGCCAAAGCGGCGCGGCCGCGCGGGGCCGTCCCCCACCCACAGGTTCCACAGCTCCACGGCCTCCCCGGGGCGCAGGTTCCGCTCCAGATAGGCCCGCAGCTCCGCCGCGTCCTCCGCCGTGGCCTGTAAATTCAGCTCATATTGGCAGGGCTTCATACGCAGGCCCAGCTCCTCCACCGCCTCGCGGTAGTAGGCGTGCTCCTGCACGGAGAATCCACTCGTCTCCATGCTGACCGTGTACCCGCCGTGGGAGCTGGTCCTGGTCCGGCGGATGCCGGCGTCGTACAGGGGCAGGGGCCGGTCGGCGCACAGCAGGGTGACCGCGCTCATAAAATCTCCTCCTGAAAGACGCACAGGCCCGCCCCCTCCTCAAATGACTTGGGGACGGAACGGGCCTGTATGGGGGTTCAAGCAATTTTGCGGCACGGCCGCCTCGTCGACACAAGCTCCAGATCACTCGCTTCGCCGCAGGCGGCAAAGCTCACTCCTTCCGCTGTGTCTCCTCTCCGAACCGGACCCGCTTCGCTGGGCTCCGGTTCGGGGCCGCCTTCGGCGGCTCTACGTGCAAACCCAGAGAGACATTTTGTGGACGTAGGGCCGCGATACATCGCGGCCGCCTTCGCGGCTCTTATACCTCGATCTGCTCCATCAGGTAGGCCTCCACGATATCGCCCTCCTTGATGTCCTGGAACTTCTCAAAGGTGATGCCGCACTCGTAGCCCTGGGCGACCTCCTTCACGCTGTCCTTGAAGCGCTGGAGGGAGGCGATGGCGCCGTCGTAGATGACGATGTTGTCCCGCAGCAGGCGCATCTGGGCGCCCCGCTGCATCTTGCCCTCGGTGACGTAGCAGCCGGCCACCATGCCCACGCCGGTGATGCGGAACACGTTGCGCACCTCGGCGGTGCCCAGCTCCACTTCCTTGAACTTGGGAGCCAGCATGCCCTTCATGGCGGTCTCGATCTCGTTGATGCAGTCGTAGATGACCCGGTACATCCGCATATCCACCTTGTTGCGGGCGGCGGACTCCTTGGCGTTGTTGTCGGGGCGGACGTTGAAGCCCACGATGATGGCGTTGGAGGTGGTGGCCAGCATCACGTCGCTCTCGTTGATGGCGCCCACGGCGCAGTGGATGACCCGCACCCGGACCTCCTCGTTGGACAGCTTCTCCAGGCTGGCCTTGACCGCCTCGGCGGAGCCCTGCACGTCGGCCTTGACGATGACGTTCAGGTTCTTCATCTCGCCGGCCTGGATCTGGCTGAA
>CALWXU010000063.1 GCA_944385585.1 uncultured Flavonifractor sp.
CTCACGTCCTCCCCCTCGCCCAGGACAAACAGATCCACAAAGGGGGCCAGGGGCTCCGGATTGAAGGCGCAGGTGCCGCCCGCCACCACGATGGGGGACAGTCCGGGCCGCTCCTCGCTGCGCAGGGGCAGGCCGGCCAGATCCAGCATGTTGAGCACGTTGGTGTAGGCCATCTCATAGCCCAGGGAGAAGCCGATCAGGTCAAAATCCGCAATGGAGTCGCCGCTCTCCAGGCCGTAGAGGGGGATGCCCTCCCGGCGCATCTCCTCCTCCATGTCCAGCCAGGGGGCGAATACCCGCTCGCACCACACCCCCTCCATCTCGTTCATCACCCCGTAGAGGATGCGCACGCCCAGGTTGGACATGCCGATCTCATAGGTGTCGGGAAAGCACAGGGCGTAGCGCACATCCACCCGGCGGCGGTCCTTCACCACCGCGTTGTACTCCCCGCCGGTATACCGGGCGGGCTTCTGCACCCGCGGGAGGATGTGTTCCAAGGTTCGATTCATGCCGAATCCACTCCATCAATGTAAAATACAGCAAATTGTATGGGAATGCGTCCGGATCAACGCCGAGATCCTTGGAAGCCAAAGCTTTCAGGGCCCATTGGCGTTGTTCCGGTGCAGGGATCCCAGGCAGAAACAGCCTAAAATCCCCGCACCTCCTGCGGCGGCATGGGTACGCCGCCGCAGGAGGACGCGTTGCGACAATGGCAGAATTCTCCCCACAATCGCCGGTTTCGGCAGTTGTGGGGAGAATTGCGCGGCTATGCCGCGCGGATAAACCGCTTTACGGTTGAATCAGCAGACATTATTATACTATGACCCAAACCGCCTTGCAAGAGTGATTGCAAAACCTTTTCCAGAAATATTTCCCATGCCCCGTTCCGGAGTGCAGACAGAGGGGCCGGAGGCCGCCCTGCAGGGCGGCCTCCGGCCCCTCTGGATTCCCGCTTTTACAGGTTGGCGTCCAGCACGGCGGTATAGGCCGCCTCGGGCATGACGCCCACCTTCCGGTCGATCTCCTTGCCGTCCTTGAGGAACACCACGGTTGGGATGCTCATGACGCCGAAGCGCATGGCCAGGCCGGGCTGGTCGTCGGTGTTCACCTTGCCCACCATCACCTTGCCCTCGTACTTCCGGGCCAGGCCGTCGACCACCGGGGAGAGCATCTTGCAGGGGCCGCACCAGGAGGCCCAGAAGTCCACCATGGACAGCCCGCTGGCCGTCGCCTTGTCAAACGCCTCTTCCGTCAGATGAACCAGTGCCATATTGAATCCGTCCTTTCTCTGTCTTGAAAATCAAATATAGTTTAGCCTGTTTGGATCAGGGTATCCACATATTCCGCCGCCCGGTGACCCGCCACCTGCCCCTCCCCCACGGCCTTGGAGACCTGGAGGGGCAGCCCGGTGCAGTCCCCCGCGGCGAACACGCCGGGGACATTGGTGGCCATGCTCCGGTCCACCCGGATGTAGTTCCCCTCCAGCTCCAGGCCGGGGAGCAGCTCCGCCGGGGCCATGGAGGGGCGGAGGATGAACACCCCCTCGCAGGGGATGGTTCCGCCGTCGGCCTGCACGGCCTCCACCGTCCTGTCCCCCAGGACCCGGAGCTTACCCGCCTGCACAAAGGGGATGTCCGGCCGCAGGCCCTCCGGCTGTCTGGGGCTGACATAGGTGACCTGGCAGCCGATCTCCTTCAGGTAGTTGGCCTCACGGGGGGCGTCGGCGGACCTCCCCACCACCACGACCTGGCGGCTGCGGTAGAGCATCCCGTCGCAGGTGGCGCAGTAGCTCACCCCCGCGCCCAGGTGCTCCGCCTCGCCGGGGAGCTTCCCCGCCTGCACCACGCCGGTGGCCAGCACCACGGCGCGCGCCTGCTCCACCTCGCTGCCCACGGCCAGATAAAACATGTTCTCCATGGGCATGACGCTCAACACCCGGCCCTCCCGGCGCTCCGCCCCCATTGCGCGGGCGTGGGCCTCGAACCGCTCCAGCAGCTCCGGCCCAGTGACGCCGGTAAAGCCCAGGTAGTTGTCGATGCGCTCCGTCTTATACAGGGCGTTGTCCCGCACGTCGCCGCCGATGACCACCACCGACCTGCCCCGGGCCCGGGCCTGCACTGCGGCGGACAGCCCTGCCGGGCCGCCGCCTATGACCGCGATGTCATACACCGATAGTCCTCCTCCCGCTCGCCGAACAGGGCCGCGATCACCGCCGCCACCTCCGGGTCGGCGATTTCATAGTATACCTCGTTGCCGGACCGGGCGCACTTGACCACCCCGGCGGCCTTCAGGCGCATCAGATGCTGGGAGATGCAGGACTGGGACTGTCCGATGTTGGCCTCCATACAGCCCACGTTGCGGCACCCGCACGTCAGCAGCCCCCGGACAATTTTCAGCCGGATGGGGTGGGCCAGGGCCTTAAGCAGGGCCGCCCGCCCCTCGTAGTCTGCCATCTGTTCATCCATACACCTCACCCGCCTTCGTACTTTCTAATATTATTATATTCAAATATTCTAATATGTCAACCCCCTTTTCAAAAATTTTCCCCGGGGCAGTGTGCCCCGGGCGGGAAACCCGTCCGGGGCATGCCGTCAGGTGGCGATGGGGTAGGCTCCGGTGAAGCACCCGTCACAGAAGCCGCAGCCCGCATCTGGCGCAATCCGATGCAGGGCTTCCAGGCTGAGGAATCCCAAGCTGTCCGCACCGATGAGCTGCCGGATCTCCTCCACCGAGTACCGGCAGGCGACCAGGCTGTCCCTGTCCGGAATGTCCGTACCAAAATAGCAGGGTGCGATAAACGGAGGCGCGGAAGAGCGCATGTGCACCTCCTTCGCACCAGCCTCCCGCAGGAGGGTGACAATCTGCCTGGAGGTCGTGCCCCGGACGATGGAGTCGTCGATCATCACCACCCGCTTGCCCTCCACACAGCTCTTGAGGGGGCCCAGCTTAATGCGCACCGCCTGTTCCCGGCTCTGCTGCCCGGGGATGATAAAGGTGCGGTCGATGTAGCGGTTTTTCACCAGGCCCACGCCGTAGGGGATACCGGACTCGCCGGCGTACCCCAGGGCGGCGTCCAGGCCGGAGTCCGGTACGCCGATCACCACGTCGGCCTCCACCGGATGCTCCCGCGCCAGGAAACGGCCCGCGATGCGCCGGGCCTCATGGACCGACTGCCCGCAGAGCACCGAGTCTGGCCGGGCGAAGTAGATGTACTCGAAGATACACAGGTGGCTGGAGGCTGCTGCACAGTTCTCCTGGATGGAGCGCACCTCCCCGTTGTGGACCACCACGATTTCGCCAGGGGCCAGCTCCCGCTCAAAGGCCGCCCCCACCGCGTTGAGGGCGCAGGTTTCAGAGGCAAATATCACCGCCTCCCCCCTTCGGCCCATGCACAGGGGACGGAAACCCCAGGGGTCCCTGGCGGCAATAAGCTTCTGGGGGGACATGACGATGAGGGAGTAGGCGCCCCGCAGGCCCTTGAGCGCCTGGCACACCGCCTCCTCCGCCGAGCCGCAGCGCAGCCGCTCCTGTGCAATGGCATAGGCGATGAGCTCTGAGTCGGTGGTGGTCTGGAAGATGGCCCCCCGGTACTCAAAGGAGGTGCGCAGCTCCGCCGTATTCACCAGGTTGCCGTTGTGGGCTACCGCCAGGGTGCCCTTGACGTACTTCAGGGTCAGAGGCTGGGCATTCTCCCGCCGGGCGCCGCCCGTCGTGGAGTAGCGCACGTGGCCTACCGCCAGGGTGCCCCCCAGCTCGTCCAGCTTCTGGGGGGTAAACACCTCCCCAACCAGGCCCAGATCCTTGTGGTGGCGCAGCTCCAGCCCCTGCATGGCGGCGATGCCGCAGGACTCCTGCCCCCGGTGCTGGAGGGCGTACAGCCCATAATAGGTGGTACGGGCGCAGCCTCCGGCCGGGTCGTAGACGCCGAATACGCCGCATTCTTCATGGATAGACATGGGAATTCACCGCTTTCCTCTATAATAATATTATTGAAGCTGGCACTCGCCTGTGTAACAATAAAGGAGGGCGCACTGCAGGAATGTGCAGTGCGCCCTCCTTGGCGCTGGCGTAATTCTGTTTGATGCACCCTTCTATTGCTTCATGCCGGCCTTGTCAGCGGCGCAGCCGCTGCACCCGGCACAGCCGGCCTGGGATTCTCTCCACAGCTTCTCGGCGGTGGGGATCCAGTTGTCGGCGTAGGGGTGGGTCTTGCCCGTCAGATGCTCCACGCTCTCGGGGGACTGGGGATCGGTGGAGCGGGCGCCGGTCTCCTTGACCATCTTCTCGATGAACTCCGGGTTCTCCAGCATGGGGCAGGGGCGGAGCATGTTCTCGTTGAAGGGCTGATTGTTGTGGTAGGCCATGAACAGGGGGGACTGGAGGCACTCCACCAGGCTCTTCTCCCGGATGTTGCAGTCGGAGTAGTGGATGAACACGCAGGGGTCCACGTCGCCGTTGGCGTTGATGTGCAGGTAGCGGCGGCCGCCGGCGATGCACCCGCCCACGTACTCGGCGTCGTTCTGGAAGTCCATGGCGAAGATGCCCTTGGTCTGCCGCATGGCGCGGATGCGGTGGTAGATCTCCTCCCGCTGCTCGGGGGTTGGCATCAGCTCAGGGGCGGCGTCGTTGCCCACGGGCATGTAGTGGAAGAACCAGATGAAGTAGGCGCCCAGGTCGATGATCTTGTCGTAGAACTCCTCACTGGTGATGTCCTTGTAGTTGACGCTGGTGTAGCAGGTGGAGATGCCGAAGGGCAGGTGATGGCTCTTCAGAAGGGCCATGGCGTCGGTGACCTTTTTGTACACGCCCTGTCCGCGGCGGGAGTCGTTGGCCTCCTCGAATCCCTCCAGGCTGATGGCGGGGACGAAGTTGCCCACCCGCAGCATGTCCTGGCAGAACTCCTCGTCGATGAGGGTGGCGTTGGTGAAGGACAGGAAGGCCGCGTCGCTGTGCTTCTCACACAGGGCGATCAGATCCTTCTTGCGCACCAGGGGCTCGCCGCCGGTGTAGATGTACAGGTAGACGCCCAGTTGCTTGCCCTGGGTGATGATGTCGTCAATCTCGTCGAAGCTCAGGTTGAGCTTGTTGCCGTACTCCGCGGCCCAGCAGCCGGTGCAGTGCAGGTTGCAGGCCGAGGTGGGGTCCAGCAGGATGGCCCAGGGGATGTTGCAGCCGTACTTCTCCCGCATCTCCTCCTGCTTGGGCCAGCCCACCAGGTTGGCGTTGACAAAGAAGTTGTTGAACAGGGTCTTGAGCACGTTGGGGTCGGTCTGGGTCCACACCTTCTCGATGAGCTGGTGCCAGCAGGAGCTCTCGTCATTGATGGCTTTGTCAAAGGCCTTCCGCTGTTTCGAGAGGGTCTCCGGGCCGGCAAATTTATTCACCAGATCCATGACCTTGCCCATGTTGGTCATGGGGTCCTTATCCAGATAGTCAAACACCTTGGCCAGGCCATAGCGCTTCAGGCTGTCAGGAATCTTCATCTCGATCTTCCCCTTTCACGGCATAGCAGTGCCCTTCGCTGGTGCTATGATACCGCTGCTGCCAGGAATGGGAAATAGACAAAACGAGCCTCCTGTCAAAACTCTGGACAAAAACGGCAGTTTGCTTAAAATCTCATCTGTTTGTGGCCTGTCCACTTGTTTATTTTTTATATCATATGATATTATCTATAAAATTATATCACAGCCTCTCCAGCCGCGCGCATCGGCTGGCACATTGGCTGCCGCGCCCTCCGCCGGACGCTATGGCTTGATCAGCCTCCCGTCGTATCGGTAAAGGTGAGGATCAGGCCGTCGCGGAACGCGTCGTACAGGGTGTCATACTGCTCCCGCACCGCCTCTGGCGCCTGCTGAAGGTCTGGCAGCGGGGCCTGATAGCCGTAGCTGTACACATAGCAGCCCTCCCGGGTGCCCAGCAGGGTGGCCCGGCCGGTGGTCTCCTCCGCGGGCTCGTCCTGGAAGCTCACCTGGGCAATGCCCCCCGCCTCCGGCCCCAGGGCGGCGCAGTAGAACAGCACGCTGCCGTCCTCCCCCTCCTGAAAGGCCCCGTACTCCGCCCAGCTCTCCGGCAGGGTGAGGGTGAGGCCCCAGGCGTCGCTGGTATACACCAGGCCGCTCCCCGCCGCCCCGCCGGCCGCCCAGCCACAGCCGGGCCCCCAGCTCCGTCCAGGAGCGGGCTGTCCCCGCCTCCGTCTCCGCGGCCGCAGGCTCCCCGGCCGGGGCGGACGGGGGCGCGTCCGCCGCCGGCCGCGCCGCGGCGGACGGGGTCAGCGCCTCTGCCGACGGCAGGCGCACCGTCACCGCCGCCCCCGGCAGGGGGAGCTGGAACGGCAGCAGCAGCCGCAGGGCCAGCAGCAGCCAAAGCACATAGAAGGCGCGCCCGGCATAGCGGCGGCGGAGCCAGGGCGCCATGGCCAGCAGGGGCAGCAGCACCGCCGAGGCCGTCAGGGACAGGGTGAGCACCCGCAGAAACAGCGTCTCCATGCTACCCCTCCTGTTTCAGCGTGCGCAGATAGGCCTCCAGCTCCTCCACATCCTCCGGCGAGAGGGTCCCCCCGTCGTAGAGGGCGGCGGCGAACCGCTTCAGGGAGCCGGCGTACAGCATTTGCAGAATTATTGGGCAAAAAAGGAGCGCGCCCCCGGCGCGCCCCGCTCAGACGTCCAGAATGACCACCTCTACCTCCCGCTTCATGGCGTAGGTGATGGTATACATGGTACCCCCCAGCATCCCGTCATACACCGCGATGAGCATGGACGCGTGGTCCACCAGATAGCGGTTGCGCCGGAGCATGCACCCCCTGTCATAGTGCCGCTGGAGCATGGTCTCATCGTCGCACCGCTCCACCAGGGTGAAGTACCGCTCCCGCTCCCGCTCGATCCAGCGGGCGGCCTGCTCCTCACAGGGGATCACCGCCTCCAGCGTCACGCCGCTGTGCCGCGCCCGCAGGTCCAGCACCGCGTCGCAGAAGTAGAAGTCCGCCCCCCGGGCCATGCCGCACATGAAATGGCGCATCCCCCTTTGGTAGGCGTCCTCCACCGCCTCGGCCAGGCGCCCCTTCAGCGCCAGGCAGCGGGGGTCGTTCTCATTGTCCCGCCAGGGCAGCTTCTCCGGCCGGTGGCCGGTGAAGCTGCAGGTCGTCTCTCGCCTCATGCCTCTCCCCCGTCTCTGTGTCCTGCTGCTATTGTAGTATATCCCAGAGGGCAAGTCAACGATAATCGAACATCTGTTTGTCAAAAATTTCACTTGCAATTTTATATAGAGTGTGTATAATAAGGGTGGAACAACTGAATGATAATGTCTTCAGGGCAGGGTGAAAATCCCGATCGGCGGTACAGTCCGCGAGCCGTTTTATGGCAGACCCGGTGCAACTCCGGGACCGACAGTGACGCGCACAGACACGGGCGCGAAGTCTGGATGAAAGAAGATGTGTTGAAATTGCGCACGCTCCTTTTGATTTTGACACCTGGAAGGCATGGGTCTTTCAGGGGTTACCAAATCAAGAAGGAGTGTTTTGTTATGTCTGAAAAGTCCCTCCGCGTCAAGAGGCTGGTCCTGCTGGCCATGTTCACCGCCATCGCGGCGGCCCTCATCACCCTGGTCCACTTCCCATTGTTCCCCGCCGCGCCCTACCTCCAATACGACCCCGCTGACGTGCCCATCCTGATTGCCGCCTTCGCCTTCGGCCCGGCGGCCGGGCTGATCGTCACGGTGCTGGCCTCCTTTATCCAGGCCTTCTTCCTGGGGGGCGACGGCATCTACGGCTTCCTGATGCATGTGGTCGCCACCGGCATCCTGGTCATCGTGGCCAGCACCATCTACCGGAGGTTTCACACCCGCCCCGGCGCGGTGGTGGGCCTGGTGCTGGGCACCCTGGCTATGGGCCTGGGCATGATGGTGGCCAACCACTTCATCACCCCCGTCTACTCCGGCATGCCCACCGAGGCGGTGGACGCCCTCCTGCTGCCCGTCATCCTCCCCTTCAACCTGCTCAAGGCTGGCATCAACTCCGCCATCACCTTCCTGGTCTACAAGGTCGTCTCCAAGTACATCATCCACGGAGAGCTCCACACCAAGAACGCCGCCCGGAAGGCCAACAGTGAGATCTGAACCGTCTGAATCAAAAAGAAGCCTGGCGCGCCGCGGCGGCGCGCCAGGCTTCTTTTTGATTTGACCTGCTCCCTGTGTGGGGCAAGGGCGCAGAAAAGCCATCCGGCTGGCAGGCTGCCCGCCGGATGGCTTCTTTCAATCACATGAGGCGCACGGTGTAGTAGACCGCCAGGATCAGCAGCCACGCCACCAGCACGCCGTACAGCACCGTCACCGCACCCAGCAGCAGGGCGGCGATGGCCACGGCGGCCACCACGGCGCAGGTCACATAGAGCAGGGCGTAGTTGGCGTTCTTGGGCAGGATCTCCACCCACCTGCCGCCCAGCTTGAGCTTGCCGCCGGCGGTCTGCATGACGCGGAACACCACCACGGCGCCCACCAGGACCACGCCCAGCACGATGGCGTAGGTGTAGGTGATGGCGCCAAAGCTCACCCGGTAGGGCATCACCTTCACCGCCAGCAGGCCCAGGGCGCTGAGGACGGCGGCGAAGAAAAACTCCCGCTGATAGAGGTAGTAGATCAGCGCCAGCACCGCCACGGCGGGCACCGCCACGTAGAGCAGGCGGATGCCGCTCTCGTCGAACACCCGGATGATCACCGAGCAGGCGGCCAGGGCCAGGGCGATGACGGCCAGGACGGCGGACAGCTTGGCGTGCTTCCCGGATTTGCGGGCCGAGACGGCCCAGATGAGCAGCAGGACAAAGCAGATGGGCATGGCGATGGCCAGCCCGGTGAATACGCTCCGCAGGGCCAGGGCCAGGGGAATCTGCTCATTGGTGTAGTGGGAGTAGACCTGGTTGAGCAGAAGCAGCAGGGCCTCCAGCACCACGGCCCCCACGATCCACCAGAGGACCTTGACGAGAATCGCGTCCTCCTGCTTGGCGCGCTGGATTTGTTCTTCTTTCTTGTTCATGTATCCATCTCCTGTGGCTGGGTGCCCCCTGCGCCCGCGGGCGGAGAGGCACCCCTCGATCATCAATCTTCTACATTCTAGCAGAAAATTCTCCGCATTGCAAGCAGAGATTCCTCCGCCCGCCCTTTTCTCTTTTCAGCGGCAAAAAACTATGGTAGAATACCTATGCAAAACCAAGCGACGATAGTAGGAGTATGCCATGAAACACCGGATTTCTTTCCTCCTTCTGACGGGAATTTTTTTGCTGTGCGCCGGCTGCGCAGCGTACGGCGCCGTGCAGGAGGAACCCGCCTCCCTCCAATTTTTTTCCATGGATACGGTCATGACCGTCAACGCATACGGCCCCAGCGGGGAGGACGGTGTCCAGGCCGCCCGGGACGCGGTGAACCGGCTGGACGGCCTGCTCTCCCGCACCGACCCGGACAGCCAGATCTCCCAGCTCAACGCCCACGCCGGGGACGGCACGGCGGTGCCGGTGGACCCAGACACGGCGGAGCTGCTCTCCTTCGCCCAGTCCGTCTCCCAGCTGCTGCCCGGCGACTTTGACGTGACCATCGCCCCGGTCATGGACGCCTGGGGCTTCACCACCGAGGCGCGGCACGTGCCCTCGGCGGAGGAGCTCTCCGCCGCCCTGGCCCTGGTGGACGGCAGCCAGCTGGAGGTGGACGCGGACAACGCCACCGCCCGGCTGCTCCAGTCTGGCATGGAGGTGGACCTGGGCGCCGTGGCCAAGGGCTTCGCCGCCGGAAAGGCGGAGGAGGCCCTGCGGGAGGCCGGCGTGGAGCGGGCCACCATCGACCTGGGGGGCAATGTGACGGTGATCGGCACCCGGCCCGACGGCAACCCCTGGCGGGTGGCGGTGAAGGACCCCCAGAACACGGAAAGCTATCTGTGCGTCCTGGAGCTGGAGGACGTGACCCTGTCCACCTCCGGCGGGTATGAGCGGTATTTCGAGGAGGACGGCGTGCGCTACCACCACATCATCGACCCCAAGACCGGCTATCCGGCGGACTCCGGCCTGCAGTCCGTGACGGTGGTCACGGCCAACCACGTGCTGGCCGACGCCCTGTCCACCGCCCTCTTCGTGGCGGGGGAGGAGGAGGCCATCGACTTCTGGCGCGGGCGGGAGGACATCGAGCTGGTGCTGTGCACCGACGACAACCGCGTCGTCGTCACCGAGGGGCTGGAGGAGGTTTTCCAGCTCTACGACCCGGACGGAGGCTACACCTATGAGATCGCCCGCCGCTGACCGCCGCCGCCCCACCCTGTGGGACGGCCTGCTGGCCCTGCTGGTGGCCGCCGCCGCCGTGGCCCTGCTCTTTTTTCTCCGGCCGGCGGAGAGCAACTTTTTGACGGCCTCCGTCGTCTTAGAGGGTGAGACCATCGCCCAATACGACCTGTCCGCCCTCACCGGGCCGGTCGCGGTCACGGTGGACCAGGCCGACTACCCCCTGACCATCCAGCTGGAGCCCGGCCGCGTGCGCATCGCGGAGAGCGCCTGCCCCGGCCTGGACTGCGTCCACACCGGCTGGATCAGCCTGGCGGGACAGCAGATCATCTGCCTGCCCAACCGGCTGGTGATCTCCCTCACCGGGGCGTCCGACCCGGATTTTGACGCCGTCACCGGGTAAAAAGTTCCCCCATCTCTGAAAAAAAGGAGGTATCGCCCTTGTCGTCCCCCCTGCGGCGGCTGACCCGCTGCGCGGTGCTCACCGCCCTGGCCCTGGCCCTCTCGGTGGCGGAGGGGATGGTGCCCCTGACCGTTCTCTTCCCCCTGCCCGGCCTGCGGCTGGGTCTGGCCAATCTGGTG
This sequence comes from uncultured Flavonifractor sp., assembly GCA_944385585.1. Taxonomy (GTDB): domain Bacteria; phylum Bacillota; class Clostridia; order Oscillospirales; family Oscillospiraceae; genus Flavonifractor. Next base: position 10,833 of record CALWXU010000063.1, read on the forward strand.
ACCACCTACGCCCTGTGCCGCCTGTCCGGGCGGGAGGCCCTGCTCATCCTGGTCTCCCGGTGCCTGCTGGGGGCCCTGCTGGGGGGCAACCTGATGGCCCTGGCCTTCTCCCTCACCGGCGGGCTGCTGGCCCTGGCTGTCATGGCCGCCCTGGTGCGCTGTCCCTTCCTGTCCCTGTTCGGCGTGTCCATCGCCGGGGCCGCCGCCCACAACACCGGGCAGATCCTGGCCGCCATGGCGGTGCTGGGCTCCCGGGCCCCCCTAGTGTACCTGCCCCCCCTGCTGCTGTGCTCCCTGGTCACCGGGGCGGTGACCGGGGCGGCCTCCACCCTGCTGGTCCACCGGGTGCCCTCTTTCGCCGACATAAAATCGTAAGAATTTTGTCACCCTTTTGTTGTTTCCTTTCCCCGCCTGCCGTCGTAAGATAGTGCTTAACGAAACCGCAGCAAAGAAAAATTATGCGGAGGTTTGAACCATGAAACAGACGATCCAGCGCGCCGCCGCCCTGGCCCTGGCGTGCGCCCTCATGCTCCCCCTGGCCGCCTGCGGCGGCGGCAGTACAGAGCCCCCCGCCGACGACACCCCCGTGGCAGTATCCACGCCCACACCCACCCCCACGCCGGAGCCCGACCCCTATGAGGCGGTGCGCACCTACTGGAGCGAGGATCAGCTTACCCAGGCCTG
>CALWXU010000064.1 GCA_944385585.1 uncultured Flavonifractor sp.
ACCATCAGGCAGGGCACGCAGATCATGCCCCCCGCCCACACCAGGGCGATGGACTGCCAGCTCTGCCGCTGCTCCGCCTGGATCTCAAAGCCGGATTGCTTGTTCATCCCAAAATCCCTCCTCAGTCCGGCGTATGCCGCCGGTTTGAGGAATATTTTAACGCTTCACACGGGGAAAGTAACTGGTTCCCAGGCAAAAAAAGCGGCCGTTCCATTGTCCCTTTGGACAATGGAACAGCCGGGGGCCCGTAAGGTCAGCCGCCCAGCAGCCGCTCCACCGCGCAGGCGGTATAGAGGCCAAAGGCCTCCGGCAGCTTGGATGGGGGGTGACCCAGCCTGGCGTGGATCTGCTGGAGGCGGTATTTAACGGTGTTCTTGTGGACGAAGAGGAGCTGGGCGGTCCGGGTGACACTCCGGTCGGCGTCCAGCAGGTAGAGCTGCAGCGTGCGCACCAGCTCCGCCCCCTCCCGCAGGGCCCGGACGGGCTCCAGCGGGGCCAGGGTCCGCTGCACCGCCGCCTCGCCGGCGGACACCGTCTCCCGGCAGGAGCGGGCAAACTCCACCTCCTGGAGGGTATACTGCCGGCGGCCGGGCCAGATCCGGAGAGCGTCCGGCAGCGCCTTCTGGATGGCCAGATAGGCCCGCCGCACGTCGGCGGTGGTGGAGAGGTCCTGGCAGGTGATCACTACACCCTCCAGGCCGGCCCCCTCCAGCTGGCCGCAGAGGGCGGACGCCATGGCCTCCGCCCCCGCGGCCTCCGGCAGCCAGTCCATGAAGGCCACCACATCCCCCTCGTAGGCGTCCGCCACCAGGGCGCCGCAAGCGTGGGACAGGCAGTCCATCACCAGGGGCAGCGCGTCCCGGGGGAAGTCCCCCTGGGGGCGGAGGCCGTGGAGCACCCACATGCTGTGGATGGAGGCCACGTCCACCCGGAAGATATCCGCCAGGCGGCGCATCTTCAGCGGTTCGTCCCGGAGAATGGCCCGTACCAGCTCGCTCATCACCACCCGGTCGTGGCCCCGTCCCCACAGGTTTACCGCCAGGCGGACCACCTCCGCCGACTGGCGGGCCGTCTCCGGGGAGAGGGGGGCCCCCTCCTTGAGCAGGAACAGCTCCATGCCGGAGGCCGTGTCCGACAGCGGGCAGCGGCAGAGCTGGAACCGGCCGCCCTCCAGCTCCAGGGGCGTCCCCCAGGGCTCCGGCAGGGCGGGGAGGGCGGGCAGGAGCTGTTCCGGTCGGAACTCCAGGGTGCGGGGCCAGTTGGCTGCGCTGAGTACATGGCGGTTCCCATCCGTCAGGGCGGCGGAGGCGCGGATGCGGTCGCTGAGCAGCCGGAGCACCGAGTCGGGGGTCCGCTGGTGCTCCGGAAGCAGGGACATGCGCTGGAGAATGTCCCCCACCAGCCCGGCGGCGGAGTTCTGGTCCTTGAAGATGGCCTCCATCACCTCGCAGATGACCTCGGAATAGCGCTGGTTCATCTGCTTCTCCGGCATGACGATGAGGGGGAAGTCCAGGCTGTCCGCCAGCTGGATGAGCGCCTGGTCCACCCGGGGCATGAAAATGCCCACGTAGAAGAGGATCAGCCCCACCTCCCCCGCATCGGCCAGCCGGCAGATGTTGGCGCACTGGGCCTCCACATCCCGGGGGATGCTGGTGAAGCCGGTGATCACAATCTCGCTGCCATAGAACTCGTTGTTCCGAAACAGCTCGTCCTGCAGCAGATTGGGGTCCGCGTACTCCAGAACGGAGATGGAGGATATGGGCTTTCCAAGACCGCCCCGCCCCGCCGCCAGACGGGCGCTGCGCAGGCTGGGCAGCTTCAGCAGATCCGCTACAGTCACGCTCATCAGTCATCTTCCTCACAGATATGATTCGGATACCCCTATTATATGACATCAAAATCCGATGCACAACAGGATCTGCAGAGGAAAGCAGTTTGGGCAGTCTCCGCTACTTGAGCAGCTGCTTGGCGATAACAACCTTCTGCACCTCTGAGGTTCCCTCATAGATGGTCAGGATGCGGGCGTCGCGGTAGATGCGCTCGATGGAGAGACTTAATATGGTATTTCAAACCACAAAAATCACCGCCCTAGAGAAAGGACGCTTCCAAAATTCCATCAACCGGCCGAAGAATCTGAATGGACTGAGCCTCCGTGTGGTGGACGCGTTGCCAGGGACTATCCGCGAATACGGCTGTATTCCGAACTGCTAGGTGATCATCTTGGACAGAGAAGGGGGGAGGATCCTTGGGAGCGGCTGTCTCCCATGTCAGGCCAGGGGAGTGGGTCGTATACCCACGCTGTCAGGTAGCCTTAAATGCCTAATGACACGCTGCATGCCTATAGGGATAAGTTGAGGGATGTAATGGGTTTGAGTGGGTAAGGTGTCGGGAGATGATGTCTGGGCAATGGTGCCACTCCATCTGCCTGCATACGTACATCCTGCCCCTGGGACGCGCTTAGGCTATAGGAGCGGTAAAGCAGATTATTTTCCGATACCCTTCTCTTCGGTTCCCAAAGCACTGCGAGACGAGAGAGGCATATTTAGCTCTGGGTAGTCATCAAGCTAGGTCAGCTTATGAGTACGGCTTGAAGTCTAGTCCAAAACATTGTTCAGAACACTGCGCCTATTTCTATGGCACGGGTGAAGGGGGATGCCTGGATCATGCAGTCTGTGAAGCATCTTATAGATGCCCATGAGTTAGAGTCCCGGATTATCCATTAGACTGGAGACCGGTTCTTAGACAGATGCTGCAGGAAAGGTGAGCTCGTCCCTGAAGAAGCGACCTTCCCAGGTTACCATGAGTCCGGACAGGGATATGTCCCTCTGCTGTCCCTGATAGGAAAAGCTCAACTTCAGGAAACATAGAGGGTGTATAGAAAGAACGACGCCCACATGGTTGGGATACAGAAAACGACACACATATGCTTGAGACACTGTCCCAGCAGGCCCTACTATGATTACCGCTGTAGACCTGAAAGAACTCTGCTTGACAAAATACCAGATTTAGTCTAGTATTTAAATGAGTTATATTCTGTGAAATGAATTCACTTAAAAGGAGGGGGAGGTATGAGGAAGCACAAAAGAATATGTCTGGTTGGGGCTGTATTATGGAGCCTACTTGCCAGCTGCAGTCCCACAGAGACAGCTGTTCATCCATCTGATACAGGCCCAAAAAAGAGTTCAGAGATAGTGGAGTTGGATGTGGGGATGCTGGGCACCTCCATCAAGCCGGTAGGGGTACTGGTGGCGGACGCGTTGGGCTATTTCGAGGAAGAGGGGATCGGGGTTCATTTTCAGACCGTCTCCAGCATGAACGACGCCTATGTGGCGGTGTCCACCGGTGATCTGGATGTCTACCTGTTCAGCAGCACGGCTGCGGCTACCTTTGTGAGCCAGGGGGTGACCACCCTGAGGGTGTTCGGCGGTACCGCCGGGGAGGGCTCCGAAATCATGGCAGCCACAGATCTGGAGCTGACCCTTGCATCAGCGGAGGACTTCATTGGGCTCACTATCGCCTGCCAAATGCCGGAGACCGGCCAGATGGTGCTAAAAGACTATCTGCTCCGCCAGGGTTTGACCATCGGTGCTCCGGGGGAGGGGGCCGACGTATCCTTTGTGTACATCAACGATAGCAGCACCGCCATCGAGGGGTGCGTCAAGGGGGAGTACGACCTGTGCATCACCAACGCCAGTCTGGGCTACTATGCAAAGGCGTATGGCGTAAAGGTGGTGGCCAATGTGAGCGACTTTGTGGAGACCTACCCATGCTGCCGACAGACCTGTAACCAGACCACGTATGAGACTCAGTTCGACTCCTTGGTGAGCTTTGAAATCGCCGCCCTGCGGGGGCACGCCTATGCCCTTTCTCACGAGGAGGAGACCCTGGACATTCTGGAGGAATACTCTGGTGAGGAGCGGGAGTTTCTGCGGGCCCAGGTCTATGGCACCGAGGAATACACCCCCGCCATGCGCCTGTCCCTGGACCCAGACCGGGATGCCTGTATCGCCCTCTATGAGGCCATGGAGAACATCGGAGAGATTGCTCCGGTGGAGGAGATCGACTGGTCCGAGTATGTGGTCTCCGACGTGTACGAGGCGGCCCTGACCCAACTGCTCCAGCGGGAGCCGGACGAACCTCTCTGGCAGCGGTCCATGGACTATTTTGAAGCCCACAACACCTAACCCTTTGGAAGATCCGCCGTTTTAGAGAGGGGAGCATACCATGGCGAAAATCATAGTGGACAGGGTCACATTCGGCTACGGCGTGGCGGGACAGGCGGAGCCGGTGCTCCAGGCACTGTCCTTCGTTGTGGAGGAGGGGGAATTTGTCTGCTTAGTAGGGCCGACCGGAAGCGGAAAGAGCACCCTGCTCCGGTTACTGGCCGGATTGAGCTTCCCACAGTCCGGTGAGGTTCGTATCGACGGACGGCTGGTGACCGGCCCAGGTCCTGACCGAAGTGTGGTGTTCCAGCGCTATCCCCTCTTTCCCTGGATGACTGCCTGGAAAAATGTCCAGTTCGGTATCCAGCAAGCGAAACCCGGCTTAGGCAGACACGCGGCGCGCTGGCTGGCGAAGGAGTATCTCTCGAGGGTAGGCATGCTGGATCAGGCTGAAAAGCTGCCCTGTCAAATGTCCGGCGGCATGTGCCAACGGGTGGCCATCGCCCGCGCACTGGCCATGGATGCCGATATCCTGCTTCTGGACGAACCCTTCGGAGCCCTGGATGCTAGAAGCCGGGAGGGGCTGCAGACGCTGTTGGAGGGGCTGTGCACTGGGCAAGGCCGGAGGAAAACGGTGCTTTTTATTACCCACGATATCCGAGAGGCTGTCTTTCTGGCCGACCGCATCCTTTTTTTGGGCGGCGGCCAAGAACTACTGGAGTTCTCTGTCCGCCTACCCCGTCCTAGAGGGGGGTTGTCCCCCGCCGATGACGGGCGGGCCAGGGAGCTCCAGGAGCTCCTGCGACGGCAGTTTGACCAACTACAGGGGAGGTAATGCGCTGTGTCCGGCCGCTGGAAATGCCTGCTGATTCCCCACACCCTGCTAATGGTTTTGGTTCTGGTCATCGCCCAGGCACCTAAGCTCCGCCCCGGCCTGAGCTCCTGTGTTGCTCTGCTGACGGCAGTTGGGGTAATAGAGGGGGCCTTCCTGCTTTTCCTGTGTCTGGCTTGGCGGCGAGGGGAGAGCGGCAACGCCTGCGTGGACATCATTCTGCTAGTGTGGGCCCTCCTGCTGGTGTGGGAACTGTATGCCTCCGTATGGGACCGAGCTCATCCCGTACTTGTGCCTGCGCCGGAGGATGTCTTTGACACCTTCCGGGAGCAGTGGCCCACCCTGCTGCAGAATGTGTGGCACTCCTTGTTGTTGCTGGCGGTGGGATTCTCCCTGGGGATGTACCTGGCGGTGTTGCTGGGGCTGGTTGCCGGATGGTACCCTAGATTGCGGGGATTTGCTTGTCCCATCGCTAACGTTATGGCGCCCATACCGCCAGTGGTCTTTTCTCCCTACCTTGTGGCATTAATGCCCTCTTTCCGCAGTGCCTCGGCACTGGTCATCGTACTAGGAGTATTCTGGCCCACGTTCCTGGGCACGATCAACCGGGTCGCCGGCATTGAGCCGCAGCTGCTGGACTCCGCTCGGATACTGCGGCCCAGCAATCGAGTCATGATCTTCCACATTCTCCTGCCCTATGTTTTTCCGGAGGTTGTATCCGGACTGAAGGTCAGCTTGACCAGTTCCCTGCTGATGCTGAACTTTGCCGAGCTGATGGGGGCCACCCACGGCATGGGCTACTATGTACAGAACAGCATCGCCTACGCCAACTATGCCCATGCGGTGGCGGGGATTATCGTTATCGGTGTAGTGGTCACTATTTTGGGTGCCCTGGTCACATGGTGCCAGCGGAAGCTGATCCACTGGCGCTGATGGGCTGTGATTGAGAGAGGAATGTGTTTATGCAGAGTTCTACTACAAAAAACTGCCCCTGCCAGGGGGCGACTCTGGTTCGGTTTGTGCAGCCCATTATCCTGTCCACCCTGAGCCGGGGCCCCAGCCACGGACATCTACTTCTAGAGAAAATTGCCTGCACCAGGCTGTGGGGCGGTTCACCGCCAGATCCGGCGGGGGTCTACCGAACCCTGCGGGGGATGGAGCAGAGGGGACTGATCTCATCCAGGCAGACAGTAGGGATGGGCCGCGGCCCCGCTCGTCGGTTGTTTGCTCTGACCCCGGCGGGAGAGCTGTGCTGCAGGAAGTGGTTGTGTACCCTGCGCCAGTACCGACTAGGACTTGACGAGGTGATCTCCTTTCTGGAGGAGATGGGCGAGGTGTAGTAGCGAGAGTGCCTGGTATTTCTCAGAAACAGAGCATGGAGAGTATGAAACGGTTACTTCAAATTGAGGGGCTGTTTGAAAATTGACGATGTGCCCAGCGGCGAGGGATTTTGGGCCGCTGGCAAGCAATGTTTTCTCATGGATCCTGGCGGATTTCAAGGAAATATTGCGCCGTCCGGGGGGACAAAAGGCCCTCCGATTGGGCATGTTGAGATTTTTCTAACAAGCCTTAAGCAAATTCCGGTGTGATTTTAGGAGATCAGGAAAGATTATCCTTGAAATCCCACTATTTTTTGTTATAATAAAACCACTGAATATGCGTCACTGAATTGCTGCGGTTTGCCGCTGACAGGACAGAAAACAGGTGGGATCTTGGCCGCATCAGGATCGCTGGAAGAAGTGAGGTGCGATGTCCCTAATGATAATAACATTTATGCCTGGTGGGATTGTGTGCCGGGGCCGGAGAGGCCAGACGCTGCAGCAGCTCGCTGTAAAGGCCGGCGTGCCTATTGAGGCAGCCTGCGGCGGGAGAGGGATCTGCGGCAAGTGCAGGGTGACTGTGATCCACCCGGACGGGACCAGAGAGGAGCAGCTGGCCTGCCAATACCGGCCTCAGGGGAATATGGTCGTGGAGGTGGAGAACCTGGCGGATGCCTCCTGCCGGAAGGAGCAGCTGCTCACATTGCCAGAGGGATTTGATTACCGCTGTACTCCCGCTCGCAACGGAGGACGGTATGGTCTGGCTTTCGACATTGGCACCACTACGGTGGTGGGTATGCTGTGGGATTTCAGGAACCAGAAGCTAGTGGACGCGATTGCGGAGTCCAATCCGCAGATCTCTTATGGCGCAGATGTGATCGCCCGGATCCTGTATGCTGACGAGTCGCCGGAGCACCTGCGGGAGATCCATGAGATTCTCATCACCTCCATAAACCAGATGATTGACACCTTTGTCATCGAGAATGGGCTGCCTAGGAGCGAACTGCGCTATGTCACAGTGGTGGGGAACACCACCATGAGCCACCTGTTTTTGGGGCTGGATCCACGGGGACTGGCTGTCGCACCCTTCCGTCCTGCCTTTGAAGGGGCGGTGGAGGACACAGTGAGTCGGGTGGGGCTGAAGCTGCCCGCCGAGGCCCGGTTCCTTCTGCTACCCAACATTGCGGGCCATGTAGGCTCTGACATCACCGCCGATATCCTGGCCACTGGCATGATCCATTCAGATGAGAATAATATGCTGGTGGATATTGGCACCAATGGAGAACTTGTCTGCGCAGCCAAGGGGGTCACCTATGTCTCCTCCACAGCTGCCGGTCCCGCCTTTGAGGGGGCTGTGATCAAATATGGCATGCGGGCAGCCAATGGGGCCATTGAGTCGGTTAAACCCCGAAGCAACGGGGTGGCTGTGCGCACCATCGGAAACCTGCCCGCCATTGGCATCTGCGGCTCTGGCATCATCGATGCGGTGGCCACACTGCTGAAAAAGGGTGTGCTCAACAGCAAGGGCAAGCTGAATCAGCACTACGCCGACCAGAACATCGTGGCCAGCAGCAGGGAGTATATCTTGGCCCACAACGGCGACCACGAGATCACCATCACCCAAAGCGACGTGCGGGAGGTGCAGCTGGCCAAGGGCTCTATGCGGGCCGGTATGGAGGTACTGTTGGCTAAGGCGGGGCTGGTATGGGAGCAGGTGGACCACTTCTACATTGCCGGTGCCTTCGGAAGCTTTGTGGACATTGAGAGCGCGGTGGCCATCGGTCTGCTCCCCGACATCCCACGGGACAGATTCGTTAATACTGGCAACGCTGCCGGCGTGGGGGCACTGATGGCGCTGATCTCCCCGGATACAGCGGATCACGCCCGGAAGCTGGTGGGTCAGATCCGGCATGTGGAGCTCTCAGGCCTGCGGCAGTTTGAAGAGAAGTACTATGAGCACATCCTTTTCCCCAAGCTGGCGGAGGAAAAGAAGGAAGAGCGGCTCTCCCGCCGGCAACAGGCTATCAAGACCAAGGAAAGTATCTACAGCGCCGCCATTGACCTGTTCAACCGCAAGGGCTATGAGAACACCACCATTGAGGACATCACGACCCAGGCGGGGACGGCCATTGGAACATTCTATCTCTATTACCGCTCCAAGAAGGAGTTGGTGTACCATACCATTGACAAATACGACGACATCTCCCGAGAGCTGTACGACCGGGTCAAGGGGCTGGCCTCCTTTGAGGAGCAGTTTCGTACTTTTACGCAAGAGCTATACCGGAACGTGGAGCAGATGGGAAAGGAGATTCTGAAGGCGCTCTATTGGAATAATCTAACTGGGGACGACCAGGCGGTCAACAGTCCAAAGAGGCCTGTGTATACCCGCATTGGACGGATTATCCAATATGGGCTTCAGACGGGAGCTTTGTCTACCCGATACCCAGAGGAGTATTATGTGGAGCAGGTTATTGTCGTCCTGCTGGGGATCGATTACTACTGGTGCTCTATGCCTGGAAATGTAGACCTCCTCAAAATATCTACTCGGGAGTTTGAAACATTGTTGCGCAGCTTCCGCCATCTTGGGGAAGTGGAAGATATGTGATAAACTATTTGATAAATAACTATAGAATATAGAAGATTTTATAAGAGCGGTGCCGACACGGCACCGCTCTTTTGCATTAGTGCTCAATAAGAAATAGCCATAATGACAAATATACGGATACAAAATTATTGATTTTATATAAAAATGAAAAGGGAGGTTGACTTTTTTTGGACACTGTGATATTGTGTGCGTGTAATGAATATATTTCAGCGAAATATATTCGCAATTTGTTTCGGCGAATCAAATTGCACATAGACACTCAAATCCAAACATTGGTAGAAGGAGGTAGAAGCATGAAGCGCAACATACCGTGTAACTTGGAGTTCAGGGTGCTCTCTGAAGAGAAGCGGGAAAAAATTCATGAGGCAAGCTTAACGATCCTAGAAACCACCGGTGTCCGGATGACCGGAGAGCGGACCCTGCGGATGTTTCAAGAGAACGGCGCCAAGGTAGAGGACGGGGGCATTGTTAAAATCCCCAGGATCATGGTGGAAGAAGCCGTGCGCACCCTGCCTCGGGAGGTTCGCCTCTACAACCGGGATCGGGTGCTGGTGAACAGCATGGGGCCGGAGCGGAACATCTATTTTGGCTCCATCGCCGAGCAGCTGGAGTACCTGGACTACAAGACCAACAAGGCTAGGCGTTTTACCCGGGAGGACATGAAGACCATGTGCGTACTGCAGGACTACCTGCCCCACATCGACTTCACCTGCTCGGTGGGCCTCATCGACGGCGTCCACCCCTCCGTGGCGGGGCAGATCGGCTTCATTGAGGTGGTGCGCAACTACACCAAAGGCATCCACGTGGTCACCTCCGACACCAACGCCCTGAAAGACATCGTGAAGATCTCCCAGGATCTTGTAGGCGGCAAGGAGGCGCTCATCGAGACCCCCATCTTCCTCTACTACGCCGAGCCCATTCCCCCGCTGACCCACCCCTGGGAGTCCAATGAACGGGCCATAGTCTGCGCAGAAAATGGTATACCCTTTACATACATGCCGTATTGCATGATGGGCGGCACCGCCCCCATCGAGCCGGCGGCCGCCCTGGCCCAGTGCAACGCCGACGTACTGGTGGGCCTGGTGCTCTCCCAGCTGGTCCGGCCGGGCACCCCCTACGTTTACGGCGCCATGCCTTCCGTCTTTGATATGAAGAGCACCATAGGCTGCTACGGTGCGCCAGAGTTTCACCTAAATGTGGCTGCATCTGCCGAAATGGCGGAGTTCTATGGCATCCCCTTCTATGGCACTGGTACTGTCACCGATTCCAAGTTTGTGGACATCCAGTCCATCTCTGAGATTGAGATGTCCCTGTTCTCATCCATCCTGAGCCGGGCCACCATCGTCCACGACGTGGGCCTGCTGGATCACTGCCGGAACATTTTGGTTCCCCCTGACAGGGGTAACTTTGCAGGTGTCTGAACCCCCGGCAGATATTGCTTCAGCAGTATCTGCCGGGGACTTCTTTTTGTCTCACGCACCCTTGGCGGTGGACTGACCTTTCGGCTGTGGCAGTTCCACACAGCCAATGTCATTGTAGTGAATTTCCACCGTCTGCTGAGCGTGCTTGCTCCACTTCACATCCTTTTCGTGTACCACGATCTTTCGGATGAACAGCCGCAGCAACTCCGGTGTCAGTTCCTGGATGTCCGTGTACCGCTTTGCCAGGGAGATAAAGTGGTCTGTGCCGGACACCTGCTCCCGCAGCCTCTGGATGGCAGTTTCCTTTTCCGGGATGGCTTTGTTCAGCATTTCCATCTCCTGGGTGTAGCTGCCGGAGAGCGTCTGGAACTGCTCCGCTGTGATCCGCCCCAGAACACTGTCCTCATAGAGCCGCTTGAAGATGCTGTCCAGTTCCCTGCTCCGCTTCTTCATAGTAGTCAGTTCCCGTTCCAGCCCACGCATCTCTTTTCGGATCTCCGCAGACTGTCTGCTGCCGATGTACGCGGCAAACTCCTGGGTGTGCTCCCTGGCCATTGCTGTCACCCGCCGCAGATCCTCCAGGACCACGTCATCCAGTATGCACTCCCGGATATAGTGGGCGGTGCAGAGGGTGCCGTCCTTCTTGTAGGTGCGGCAGGTAAAGTGGTTGTAGGACCGGCTCATGGTATGGGCACGGTGGAGCACCATGGTGCTCCCGCAGTCGGCGCACACCACCAGCCCGGAGTACTTGTTCTGCTCGTCCATCTTGGT
>CALWXU010000065.1 GCA_944385585.1 uncultured Flavonifractor sp.
TACGCAGTAGAACAGCGATTTTGAGGGTTTAGGGATAAAGCCCTTACCGCGTGAGAAACGCGCCCGCAAAGCCGCTTATATCAAGGCTTTTTCTGCCCTTACTGCGTAACATGAGGGCGTAAAAAAGCCGCAGACTGTTTCAAAATCTGCGGTTTCGCCTAAAAGAAAAGGACACCGCTTGCACGATGTCCTTTTCAGTCAACTATTTAGTTTTTTGTGTTCCCACACTCCATATCAATAACTACCGAAACCGTGATATAGTCCTCAATACGCTTATTGCGGAATTTATCACCCTCTGCGTCAAACACCACATGGCGGGAAAAGTGCCTAAATCTAAGGATTTCTACAAGGTTCCTCTTTGTAGCAACACTATTGTCTCGACGTGGTGGGTGCGGGGGAACATGTCCACGGCCCGGGCCTGCTCCAGCCTGTAGCCGCGGCCGGCAAACCGCTTCACGTCCCGCCCCAGGGTGGCCGGGTCGCAGGAGACATAGACCACCCGCGCCGGGGCCATGGCGGCGATGGTGTCCACCACGTCCTCCGCCAGACCCTTGCGGGGCGGGTCCACGCAGACCACGTCTGGCCGCACCCCCTCCGCCGACAGGCGGCGGGCGGCCTCCCCCGCGTCAGCGCAGAGGAAGCGGGCGTTGGCGATCCTGTTGCGACCGGCGTTGGCGATGGCGTCGTCCACCGCCTCCGGCACCACCTCCGCCCCCCACACGGCCTTTGCCCGCCGGGCCATGGCCAGGCTGATGGTGCCGATGCCGCAGTAGAGGTCCAGCACCGTCTCCCGCCCCGTCAGGCCGGCCAGCTCCACCGCCTGGCCGTAGAGCGCCTCGGTCTGGTCGGGGTTGACCTGGTAGAAGGAGGGCACGGACAGACGGAAGGTGAGGCCGCACAGGGTGTCGGTCAGGGCGTCCGCCCCCCACAGGGTGCGGTAGGACGCCCCCAAAATCACGTTGCTGTGGCTCTGGTTCACCCCCAGCACCACCCCGGCCAGGCCTGGCTCCGCCGCCCGCAGGGCGCGGACCAGCTCCGCCTCCCGGGGCACCCCCCGGCCGTTGACCAGCAGGCAGCACAGGCTCTCCCCCGCCCGGTTGGTGCGCACGTATACGTGGCGCACCAGGCCGGTCCGGGCCCGCTCGTCATAGGCGGGGACGGCGTACCGGGCCATCCAGTCCCGCACCGCCCCCCGCAGGCGGGCGGCCGCTTCGCTCTGGAGCAGGCAGTCGTCCACGTCGATGACCTCATGGCTGCGGGCCCGGTAGAAGCCGATGCGGGGGCCCTTCGCCACGGGGAATTGGGCCTTGTTGCGGTAGCGCTCCGTCCGGGCGGCCCCCAGCACGGGGGGCAGCTCCACGTCCGCCCCGCCCAGGCGGCGCAGGGCGTCGGACACCTTGCCGCGCTTGAGCTCCAGCTCCTCGGCATAGCTCATGTGCCGCAGCTGGCAGCCGCCGCACCGGGGAAAGTGGGGGCAGTCCGGCGCCGTCCGGCCGGGGGAGGGGGTGAGCACCTCCGCCACGGTCCCCCACAGAGCGGTGCGGCCCGCGTGGGTGAGGCGCACCAGGCACTCCTCCCCCCGGAGGCCCCCCTGGACGAACACCACCTGCCCGTCCAGCCGGGCCACCCCGGCCCCGTCGCTGGCGTAGCCGCCGACGGTCACCCGGCACAGCTCCCCCGCCCGGTGCATGGTCCGCTTATCCATCCACGCTCACGTCCTTCATGTCGTCGTAGGGCAGGGTCACCTCAATGGGGCTGTTGGCCGACGGCAGCGTGCCGCCGGAGATCCAGAACACGTAGCCCTCCTCCGACAGGTAGAAGTTCTCCGCCTGGCAGGCGGCCTCCACCGCGTCCCGGCTGTCCTGGAGGCTGTACTTCTCCACAAAGGCCTCCACCGCCCGGGCCTTTGCCGCCTCCGGGTCGGTGAAGAAGCGGCTGGCCCCCAGCTCCTCGCCGGTCTGGGCGTCGAACACCTCCCCGAACAGGAAGGCGTAGGGGTGGGCCGTGCTGCCGTAGTGCACATAGAACTCCCGGCGGATGCTGAACACCGCCCCGTCCTCATAGGCCACCTGGTAGGTCATCTCCTGGGTGGTGGGGGAGAAGGGCAGGCCGGCGGCCTGGGACACGTCGTAGTCCGCCACCGCCATCTCGTAGGCGTCCTCCGCCTCCAGCATGCGGGCCTCCCCCTCCGCCTTGTACCAGTCGTTGACGGCATTCCCGGCGGGGCAGGCGTCGGTGTTCTGCACCAGGGGCAGGGAGAGGGAGACGGTCAGCACCGTCTCGCCGTCCCCGGCCGCAAAGGTCTTGGCAAAGACCTGCTCCCCCCACACGGGGGCGGCGGGGGAGGGCTCCGGCGCGGCGGAGGCCGTGGGGGAGGGGGCGTCCGGGGTGAGGGAGGGCTCCGGCTCCCCAGACGAGCAGGCGGACAGGGAGAGGGCCAGGGCTCCGGCCAGCAGGCCGGAGAGAAGGGCAGATCGCTTCATAACAAACTCCTTTTCCAGGGGTGTGATCCGGTTGGGTACCGCTGCTATTGTACCACCCTCCGGCCGGGCCGTAAATGGGGAAAGCCATTTTGTCATGTTTCGTATCGGTTTTGTAAGAAACCGGAGGGCCCCACCGCGCAGGCGGCGGGGCCCTCCGGTTTGGAAAGATGGAAAATGGAACGCGGAACCCAGGCCTCAGTCCCCCAGGGAGATGATGTTGAGGTAGATGTCCACATTGCCGTAGAGGATCTTGGTGTCGTCACCATAGCCGTTGACCCACCAGGAGCCGGGCTGCAGCTCGCCGTTCTCCACCCTGGATGTGTCAGCGCCCATGCCGGCGTAGACGGGCACGGAGATCTTCACCCAGCCGTCGGTGGAGCCGGTGAGGGTGCCGGACACAAAGTTGTCCGCCCAGTACCACTCCCCGTCGTCGGTGCGGGTCTCATACTCGATGGTGAGGCCATACTCTGCCAGGGCATCCAGGGCCGCCTGGGTGCCGATGGGGGAGGAGCCCCAGCCCCCGGTCACCGGGTCGGCGGGGTCGGGGGACAGGTCGTCGCCGGTGTAGAGGATGCCGTTGTAGGCGGTGGGGATGTGGTTGTACACCTGGTCCCCCTCCATGCCCCAGATCACCACGGGGGCGGCGTTGAACTCGGTGTCGTTGATCACGAAGCGGTAGGTGAGGGTAAAGGCCTCGCCCTGGTCAGGGGTGAAGCGGACCACCACGTCCTGGGTCTCCGCGGCCTCAAACCGGCCCTCGAATACCCGGTCATCCTCGTTATAGGTGATGCCGGCGGGCAGGGTGCCGGAGACGATCTCGGCGGTGAAGGGCTGGTCGGGGTCCTCCAGCTGCCAGCGCAGCTCCTCATAGAGCTCGTTGTAGAGGGTCTCCGTGGTGCCGTCCTCCATGGCGGCCTCCTCGGGACCGTGGGAGAGGATGTACACCACATCCCGGGTGTCGGGGGCCGTGACGGAGGAGCCGGAGCCCACGGAGCCGCTGACCACGGCGGCCTGCTGCTCGGCGTCGTAGCCCACCTCCAGGCCGAAGGCCTCGCTCATGGCCCGGATGGGCACATAGGTGGTGCCGTTGTAGGCGAACACGTCCACGGCGCTGCCGTTGACATCGGTGGGGGTGAACTCCTCTCCGTTGACCAGCACCTTCATGCCGGAGAGCACCTCGATGGTGCGCATGCCGCCGGCGGCCAGGGCCGCGGTGCCCAGGCCCAGGCACAGGGCCAGGGTGACGGCCAGGATACGGGTTGACTTTTTCACGCAGACACATCCTTTCCTCATAACAACTGCCGTTTTTGCAAAAAAAAGGAACTATGGCAAGCATACCACAGTTCCCGCCGGTTTTGGTGTGCGCCTATGCACACTTTTGCGGATTATTCGGTTACCAGCTGGAAGGTATAGCCGGGACAGTCGGCGGCGATGTCGTCCCACAGCTCCCGGGGGGCCACCACCGCCTGGAGCCAGGGCAGGGAGGAGAGGACGGAGAAGTCGTCCACGTTGTCCAGGCCGCTGAGGCAGATGGACTCCGGCCCAGTGCAGTCCGCCAGGGGGGACAGGTCGGACAGGGCACAGCGGTACAGGGCCAGATTGCGCAGGTTGGGCAGCTCCCCCACCCCTTCCAGGCTGTTCAGCTGGTTATGGATGCGCAGATCCTCCACCGGGCAGCCGGCCAGGGCGGTCAGATCCTCCAGCTGGGCGTCCCCCAGGTCGAAGGCGGCCAGACGCTCCAGGCCGAGGGCGGCTTCCAGCGCCCCGTCCCGGGGCGGCCAGAGCAGGAGGTAGTCCAGCTCTCCCAGCCCCGCCAGGGGGGTCAGGTCGGTGATCTGGTTGTCCGAGAGGATGAGCACCTCCAGCTCCAGCTCCGCCAGGGGGGCCAGATCGTCAATGGCCTGGCCAGCCAGGCACAGCTCCGTCAGGTTGGGCATGTGGGAGAGCAGGGACAGGTCGGACACGTCGCCCTGGGGGACATCGGCCCAGCTCTCCCAGTCCACCATGCTCTGCTGAAGATAGCCGTACTCCTGCCCCTCGCCCAGCAGCTCCTCCCCCACCAGGGCCAGCCGCTCCACCCGCTCCAAATCGGTGTAGGTAAGCGGCCCGTCCGGCATGTCCAGCTCCGCCCGGACGGCCTCCTCCAGACAGGCAGAGGAGAACGCCGCGATTTGGGCGCCCTGGTGCTGAGACAGGGCCAGACCCCCCAGACCCAGGCAGAGGGCGGCGCAGGCCGCCGCAGCCAGGGCAATCCGCAGCCCGCGCCCCGCCCCCGAACCCCGGAGGGCCCGGCCCAGGGCGGCCGCGGTGGGATAGCGGCCGGCGGGGGAGAAGGCGGTGGCCTTGGCCAGCACCCGCTTCAGCCGCCGGGAGACGGGGGCCTTCTCCAGGGCCTCCCGCTCATAGGAGCCGGTGAGCAGCCAGATCAGGGTGATCCCCAGGGCGTAGAGGTCGGCCCGGCCGTCGGTCTGGGCGAAGCCGTACTGCTCCGGCGGGGCGGTGGACCGGCTGCCCATCAGGCGGGTATCGGCGTCCCGCTCCGGCTTATACTGCCGGGCGATGCCGAAGTCGATGAGGCCGAGGGTCCCGTCCTCCCCCAGAACGATGTTCTCCGGCTTGATGTCCCGGTGGATCACCGGGGGCTCCAGGGTGTGGAGCCGCTCCAGCAGGGCGCACGCCTGCCGGCCGATGGACACGCACTGCGCCTCAGTGCAGCCCCCCGCCTCCTCCCGGAGCTGGGCCAGGGTCCGGCCGGGCAGGTAGCTGCGCACCAGGAAGCACCGCCCCCCCTGGGCGAAGCAGTCCGCCGCCAGGGGCACCGCACCGGCCAGGGCAGGGTAGAGCCGGGTGAGCAGGCGGAGCTCCGCCTCCAGCTCCTCCTCCTCCCCGGACGACACCTTCAATACAAAGGGGGCCCCGTCGCACCGGCGGCGGAGCTTCCACACGCTCCGCCCGTCGCGCTCGGCCAGGAGGGACACCGGCTCGTAGGCCAGGGAGATCCGCGGCGGCAGGTCCAGGCCGTCCAGCACGCCCTGGTAGTCCCGGCAAAAGTCCTCGGCGTGGGTCACAGCAGCCCCTCCTCCCCCAGGGAGAGGAGCAGCTCGTCGGTCTCCTCCAGCGTGAGGCGGTGGGTCAGGCCGTAGAGCACCGCCGCGTCGGCGCGGCTCCTGGGGTAGAGCTCCGCCTTGCCAGCCCGGCGCAGCAGGCGCTGGGCCTCCTCCTCCCCCAGCTCCAGGGCAAGGGCCAGCCGCAGCAGGAACCGCCGGGTGGGCGGGCGGGTGCCGTTGAACAGCTGATAGCCGTAGGACCGCTCCAGGTAGCAGGCCCGGATGGCGTCCTTGACCCGCCACCCCCGCCCCTCCAGCAGGGCGGACAGGTGGAAGGTCAGGGCGGGCTGGGTGAACGCGGCGCCAGAGAGCAGCTCTGGGCCGGAGGAGGAGCGGATGTCGTGGCGCAGCTCCTCGGTGGATCGCATGGAAATACCCCCTCTCTGCCAGCTTTCTGCCGCGGGATGAACCCATCCTGCCATATAGAGGAAAGCTTATCACAATTCCGCGCCCTATCGGTGTGCAAAATCGCACACTCTCCCCGGGGGAACGGCCGCCCCGGGGGCCGGAAGCACAACAGGGAGGGCGGGGGCCTCTGCCCCGCCCTCCCTGGCGTCACTTGGCGTATTCGACCACCTTGGTCTCGCGGATCATGTTCACCTTGATCTGACCGGGGTACTCCAGCTCCTCCTCGATCTTCTTGGCGATATCCCGGGCCAGGAGGACCATCTGATCCTCGCTGACCTGGTCGGGCTTGACCATGATGCGCACCTCGCGGCCGGCCTGGATGGCGTAGGACTTCTCCACCCCGGGGAAGGAGGAGGTGACCTCCTCCAGCTTCTCCAGCCGCTTGATATAGTTCTCCAGGTTCTCCCGCCGGGCCCCGGGCCGGGCGGCGGAGATGGCGTCGGCCGCCTGCACGATGCAGGCCACCACGGTGCGGGGCTCCACATCGTTGTGGTGGGCCTCGATGGCGTGGACCACGTCCTCGTTCTCCCGGTACTTCCGGGCCAGCTCCACGCCGATCTGCACGTGGGAGCCCTCCACCTCGTGGTCGATGGACTTGCCCAGGTCGTGGAGCAGGCCGGCCCGCTTGGCCTGGGTGATGTCGGCCCCGATCTCGGCGGCGATGAGCCCCGCCAGATGGGACACCTCGATGGAGTGGTTGAGCACGTTCTGACCGTAGCTGGTGCGGTAGCGCATGCGGCCCAGCAGCTTGACCAGCTCAGGGTGCAGGCCGTGGACGTTGGTCTCGAACACGGCCCGCTCGCCCTCGGCCTTGATGGTGGCGTCCACCTCCCGCTTGGCCTTCTCCACCATCTCCTCGATGCGGGTGGGGTGGATGCGGCCGTCCTGGATCAGCTTCTCCAGGGCGATGCGGGCGATCTCCCGGCGCACCGGGTCAAAGCAGGAGACGGTGATGGCCTCCGGCGTGTCGTCGATGATCAGGTCCACGCCGGTCATAGTCTCCAGCGTGCGGATGTTGCGGCCCTCCCGGCCGATGATGCGGCCCTTCATCTCGTCGTTGGGCAGGGGCACCACGGAGACGGTGGCCTCCGCCACGTGGTCGGCGGCGCACCGCTGGATGGCCAGGGAGAGGATCTCCCGGGCGCGGGTGTCCGCCTCCTCCTTGAACTGGGCCTCGATCTCCCGCACCTTCATGGCCGACTCGTGGGTGACCTCGTCGGCCAGCTGGTCGATGAGGTAGTTCTTGGCCTCCTCGGCGGTAAAGCCGGAGATGCGCTCCAGCACCTCCATCTGGGTTTTTTTGACGGCGGCGACCTCCTCCCGGGCCTCGTCCAGCTCGGTCAGCTTGCGCTGCAGGGTCTCCTCCTTCTTCTCCATGTTCTCGGTCTTGCGATCCAGGTTCTCCTCCTTCTGCTGGAGACGGCGCTCCTGCTTCTGGAGATCGGCCCGGCGCTCCTTGACCTCCCGCTCGTACTCGTTGCGGGCCTGGAGGATCTCCTCCTTGGCCTCCACCAGCGCCTCCCGCTTCTTGCTCTCGGCGCTCTTGATGGACTCGTTGATGATCCGCTTGGCCTCCTCCTCGGCGCTGTTGATCTCCTTCTCCGCGGTGCGCTTGCGGAGCTGGATGCCGATGAAGATGCCTATGACCAGTGCGGCCACTGCCGCGATCACACAGGTAATAACAGCCTGTATCAAGGGTTTCCCACACCTCCATTTCTTGGATTTTCAAAGTTCTAATGTCACATTTTGATGCATGCGCGCCGCCTGCTCTTGGGCAGTACGCACAAAATTTGAAGAACCTGCCCGCGGTTCCGCAAAATATTACACCGAATCTATTTTAAGACCCGAAGGGCTTTCTGTCAAGGAAATTCGTGTGGGAAGCAAGGGGCGGGGCGGGCCGGTTCAGCGGCCGGGGGGCAGGGAGTCGTCCTCCTCCACCCAGTCGGACACCTCCACCACCCGGTATTCCGTGGGGGTGTCCCGGATCACCACCCGCGCGATGCCGGCGTTGATGATGAGCCGCCGGCACATGGAGCAGGAGGTGGAGCCGGGGATCAGCTCCCCCGTCTCCGGCGAGATGCAGGCCATGTAGAGGGTGGCCCCCAGGGTGTCCCGCCGGGCGGCGGAGATGATGGCGTTGGCCTCGGCGTGGACGGAGCGGCACAGCTCGTACCGCTGCCCGGAGGGGATGTTCAGCGCCTCCCGGGTGCAGTAGTTCAGATCCACGCAGTTGCGCCGCCCCCGGGGGGCGCCGTTGTAGCCGGTGGAGATGATCTCGTCGCTCTTCACCAGGATGGCGCCGTAGCACCGGCGCAGGCAGGTGGAGCGGCCGGCCACCGTCTCGGCGATGTTCAGATAGTAGTTCTCCTTGTCCACGCGTCCCATAAGCGGCCCTCCCGTATGCTTTTTTACCAGTATACCGGCTTTTTGGCCCGGCGGCAAGCCCTGAAATGCCCATCCGGCGCGGACAATTCACATATTGTTTACGTTTGCTTTCTTGACGCGGAAAAGCTCTGGCGCTATGATAGGCTTAGTAAGCCCGATCCTCTACGTCAAAGGAGACGACCGTATTTCATGGTAATGAACTTTTTAAGACGACTGATGTACGGCCGGTATGGCAGCGATCAGCTCTCCCTGTTCCTCCTGGCGGTGTATATTCTGCTCACCCTCCTGTCCGGCCTGCCCCACATGGGGGTGCTCTCCTGGCTGGCGCTGGCGGTGCTGGCGTGGGATCTGTTCCGCATGTTCTCCCGCCGCATTGACCGCCGCCGTGCGGAAAATGCCAGGTTCCTGGCCCTGGCCGGCCCCGCCATCCGCTGGGTCCGGATGCGCCACACCATCCACAGGGACAAGGAGCACCGCTATTTTAAGTGCCCCAACTGCGGGCAGTACCTGCGGGTGCCCCGGGGCAAGGGGAAGATCACCGTCAACTGCCGCAACTGCGGCGCCAGCTTTGAGGAGCGGAGCTGAACAATCAGGCGTCAAACGGCCGGCGCGGTGCGCCGGCCATTTTTCCGCCCTTTACAAGCGGGCGGAAAGCTGATATGCTGGGAAAGAGACTGGGAAGGCGGGTGGAAGCCGTGAAACAGTGCATGGATGCGGACAACCTCCATCGGAGGCTGAAGAAGATCATCGGGCAGGTGCAGGCCATCGACAAGATGGTGGACCAGGACGTGCCCTGCGAGGACATCCTGGTGCAGATCAACGCCGCCAAGAGCGCCCTGCACAAGGTGGGGCAGGTGGTGCTGGAGGGACACCTCAACCACTGCGTCCGGGACGGCATTGAGCACGGCGACGCCGACCGCACCATCGCGGAGTTCGCCCGCGCCATCGAGCACTTCTCCAGAATGAGCTGAACCGCGCCCAAACACAGCGCGGCCCCCAGGCGGGCCGCGTTTTTTTCTTGACAAATGATACCCCGGGGGGTATAAATATACTGATAGGGGGTATGGGTATATGAGACGTGACATTCTGTTCCTGGTTCTGGGAGGGGTCTCCCTGCTGTTGAGCTTTTTCGGGGACCTCCCCGTGGACCCGGCCTGGGTCGCCATCCTGCTGTGCGGGGTGCCCATTCTGAAGGAGGCGGCCGTGGGGCTGTTCACCCGGTTCGACATCAAGGCCGACGTGCTGGTGTCCCTGGCCCTCGTGGCCTCGGTGGCCATCGGGGAGATCTTCGCCGCCGGGGAGATCGCCTTCATCATGCAGCTGGGCTCCCTGCTGGAGGAGCTGACGGTGGCCCGGGCCCGGGCGGGCATCGAGAAGCTGGTGCACCTCACCCCCCGCACCGCCCGGCGGGTCACGGCGGCGGGGGAGGAGACCATCCCCGCCGAGGACGTGGCGGTGGGGGACCTGCTCCGGGTGCTCCCCGGCGAGACGGTGCCGGTGGACGGGGTGGTGCGCGCCGGCCAGACCGCCGTGAACCAGGCCGTCATGACCGGCGAGTCCCTGCCGGTGGACAAGGGCCCGGGCGACGAGGTGTTCAGCGGCACGGTGAACCAGTTTGGCGCCTTCGAGATGGAGGCCACGAAGGTGGGGGAGGACAGCTCCATCCAGCGGATGATCCGCCTGGTCCAGTCCGCCGACGCGGGCAAGGCCAAAATTGTGGGCATCGCCGACCGCTGGGCCACCTGGATCGTGGCCATCGCCCTCACTGCCGCCGCCCTGACCTGGCTGGTCACCGGGGAGGTGATCCGGGCGGTGACCATCCTGGTGGTGTTCTGCCCCTGCGCCCTGGTGCTGGCCACCCCCACCGCCATCATGGCGGCCATCGGCAACGCCACCCGCCACAGCTTTCTGGTGCGGGAGGGGGACGCGCTGGAGCGGCTGGCCCAGGTAGGCAAGGCGGCCTTTGACAAGACGGGCACCCTGACCTGCGGCGTGCCGGAGGTGGCGGCGGTGCAGGCCCTGTCCCCGGCGGCGGACGAGGGGCAGGTCTACGCCTGGCTGGCCCGGGCGGAGCGGTCCTCCGAGCACCCCCTGGGTAAGGCGGTGGTGCGGGGCTGGCGGGAGAGAACCGGGGAGGAGCCAGCCCCGGCGGAGGCCTTTGAGGCCCTGCCCGGCCGGGGCCTGCGGGCGCAGCTGGACGGCAGGGCCATCCTGGCGGGCAGCCGGGCCCTTCTGGACGGGGAGGGGGTGGCGGTGCCCCCCGAGGCGGAGGCCAGAGCCGACGCCTACCTCCGCCAGGGCTGCACCCTGATCTGGCTGGCGGCGGACGGGGCGCTGGCGGGCTTCGCCGCCCTGTCCGACACGGTGCGGCGGGAGGCGGCGGACACGATGGCCGGCCTCCGGGCCGCCGGGGTGGAGCCGGTGCTCCTCACCGGCGACAACGAGCGGGCCGCCGCCCACATCGCCGGGGCGCTGTCCATCGGGGAGGTGCGCTCCGGCTGCCTGCCGGAGGACAAGCTGGCCTGGATCGACCAGGCCCAGCGGGCGGGCGCACGGGTGTGCATGGTGGGCGACGGCATCAACGACGCCCCCGCCCTGAAAAAGGCCTTCGTGGGCATCGCCATGGGGGGCGTGGGCAGCGACATCGCCGTGGACGCCGCCGACATCGCCCTGGTCAACGACGACATCAA
>CALWXU010000066.1 GCA_944385585.1 uncultured Flavonifractor sp.
ACGAGCCTATAGGCTCTGCCCGGGGCATGCCCCAAGGGGGCTTGTGCAAACCACCGGCACGGCCGGTGGTTATGATTCAGATTGGAGGGAGCGGGATGGCAGAACCAAGCAGGCCTCAGATGTCGGAAACCTTCCTGCTGGGGGCGGTGTTGAGTCTGGCCGGCGGCTTTCTGGACGCATACACCTATCTGGTGCGGGGCGGGGTATTCGCCAATGCCCAGACAGGCAATGTCGTCCTGCTGGGCATAAATCTCATGGACCGGGACTGGGCCAGGGCAGGCCGCTATCTGGTGCCGATCCTGGCCTTCGCCGCCGGAGTGCTGACGGCAAGGCTGGTTCACGACCACCTCGACCAGCGGGGGCGCCTCCACTGGCGGCAGCTCACCGTGGGAGCCGAGGTCCTCCTGCTGCTGGCCGTGGCGGCCCTGCCCGCTACAGCCAGCGGCGCGGCCAATGTGCTGGTATCCTACGTCTGCGCCATCCAGGCGGAGAGCTTCCGCAAGTTTAACGGCAACGTCTTTGCCTCAACCATGTGTACCGGAAATCTGCGCAGCGGTACGGAGCAGCTGTACCAGTACTGGAGGGCCGGCGGCGGGGAGCACGGGCGGCGGGCGGCCCAATACTACGGCATCGTCCTGTTTTTTGCGGCCGGGGCGGCCCTGGGGGCCTGGTGCAGCCGTCTTTGGGGCCGGCCGGCGGCGCTGGGGGCCGGCGCCCTGCTGATTTTGGCGTTTTTCCTCATGTTTCAGCGGAAAACACTTGCGGGGCGGCAAAAAGGGGTATAAAATAGAACCCGTTGAGCAACGCGACGGGAGGCAACAGATTATGACAGAACAGGCAAAGGTCTATTTTTCCGATCTCCGGTGCCGTCCGGGGGTAAACCTGCTGGACAAGCTGAAAAAGCTCATCCGCACGGCGGGCATAGGGGAGATCGACTTTGACCACAAGCTTGTGGCCATCAAGATGCACTTCGGCGAGCCGGGGAACCTGGCGTTCCTGCGGCCCAACTACGCCAAGGCGGTGGCCGACGTGGTGAAGGAGCTGGGGGGCGTCCCCTTCCTCACCGACTGCAACACCCTCTACCCCGGCCGGCGGAAGAACGCCCTGGAGCACCTGGACGCCGCCTATGAGAACGGCTTCACCCCCCTGTCCACCGGCTGCCAGGTGATCATCGGCGACGGCCTGCGGGGCAACGACGATGTGGAGGTGCCCGTGGAGGGGGCCGAGCACATCCAGACCGCCAAGATCGGCAAGGCCATCATGGAGGCGGACGTGATCATCTCCCTGTCCCACTTTAAGGGACACGAGCAGGCCGGCTTCGGCGGGGCCATCAAGAACCTGGGCATGGGCTGCGGCTCCCGCCGGGGCAAGATGGAGCAGCACTCCGCCGGCAAGCCCAAGGTAAAGGCCAAGCGGTGTGTGGGCTGCCGCAAGTGCACCACCCAGTGCGCCCACGGCGCCATCTCCTTTGACGCGGAGGGGAAGGCGTCCATCGACTGGGACAAGTGCGTGGGCTGCGGCCGGTGCATTGCCGTGTGCAACACCGACGCCATCCGCCCGGGCAGCGACGCGGCCATGGAGGAGCTGGCCTGCCGCATGGCGGAGTACACCAAGGCGGTGGTGGCCGGCCGGCCCCACTTCCACATCTGCCTGGTGATTGACGTGTCCCCCTACTGTGACTGCCACGGGGAGAACGACGTGCCCATCCTGCCCGACGTGGGCATGTTCGCCTCCTTTGACCCGGTGGCCCTGGATCAGGCCTGTGCCGACGCCTGCCTGCGTCAGCAGCCCATCCCCGGCTCCCACCTGGACGAGCAGATTCACCAGGAAGGCTTCTGCGACCACCACGACCCCTTTATCAACAGTATGCCCGACACCGACTGGCGGGTGTGCCAGGCCCACTGCGAGAAGATCGGAATCGGTACGCGCGCTTACGAGCTGGTCGAGGTGAAATAGCCCGCCGGCTCAGGAAGGGAGATTGACATGGACATTAAGAACATTTTGGCCCACTGCGACCACACCCTGCTCAAGCCGGAAGCCACCTGGGGGCAGATCCAGGCCATCTGCGACGAGGGCCTCCGCTACGGCTGCGCCAGCGTGTGCATCCCCGCCGCCTATGTGAAGCAGGCCAACGACTACGTGGGCAGTGAGCTGAAGGTCTGCACCGTCATCGGCTTCCCCAACGGCTACTCCACCACCAGCGTGAAGGTGTTTGAAACCGAGGACGCCATCCGCAGCGGCGCCGACGAGATCGACATGGTCATCAACATCGGCTGGGTGAAGGACCGGCGCTGGGACGAGGTGCTGGCGGAGATCAAGGCGGTCAAGGCCTCCTGCCAGGGGCGCATCCTCAAGGTGATCGTGGAGGCCTGCCTGCTCACCCAGGAGGAGAAGATCAAGCTGTGTGAGCTGGTGACCGAGGCCGGGGCGGACTACATCAAGACCTCCACCGGCTTCTCCACCGGCGGCGCCACCCGGGAGGATGTGGCCCTCTTCGCGGCCCACATCGGCCCCGGCGTGAAGATCAAGGCCGCCGGCGGCATCGCCACCCTCCAGGACGCCCAGGACTTCCTGGATCTGGGCGCGGACCGTCTGGGCACCTCCCGGATCGTGAAGCTGGTGCAGGGGGAGCAGGGCTCCGGATATTGACTGGACAGGAAGCGGGGCCGGCCCTATGGGGCCGGCCCCGCTCATGCTGTCGGAAGGCCTGCCGGGAGGGGGCGCCTCGCAGCGTCCCTGCAGCCGCTGGAATTGAAAGGAAGTGCCCCCCTTCCGTTGTACAGCCTTTTTCGACGCGCGGCTTCCATGTAACACTTTTGTAAAAAAATTTGTGAAAAAGCGCAAAAGATGGTTGCCCTTTGCCCGGGGATAAGGTATAATACTCCCGTAAGCTCAGGGAGGGGTGGACGTGTCAGTCTGGACCAAACTGGGCTATTTTGGCGAAAGGAAGGTAATACATTCATGAAGTCCAAGAAACTCCTTGCTATGCTCCTGTGCCTGTCCATGGTATTCGGCCTGGCCGCCTGCGGCGGCGGCACCCAGGGCACCAGCGAGAGCCCCGCCGGCGGCAGCGAGAGCCCCGCGGCCGGAACCGAGTCCCCCGCTCCCGAGAGCGAGACTCCCTCTGGCGAGGCTGCTGTTGACCCCGATTCCATTGACGACAACATGACCTCCGACGACGGCACCTATCAGGTGGCGTTCGTCACCGACGTGGGCCAGCTGAAGGACAAGTCCTTCAACCAGGGCACCTATGACGGCGTGAAGCTGTACGCTGCCGCCAACAACCTGAGCTACAAGTACTATCAGCCCGCCAACGCCAACGAGGCCACCGACGACGACCGCTTTGACGCCATGCAGGCCGCCGTGGACGGCGGCGCCGACGTGGTGGTGTGCGCCGGCTACCTGCAGGAGGCCGCTCTGAAGCGCGCCGCCATTGCCAACCCCGACACCAAGTTCGTCTTTGTGGACGGCTATCCCCTGAGCGACGACAGCGGCAACGTGCTGACCAACGTGGCCGGCATCGCCTTCATGGAGGAGCAGGCCGGTTACCTGGCCGGCTACGCCGCCGTGAAGGACGGCTTCACTGAGCTGGGCTTCTCCGGCGGCGGCGGCGGCACCAACCCCGCCTGCTGCCGGTTCGGCTACGGCTACATCCAGGGCGCCAACGCCGCGGCTGCCGAGGACGGCGTCACCGTGAACATGAACTACTCCTGGGAGTACGGCTCCACCTTCTCCGCCTCCCCTGAGCTGCAGACCATGATCAGCGGCTGGTACGCCAACGGCACCGAGATCGTCTTTGCCTGCGGCGGCTCCATGTTCCAGTCCATCTCCGCCGCCGCCTCCGCCAATGACGGCTATGTCATCGGCGTGGACGTGGATCAGTCCGGCGAGTCCGAGGTGGTGGTCACCTCCGCCATGAAGGGCCTGGCTGACGCGGTGCAGTGGGCTGTGGCGCATGTCTATGACGGGACTTGGGACGACATCGGCGGCACCGCCACCTCTCTGGGCGTGGCTGACAACGCCGTTGCCCTGCCCACCACCGACGAGGCCTGGCGCTTTGAGACCTTCAGCGTGGAGAAGTACGAGGAGCTCTACCAGCAGATGGTGGACGGCACCCTGGTGGTGGACGCCGACTACACCGTCCTGGACGACCCCGAGACGGCCACCGACTGGAGCAACGTGGTTCTGAACATCATCTGATCAAGAGGACAGATCCCAGCATACAGGGGAGCGCTGCGGCGCTCCCCTGTTTTTTCCCTCCGGCGGCCGCGCGGTTCTTTTTGGCTGTCTGGGACAAATTTCTTGTAATTCTCCCTGTGCTATTATATAATAAAACCAGTCAGTAAACCGCAGGCGGTTTATCTGTGCGGCTGTGCCGCACCATTCTACGGAGGAGGCGGGATGAGGACTATGGAAGCGGAAAACATCATTGAGATGCTCCATATCACCAAGGAATTCCCCGGCATCATCGCCAACGATGACATTACACTCCAGCTCCGGCGGGGGGAGATCCACGCCCTGCTGGGGGAAAACGGCGCCGGTAAGTCCACCCTGATGAGCGTGCTCTTCGGCCTGTACCAGCCGGAGGCGGGCGAGATCCGGAAAAACGGCCAGGTGGTGAAGATCAACGACCCCAACGATGCCACCGCCCTGGGCATCGGCATGGTGCACCAGCACTTTCAGCTGATCGATGTGTTCACCGTGCTGGACAACATCATCCTGGGCGCTGAGACCACCAAATTCGGCTTCCTGCAGAAGAAGGAGGCCCGGAAAAAGGTGGAGGCCCTGTCGGAGAAGTACGGCCTGAAGGTGGACCTGGACGCCAAGGTGGAGGACATCACCGTGGGCATGCAGCAGCGGGTGGAGATCCTCAAGATGCTCTACCGGGACAACGAGATTTTGATCTTTGACGAGCCCACCGCCGTGCTCACCCCCCAGGAGATCGAAGAGCTGATGGCCACCATGAAGGAGTTTGCCAGGGAGGGGAAGAGCATCCTCTTCATCTCCCACAAGCTCAACGAGATCATGGAGGTGGCCGACCGGGTCACCGTGCTGCGCAAGGGCAAGTATGTGGGCACGGTAAACACCTGCGACACGGACAAGCAGTCCCTGTCCAACATGATGGTGGGCCGTCCGGTGCAGCTGGAGGTAGTGAAGGACGAGGCCCGCCCCGGCGAGGCGGTGCTGAAGGTGGAGCATCTGAGCGTGCCCTCCCACACCCACAAGAAGGACGCCGTCCACGACGTGAGCTTCGAGGCCCGCGCCGGGGAGATCCTGTGCATCGCCGGCATCGACGGCAACGGCCAGACCGAGCTGGTCTACGGCCTCACCGGCCTGGAGAAGTGCTCCGGCGGCACGTTGACCCTCTGCGGCCATGACATCTCCCACGCCTCCATCCGCCAGCGGGGAGAGAATATGAGCCACATCCCGGAGGACCGCCACAAGCACGGCCTGGTGCTGGACTTTACGCTGGAGCAGAACCTGGTGCTCCAGCGGTTCCGGGAGCCCCAGTTCCAGCACATGGGCTTCATCAAGCCCGCCGCGGTGCGGGAGTACGCCGACCAGCTCATCGAGCAGTATGACGTGCGCTCCGGCCAGGGGGCGGTGACCATCGCCCGCTCCATGTCCGGCGGCAACCAGCAGAAGGCCATCATCGCCCGGGAGGTGGACCGGGAGAAGCCGCTGATCGTGGCGGTGCAGCCCACCCGCGGCCTGGACGTGGGCGCCATCGAGTATATCCACAGCCAGCTGGTGGCCGAGCGGGACAAGGGCAGGGCTGTGCTGCTGGTCTCCCTGGAGCTGGATGAGGTCATGAGCCTGTCCGACCGCATCCTCGTCCTGTACGAGGGGGAGATTGTGGGCGAGCTGGACCCCAAGGCCACCACGGTGCAGGAGCTGGGCCTCTACATGGCCGGCGCAAAACGAATGGCAAAGGAGGGCGAGGGCGCATGAAACAGAAGCTATCCCATCTCTGGGGCAGGGACGGCACCAAGTCGGTGCTCGCCTCGCTGATCTCCATCGTCATCGGCATGGCGGTGGGCGCCCTGATCGTGGTGCTGGTGGGCCTGCTCAACCCCTCCATGGGCCCGAGCACCATGTG
Organism: uncultured Flavonifractor sp.; assembly: GCA_944385585.1. GTDB lineage: Bacteria > Bacillota > Clostridia > Oscillospirales > Oscillospiraceae > Flavonifractor. Next base: position 6,101 of record CALWXU010000066.1, read on the forward strand.
GGAGGGTGTGCGCCTGGTGTTCGGCGGCCTGTTCAGCACCGGCCGCGACGCGGCGGGGCAGCTCACCTTCGGGTTCAACTCCACCAACCTGGGCAACATGCTCTTCCGCGCTACCCCGCTGATTTTGACGGGCCTGTCGGTGGCGGTGGCCTATAAGACCGGCCTGTTCAACATCGGCGCGCCGGGGCAGTATTTGATGGGCACCGCCGCCACCCTGATCCTGGCCCTGTCCATCCCCTCGGAGACGGTCCCCCCCGCCCTCATCTGGCTGATCGCCTTTCTGGGCGGCATCGCGGCCGGCGCCATCTGGGGGTGTATCCCCGGGCTTGTGAAGGCCTACCTCAACATCAACGAGGTGCTGGCGTGCATCATGACCAACTGGATCGCGGCGAACCTGGTGACCTGGCTGTTTGACAAGGGCAGCCTGTTTGAGCACCTCCAGAACACCGTGGAGAACACCAAGACCGCCTATATCTACAAGACCAGCTTCAACGGCGTGGAGACCTCCAAGATGGGCCTGGATCTGATCTTCCCCAACTCCCAGGTCAACGGCGGCATCATCATCGCCATCGTCATCGCCATCGCCATGTATATCCTCATGAACAAGACCACCCTGGGCTACCAGCTGAAGGCCTGCGGCGCCAACCGCCATGCGGCCCGGTACGCCGGTATCTCCGACAAGCGCAACATCGTGCTGTCCATGGCCATCGCCGGCGGCCTGTCCGGTGCTGCGGCCTCTCTCTACTACCTGTCCGGCAACACGGAGTTCTTCTGGTCCACCTACCAGACCCTCCCCGCCATCGGCTTCAACGGCATCCCCGTGGCCCTTCTGGCGGTGAGCAACCCCATTGGGGTTGTGTTTACCGGCTGCTTCATGTCCATGCTGGACATTGTGGGCCTCCAGCTCACAAACCTGACGGCCTACAACGAGTATATCACCGATGTCATCATCGCCGTCATTGTCTATCTGAGCGCCTTCTCCCTGGTGATCAAGCTGGCCATCAGCGGCGGCCACGGCCGCAAAAAGCGGGCGGCGGAGCTCACGGCGGCGGATGCAGCATCCCCACCTCCAGGCGGGGAGAGCCCTGACGCCGGAAACCCGACTGCGGAGAAAGGAGGGGAGGAGGCATGACGTTCCTCATTCAGCAGACCCTGATCTATGCCGTCCCCCTGATGATTGTGGCCCTGGCCGGCGTGTTTGCCGAGCGCAGCGGCATCATCAATCTGGCGCTGGAAGGTATTATGATCTTCGGCGCCTTCGCCGGCGTCCTCTTTGTCAACCTGACCCAGCAGGCCGGCGTCTTTTCCGCGGCCAAGGAGGCCAACGACTGGATTGCCCTCCAGGGCTTCATGCTGCTGGCCATGCTGGTGGCGGCCATCCTGGGCGCCCTGTTCTCCCTGCTGCTCTCCTTCGCCTCGGTGAACCTGAAGGCCGACCAGACCATCGGCGGCACCGCCCTCAACCTGCTGGCCCCCGCCCTGGTGCTCTTCTTCATCCGCATCATCGCCAACCAGAACACCCTCCAAATGTATGAGGGCGACGCGGCCAGCTGGTTCATGATCCGCAAGGCCAACTTCGGCTTTGGCCGCAACGACGATATGGGCTTCCTGGGCGAGACGTTTGTCAACCGGACCTATCTGGCCACCTACATCTGCATCCTCCTGTTTGTGGTGCTCTCCATCCTGCTCTATAAGACCCGGTTCGGCCTGCGCCTGCGCTCCTGCGGTGAAAATCCGCAGGCCGCCGACTCCCTGGGCATCAACGTCTATAAGATGCGCTACGCCGGCACCACCATCTCCGGCGCCCTGGCGGGCATGGGCGGTTTCGTCTACGCCCTCACCACCGCCAACTGCGCCTCCACCGGCGATGTGGCCGGCTTCGGCTTCCTGGCCCTGGCGGTCATGATCTTCGGCAACTGGAAGCCTGGCAACATCGCCGCCGCGGCCCTGCTCTTCGGCCTGTTCAAGTACATTGCCGCCTCCTACTCCAGCATCGATATCAACGGGGACGGCGTGTTCTTCCTGGCAGAGCTGGGCATCAGCGGGCACCTCTACCGGATGCTGCCCTACCTGGTCACCCTTGTGGTCCTGGCCTTCACCTCCAAGAAGTCCCGGGCGCCCAAGGCAGAGGGCGTGCCCTACGATAAGGGCAAGCGCTGACCTCCTTCAGACAGCTTTGCCCTGTTGACGAATGCCGATCAGGAAGCATTCAACGCAAATTAAACACAGTCTCTAACTCGCGCATTGCTAAAATGAGCCGGTGTGATATTTCTTGACGAAGTATCACACCGGCTTTATGTATCTCCATCGTCGCTTATCGGGAAGGCGTGTCCCCCGTCAAGCAGACAGGGAAAGCATTTGCAGAGTCAGGGATGGGGCCTGTTGAAAAAAGAACTCCGCGTAAGGCGCATCACACGCCAGCTGCCAACACATCGGTGCCCTCTATGAAAAAACGGGCACCATGACGTTCCGCAGATTCTTAAAAGGGCCTTGATGACCTCTGTTTTCAGCAGAGCCGCTTCAGCGTCAGCCTCGACGTGTTCTGCCCGGGCGCTTTGGAGCAGGTGTTTCCGCCTCTCCACGCTTTGCGATAACGGGCGTTGACGGTCACGCTAGGTCTGATGGACAAGCGCTTGTTTGGTTCAATGGAAAAAATATATTGACACGTTGTCAGAATAGTGGTATAGTTCAGTTGCTGACATCGTGTCAGAATTAGTGAACGGTAGCCGCGTGGTCTGCAAAAGGAGGTTTTACCATGAAGTCAAAGGTCTATTTTACACGGGAAATCACCCCGGAAAAAGTGGTTGCACTGTATCACGCCCTGGGGGTGGAACTGCCAGGCAAGGTGGCGGTGAAGGTCCACTCCGGGGAGAAGGGCAATCAGAATTTCCTGCATCCGGAGTTCTGGCGGCCCATGGTGGAGGAGGTTCACGGAACCGTGGTGGAGTGCAACACCGCCTACGGCGACGCCGCCGGCGGCGTCCGGGACCACACAGAAAGCCATCTCAAGCTCCTGGAGGAGCACGGGTGGACGAAGTATTTTGACGTGGACCTGATGGACGCAGAGGGCCCGGATGTGGTGTGGCCCATTCCCAGCGGAAAAATCCTCAAGGAGGACCACCTGGGCAAGAACATTGTGAACTACGACTCCATGCTGGTGCTGGCCCACTTCAAGGGCCACCCCGCCGGCGGCTACGGCGGGGCCCTGAAGCAGCTGTCCATCGGCTGCGCCAGCGCCAGGGGCAAGGCCCTGATCCACTCCGCCGGCAAGACGGACGACCGCTTCAAAACCTGGGAACTGCACGCCGACAGCGCAGCGTTCCCCGAGGCCATGGCCGATGCCGCCATGTGCGTGGCAGAGCACTTTAAAGACAGAATCGCCTATGTCAACGTGATGAAGAACCTGTCGGTGGACTGCGACTGCTGTGAGGTAGCGGAGGACCCCTGTATGGAGGATATCGGCATCCTGGCCTCCCTGGACCCGGTGGCCATCGACCAGGCCTGCATCGACCTGGTGGTGAGCTCCGATGACCCCGGCAGGGAGCACTTTATGGAGCGGGTGAACAGCCGCAACGGCATCCACACCATAGAAGCGGCCGCCGAGCTGGGCTTCGGTACCCGGGAATATGAACTGATTGAACTTTGAGAACGGAATGGAGGAAATCGTGATGAGCAGAGCATTGGTGGCCTATTTTTCCGCCAGCGGCGTGACCGCCCGGGCGGCCAAGGAGATCGCGGACGCCGTGGGGGCGGATTTGTATGAGATCCGCCCGGCGGAGCCCTATTCCCAGGCCGATCTGAACTGGATGGACAGGAAGAGCCGCAGCACCCTCGAGATGAACGACCCCGCCTGCCGCCCCGTCATTTCCGGGGCAGTGGAGCACATGGAGCAGTACGACACGGTGTTCGTGGGCTTCCCCATCTGGTGGTATGTGGAGCCCCGGATCGTGGACACCTTCCTGGAGAGCTATGACTTCTCCGGAAAGGCCCTCATCCCCTTTGCCACCTCCGGCGGCAGCGGCATCGGCAAGGCGGAGAAGAGCCTGGAGGCCTGCTGCCCCAAGGCCAGCTGGAGGCAGGGCAAGCTGGTGAACCACGGCGCGGCGGCCTGGGCCAAGGCCGTCCTGGGAATGTGAGCCGGCTATGCCCAAGGGATCGGAAGAGCTGACCCACGCCAGGAAGGAGGAGATCATCGACGCCTGCGCCGCGCTGTATGAGACCATGGGCTTCCGGGACATCACCATCCGGGATATCGGGGCCAAGACCTCCTTCACCCGCACCTCCATATACAACTATTTCCAGACCAAGGAGGAGATCTTCCTGGCCCTGCTCCAGAGGGAACACGAGGCCTGGATCGCCGATCTGGAGGAGCTGGCCCGGCAGGGCGGGGCCCTGTCCGCGGAGGAATTCGCAGACCGGATGGCCCGCACGCTGGAAAAGCGGGGCTGTATGCTGAAGCTGATGAGTATGAACCTCTATGACATGGAGGGGAACAGCCGGCTGGAGAACCTGGTGTCCTTCAAGCTGGCATACGCCGACGCGCTGCGGGCGGTCTCCTGCTGCCTGGAGAAGGCGTTTCCCAATCTGACCGCAGAGGAAATTCAAACCTTCCTCTACGCCTTTTTCCCCTTCCTGTTCGGCGTCTACCCTTACACCTCCCACACGGAGAAGCAGCTGGCGGCCATGGAGGCGGCCCACGTAGAGTACACCCAAACCTCCATCTACGAGCTGACAAAGTCCTTTGTGGGCAATTTTTTGCGGGCCTTTGTGTAAGGGGCCCCGGGCGAGTACAAGGAGGCTGGCCAAAAAATCTTTTGGGGGCGGGCAGCCCCAACCGATACGTCCCCTCACCGGCAGCGGGATGACCGGTCCGGAGAAGTATTCGGCCGAGGTCTCCCCCTGGAGGGGCTTCAGCACGCCCTGGAGCGGCAGATTGACCCCAACGACCCCATGGTCAAGTTTGTGGTCAA
>CALWXU010000067.1 GCA_944385585.1 uncultured Flavonifractor sp.
GCCCGCTGCTGGTAGGACATGTCCCGCATGGTGTCCAGGGCGTTGTGGGACAGCTTGGGGAACACCTCGGGGGTCATCAGCCCCCCGTCGGGGGCAAGCCCCTGGGCGATGGCCTCCACCGCCGTGCGCCGGTTTTGCTGGTTCCGTGTGCTTACATAGTACATACTTCGCTCACAACCCTCATTAGATTCTCGAAAAACAGGGCGCGTATCAGCGCCTCGCTGTAATTACGCCGCAGCAGGGCCTCGTACAGGGCCGTCAGGCCGTCAACGCCAGTCAGGCCGGCGGCCAGGTCGCAGCCGTCCCAGTCCCCTCCGATGGCCAGGCTGTCCGCGCCCCCCAGGGCCCAGATGTGCTCCACATGGGCCACCAGCGCGTCCAGGGTGGGGGGCTCCCCCACAAAAGAGGCGCACGGGTTCAGGCCAATCGTACCTTGAATCTTTATTATGGCAGTAATTTGCTCATCCGTCAAGTTCCGCTTGTGGGGACACACCGACCTGGCGTTGGAGTGGCTGGCGAAAAAGGGGACGCCGGAGCGCTCCGACAGCTCCGCCACATCCCAAAAGCCGGGGTCAGACAGGTGGGACACGTCCACCAGCATGCCCAGCCGCTGCATCCCGGCCACGAATTCCCGTCCGAGGGCGGTGAGGCCCCGCTCCGGCTCCTCTGCGTTGGAGCCGGACAGCGGATTGGCGTAATTCCAGGTCAGGTTGACGGCCCGCACCCCCAGGCGGTGGGCCTCCTCCAGCCGGGCCGGGTCGCAGCCCAGCAGCTCCGCCCCCTCCACCGACAGGAAGGCGGCCGTTTTCCCCTCGGACAGGGCCCGCCGGGCCTCCTCCCCAGTGCGGCAGTGAGACACTCGGTCGCTGTGGATCTCCATCTGGCGGGCAAACCAGCCGTACTCCAGGCGGAAGATCTCCTCCGCCGTTTTGCCCGGGAAATCCTCTGGATAGCCGAACAGGGCGAAGAACTGGCAGCTGCCGCCGTAAGCGCGCTGCAGGCGGTCCAGATCCAGGTGGCCGCTGTTGGACGCCAGATCTCCCCAGGTCCGGTGCGGGTCGCTCTCCGGGCGGCAGCTGCGGCAGACCGTGTCGCAGTGGCCGTCAAAGAGGCAGATTGGGTTCACGGCTCCTCCCCTCCATTCAAAACGCGTTTTCAATCCAGGTGATGCGGGGAGATTTTGTGGCCGTCCCCTGGGGGGCCAGAATCTCCGCCACATCAAACCGAGGCTGGAGAGTCAGCTCCGGGTGCTGGGACAGCCACTGCTCCGCCGTGGCCCGCAGGCGGTTCTGCTTGCGGGCGTCCACCGCCGCCCGGCCGGGGGCAAAGCCCTCCCTGGTGCGCAGCTTCACCTCAATAAAGGCTAAATACTTGTCATTACTTGCAATCAGGTCTATCTCGCCGAACCGGCTCCGATAGCCGGCGGCCAGAATCTGCCACCCCTGCCGCCGCCGATCCTCCGCCGCCAGGGCCTCCCCCCACCGGCCCAGCAGCTTCGCCTCTCCCCCGCTCACAGCTTCGTCAGAAAGGTCTGCCGGTGGATGGGACAGGGGCCGTACTGCCGCAGCAGCTCGCGGTGACGCTTCGTGCCGTAGCCCTTGTGCCGGTCGAACTCATACTGTGGGTACTGCTCCGCCAGCTCCACCATCAATCTGTCCCGGCTCACCTTGGCCAGGATGGAGGCCGCCGCGATGGATGCCGACAAGGAATCCCCCTTTACAATGGTTCTGTGGGGCGTGGTGATGGCTGCGGATTTGCCGCGATCCCGGTTGCCGTCGATGAGGGCGAAGTCCGGGGCCGGCGTGAGCTGGTCCATGGCCAGCTGCATGGCCTTCATGCGGGCGCTGAGGATGTCGGTTTCGTCGATCTCCGCCGCCTCCACCCGGGCCACCGCCCAGGCCACCGCCCGCTCCTGGATCACGGGAAACAGGGCCTCCCGCCTCTTCTCCGTCAGCTTCTTGGAGTCGTCCAGGCCGGGCAGCACCAGCCCCAGGGGCAGGATCACCGCCGCCGCGTACAGCGGCCCGGCCAGGGGGCCGGCCCCCGCCTCGTCACAGCCGCAGACCAGGGTACGGCCGGCGTCCAGGGCCTCCCGCTCAAATCGCCAAAAATCCTCCGCCACGGTCACTTCTCCTTCCAGCGTTCCTCAGGACCTGGCGCCTCCAGGGTAAAGCGCCCCAGCTTGCCGGAGCGGTACTCGTCCAGCAGGGCCTTGGCCATGCGCTCGGTGTCCACCTCGCCGCCGGAGATGCGCATACCCCGCTTCTGTCCGGCCAGCTCCAGCAGGCGGTATCCGTAGGACACCGGCTCCTCCCCCTCCCGGGGTTCTGGGAGCTCCGGGAGCTTGTAGTGCGCCTGGAGCGCCGCCGGGTAGTGCCGGCCCAGGAACTCCATCAGATGACAGCCCAGGGTCTCCGTGTCCATGATCTCGTCCTTCACCGCGCCGGTAAAGGCCAGGTGGATGCCGGTGGTCTCGTCCTCAAACTTGGGCCACAGGATGCCGGGGGTGTCCAGCAGCTCCAGCCCCGCGTCCACGCTCACCCACTGCTTGCCCCGGGTGACGCCGGGTTTATTGCCCGCCTTGGCCGATTTCTTCTTCGCCACCTGGTTGATGAAGGTGGACTTGCCCACGTTGGGCACACCCACCACCATGGCCCGCACCGGCCGGCCCACAAGGCCCTTGGCCCTCCACTGCTCCAGCTTCTCCTTCAGCGCCTCCCGGATGGCGGCGGAAAACTGGCTTACCCCCCTGCCGTCCCGGGCGTTGGTCTCCAGCACCGAACAGCCCTTCTGCCGGAACCAGTCCGCCCAAGCCTTGTTCATGGCCGGGTCGGCCTGGTCCGCCCGGTTGAGGACAATCAGACGGGGCTTCTCCCCCACCAGCTCGTCGATGTCCGGGTTGCGGCTGGATACGGGGATGCGGGCGTCGATGAGCTCGGCCACCAGGTCCACCTGCTTCAGATCCGCCTGGATCTGCCGCCGGGTCTTGGTCATGTGGCCGGGATACCATTGTATGTTCATCCCGCCGCCTCCTCTCTTGGCATTTGTATCGCAAATCCTATTATACACAAGATATGGTGGCTTGAAAAGGGCCAAGGCGCACAAAAAGATAAGAGCAGGGCAACGCCCTGCTCTTATCTTTTGAGACATTTGGGATGAAATCAAATGCGCTCCTTGACCTTGGCGCTCTTGCCCACCCGGTCGCGCAGGTAGTACAGCTTGGCCCGGCGGACCTTGCCCTTGCGCACGGTTTCGATCTTCTCAATGGTGGGCGCGTGGATGGGGAATACCTTCTCCACACCGACGCCATAGGAGATGCGGCGCACGGTGATGGTCTCCTCCACACCGCCGTGCTTCTTGGCGATGACGGTGCCCTCAAAGACCTGGATACGCTCCCGGCTGCCCTCCTTGATGTGGACGTGGACGCGGACGGTGTCGCCCACCTCAGCCACAGGGGGTTCAGCCTTCAGGTGCTTGCTGTTGAATGCCTGCATGAGATCCATTGGAAAATTCCTCCTGTTTATAGGCGTTCGTGCCGGCCGTTGTCGCCGCCTCTTCCATATCCGGGCGGCGGCCGCAGAGGACCACCCTTTTTGAGACTGATATAGTTTACCACAACAGGTCCGGGATTGCAAGCATAATTTTTCCGTCCGGCCCTGCCGCGGGGCCTATCCCCTGCCCCTCCCCCGGGCCGGTCCCTTCCCCCGCAGGTGCGCCGCCGGGGCCGCCAGGAGCCAGAGGGCGGTGATCAGCAGGGTCAGGTTCCCCCGCCCCTGCCACAGCAGGAGCAGGGCCCCGCAGGCCAGCCCGCCGGAGAGGGCGGCGGAGAGGAGCGGGACGGCCTCCTCCGCCCGCTCCCGGCCCGCCAGCAGGGCCAGAACGCACCAGAGCACCCGTCCGCCGTCCAGCGGGGCGGCAGGCAGCAGGTTGAAGGCGGCCAGGGCCAGGTTGAGCCCTGCAAAGCAGTAGCCGGCCTCCGTGCCCGTCCGTGCCGCCGCCCAGGCGGCCAGAAGATTGGCGCAGGGCCCGGCCAGGGCGGCGATGATCTGCGCCCCATACCCAAGAGGAAGCCGGGCGGACAGGCGCATCTCGGCCCCCACGCAGGTGATGCGCAGGGCGGCCACCCGCCCGCCCAGGGCGCGGATGGCCAGCCAGTGCCCCCCCTCATGCAGGGCGCAGGCACCCAGGGCCAGGGGCAGGACCCCCTGTCCGTCCAGATAGTACAGGGCGGCCAGCAGCAGCAGGGCCCCGCCGCTCACCTCCACCCGTCTCCAGCGCAGCACCTTAGGAGGTCTCGATATAATAGAGGGGGTTGAGGAGCACCCCGTTGAGCTTCAGCTCAAAATGCAGGTGGGGCCCGGTGGCGTTGCCGGTGTCCCCGGACTGGGCGACCCGCTCCCCCGCCGCCACCGTCTGTCCCTGCTGGACCAGCAGCTGGCTGCAGTGGGCGTAGAAGCTCTTCAGCCCTCCGGCGTGGGTGATCTGGAGGTACAGGCCGTAGACCGGACTGTCGCCGATATAGTCCACCGTTCCGGAGGCAAAGGCCAGCACGTCGGTGCCGTTGTTGACGGCCAGATCCACCCCGTTGTGGAACTTCTCCCCGCCGTCCACCGGGTGCTCCCGCCAGCCGAAGTCTGAGGAGACCCAGCCCAGGGCCGGGGTCACCGTCTCCGTCACGCCGAGCGCCTCCAGATTGTAGCGGTCCATGGTGGCGTTGTCCGGCAGGGCCGGACCGGTATAGTCCACATGGACCACCGCCGGCTCGACGGCGGGCGCCTCCTCCATTTTGGGCTCGGCGGGAACCGCCGCCGGCGCCAGCTCCTCCTCGATGCCGAGCCAGTGGTTTGCCGCGGCCTGACGGACGGGGAAGCCGCTGAGGAAGGCGGCCTGGGACAGGACCAGGGGGCTGTCCACCGGAATCCTGCCGGCGGCCTCCAGGCCCGCACCGGCGCCGAACACCTCCACCCACAGCTCCCCCAGGGTGTCCAAAATGGGCTCCCCCTTGGAAACCGAGCGGCCCAGGTCAGAAAAGGCCGCCTGGAAGTCCGCGTCTGTGTGGATCACGGTCAGAACCGCCTCCCGGACCTCTGCGATCCTGCCTGGGAATACCCCCTTGCCGATAAATACCGCCAGAAACAGGGCGATGCAGACGGCCAGCTGCGCCAGCCGCCGTTTTTCCCGGGGGCCCAGAGCCACAGAGGTTCCCCGCCGCCGGGCGGCCGTGCGATGCCCAGCCGTCCGCTCCTGCCGCCGCTTTTCCCACTTTTGATAGGCCGTCTCCATATTGCCCTTCCCTTCTGTCGTCCGTCTCGTAGAGATCTATATGCGGACGGGCCCGCCGCTATGCGCGGCGGCGGGAAAAAAGCAGACAAGGGAGCGGCTGCTTTTGTGGGGAAAAGCAGCCGCTCCCGGTTGGGCCGTTCGCTCACCTGTCCGTGGGAATGGTCATCGCCTCCCGACCTGCTCCTCCAAATACCGGAAAAGCGGCGGCCAGATATCAAAGTCGCGGTATAGATACAGCCCTTCACTGAGCCTTGCAATCGGTTCCTCCACTTCTTCTGACCGCTCGTGAGATACTACAGCCGGTTTTCTCTCATAAAAAAACAGCACATGGAGTTCCCTCCATGTGCTGCTTTTTTCTGTTTCCGGAGTTTTCCTCAGCCCTGCTGCTCACGCATGCGGGCAAAGCACTCGCTGCAGTAGACGGGGCGGTCGGACTTGGGCTCGAAGGGCACCTTGGCCTCGCCGCCGCAGGCCGCGCAGGTAGCGGTGAAGTACTCCCGGGGGCCGCGGGCCGCAGCCTTGCGGGCATCCCGGCAGGACTTGCAGCGCTGGGGCTCGTTCTGGAAGCCGCGCTCGGCGTAGAACTCCTGCTCACCGGCGGTGAACACGAACTCCTGGCCACATTCCTTACATACCAGAGTCTTGTCTTCGTACATGATTTTACCCTCTCTTTGCTTCGTTGCCCAGGTCCGGATATTCCGATCGTGCTGGGACTGTAATATTGCGTTCAGCTCTCGCTGACATCGCCAGATGAAGTGTGCTGCGCCAATTTGCGCCGGATGCGCTGGACAGCGTTGTCCACCGACTTCGGGGACTTTTTGACCTCGGCCGCGATTTCAGAATAGGACAAACCGTTCAGATACAACCGAAGTACGTTTGCCTCGAAACCGGACAATTGGCCCATCAATGCCTCCATCCGCTCCCGGAAGGATTCGCGGCTGAGGAAAATCTCCTCCGGGTCCTCCAGCTGCCGGACTGGTGCATGGTAGGCGTACTGCTCGCCCTTTCCGTCAAAAAGAGGGGGTTCAAACGGAACCGAGTTGTTCAGCGGTGTGTGTTTATCCCTTGCCGCCGCCTTGACGGCGGAGCGCAGACGGTTTTTGATGCAGACCTCCGCATAAGTACGGAAGGCCGCCGCCTTGGACGGGTCATACTCCCGGATAGCGGCCAGCAGGCCCACCATCCCCTCCTGGATCAAATCCTCACTGTCGCCGCCGGCCAGAAAATAGGGGCGGGCACATATCCGCACCAGGCGGTTGTAGCGGATCACCAACGCCTCCTCCGCCACCCGGTCACCGGAGACGGCCCGGACGCAGAGAGCCTCGTCAGTATCCATACAGGAGGGGGTCCGGCCTGCTTTCATATGTTCGCTCCTTGTATATTATATGCGGAAGTATTCGGACTGTCAAGCTTTTGTGTAAATTTTCTCCGGCTGTATCAGCATTTTTTTATCATATCTGCCAAAATTTCAGCGGTTTCCCTGGCGGACTGCTCCGTCTGGGCCTCCACCATGACCCGGATCAGGGCCTCGGTTCCGGAGGGGCGCACCAGCACCCGGCCGTTCCCCGCCAGGATGTCCTCCTGCCGGGCGATGGCGTCCCGCAGAGCCGCATCGGCCATGACGGCGTCCTTTTTGGCCCTGTCGGCCACCGGGATATTGATGAGCACCTGGGGATACCGCCTGCAGCCAGCCACCAGCTCCGACGCCTTTTTCCCAGAGCGGCAGAGCAGATCCAGGAACTGCAGGGCGGTGAGCTGGCCGTCGCCGGTGGTGGCATAGCGGCGGAAGATGGTGTGCCCCGACTGTTCCCCGCCGATGACGTAGCCGCTCTCCTCCATCTTCTCCAGCACGTTGCGGTCCCCTACGCTGGTGCAGAACAGGGACACGCCGTGCTCCTGGCAGAAGCGGTGCAGCCCCAGGTTGCTCATAACCGTGGCCACAATGGCCCCGCCGGACAGCTCCCCCCGCTCCTTCAGATCCAGGCCGCAGGCGGCGATCACCTGGTCGCCGTCGACCTCCTCCCCCGTCTCGTCCACCATAAGGCAGCGGTCGGCGTCCCCGTCAAAGGCGATGCCCAGGTCGTAGCCACCGGCCTTTACCATGGCCTTGAGACCATCCAGGTGGGTGGAGCCGCAGCCGTTGTTGATGTTGACCCCGTCGGGGTCGGCGTGGATCACGTCGGTGTGCAGGTCGGGGAAGCGGTCAAACAGCCTGGCCGCCGTGGCGGAGGCGGCGCCGTTGGCGCAGTCCACCAGGATGTGCAGCCCCGCCAGATCCGAGCCGATGGTGGACACCAGGTGGTCGATGTAGTCCTGGCTCTCCTTCTCGTCGGCGTAGATCACCCGGCCGATGTCCGCACCGGTCTTGAGGGGCACCGCCACCCGGTTGAGGATGACATCCTCGATGCGGTTCTCCAGCTCGTCGGACAGCTTGAAGCCCTGCCCGTTGAAGATTTTGATGCCGTTGTGCTCAAAGGGGTTGTGGGAGGCGGAGATCACCACCCCCGCGTCGCAGCCGGCGTCCACCGTCACCCAGGCCACCGCCGGCGTGGGGAGCACCCCCAGATGGAGCACGTCCGCCCCGGCGGAGCACAGCCCGGCGATCAGCGCCCCCTCCAGCAGGTCGGAGGAGATGCGGGTGTCCTTGCCGATGGCGAACCGGGGCTGTCCGCCCCCCTTCTCCTGTGCCATGACATGGGCGGCCGCCATGCCCACCTGGTACGCCAGTGCGGCGTCCAGGCCGTCGTTGACCACGCCGCGGATGCCGTCCGTTCCAAATAGTTTGCCCATAGTTTGATCCACCTCGTTATAAATTGACCCTGCCGCCCCGGCCGGGACGGCGCATGGATATTTCGTTATGGCTCTGCCGGTCCGTCCGTCCCGCCGCCGTCCCGCTGTCCCCCTCTCTCCTGCCGCGCCTTTTCCACAGGCTGGGAGCAGAGGGCGGACAGCAGGCCGGTCACCAGAATCGCCAGGCCGTTGGCCTCCACCTGGGGCATCAGGAGATCCACCGCCCAGAGCACCAGGGCGGAGCAGAGGGCGTCCAGGGGGATGTACAGAAGGTTGGCCTGCCGCCGGGTGGCCCAGCCCAGCCGGAACAGGGCGCCGGCCAGCCCGTTGGTGAACAGCTCCAGAGGCAGGCCGAGCACAGCCGCCAGCAGGACGTAGACGATCAGCCAGCCGAAGGCGGCATAGCGCACCCCAAGCAGGTGCAGGAGGCCGGCCTCCGCCAGGATGACGGCCGCCAAAATGCCCAAAATGAGCGCGCCAGCTGCGATTCCGCCCAGGATGGCGCCCCAGAGATTCCGTTTCATAGATGCTGCCTGGTTCCTTTCTTCTCTCAGCCGTCCCCGTCCGCAAAGAGCATCCGCAGCATCCCCTCCGGGTCGTTGAGGAAACGGCGGGTCAGGAGGTAGTGCTCGGTGTGCCGGTACTCCGTCCGCTCCACGCCCCGCTCCGACAGCAGGTAGATGGCCGCCCCCGGATAGGCCATGAGGATGGGGGAATGGGTGGCCACCACAAGCTGGGCGCCCTCCTGGACCAGCAGCCGCATCTGCCCCAGCAGGGTGAGCTGCCGCGCGGGGGACAGGGCGGCCTCCGGCTCGTCCAGCAGGTAGAGCCCCTCCCCGCCGAAGCGGTTCTGCACCAGGGCCAGAAAGCTCTCCCCGTGGGACTGGTCGTGGAGGGATTTCCCGCCGTAGCTGTCCAGCAGGCCTGCGTCCAGCGTGTCGATGTAGCTGGCCGCGTTATAGAAGCTCTCCGCCCGCAGAAAGAACCCGTCCCGGGGGTAGGCGCCGCGGGAGACGGTGAGGCAGTCCCCCAGGGTCGAGTGGGTGTCCCGGGTGGAGAAGGAGAAGTTCCGGGTGCCCCCCTCCGGATTGAAGCCGCAGGAGACGGCAATGCCCTCCAGCAGGGTGGACTTCCCCGCCCCGTTCTCCCCCACCAGAAAGGTCACCGGGCTGTCGAAGGACAGCCGCTCCCCCGCCCGCAGGGGCGCCAGAGCGGGCAGTTCATTTAACCAGGAGCCCTCCGGCAGGGGCCGGCCCAGGAAGATCTCCCGGATAAAGCCGGGGCCGCTCACAGGGACAGCTGCTCCAGGCCATAGTCCCCGCCGGGCGGGGTCAGGCCCAGGTGCTCATAGGCCCGGCGGGTGACACACCGGCCCCGGGGGGTGCGGGTAAGGAACCCCATCTGCATGAGATAGGGCTCATACACGTCCTCCAGGGTGACGGCCTCCTCGTTGATGGTGGCGGCCAGGGTCTCCAGGCCCACGGGGCCGCCGCCGTAGTGCTCGATGATGCTGGAGAGCATCCGCCGGTCGATGGCGTCCAGGCCCAGGCGGTCCACCTCCAGGGCGGTGAGGGCCTGGTCGGCCACCGAGCGGGTGATCACCCCGCCGGCCCTCACCTGGGCGAAGTCCCGCACCCGCCGGAGCATCCGGTTGGCGATGCGGGGGGTGCCCCGGCTGCGGCGGGCGATCTCCATGGCCCCGTCGTCCTCGATGGGCACGTCCAGAATCCCCGCCGAGCGCCTGACAATCAGGGCCAGCTCCTCCGGGGTGTACAGCTCCAGCCGCAGGGTGACGCCGAAGCGGTCCCGCAGGGGGGCGGACAGCTGGCCCGCCCGGGTGGTGGCGCCGATCAGCGTGAATTTCGGCAGATCCAGCCGGATGGAGTTGGCCGACGGGCCCTTGCCGATGATGATGTCGATGGCGAAATCCTCCATGGCGGGGTACAGAATCTCCTCCACCGAGCGGTTGAGCCGGTGGATCTCATCCACAAAGAGGATGTCATTCTCCGCCAGGTTGGTGAGCAGGGCGGCCAGATCCCCCGGCTTCTCGATGGCGGGGCCGGAGGTGATGCGGATGTTGACCCCCATCTCGTTGGCGATGATGCCACTGAGGGTGGTCTTGCCCAGGCCGGGCGGGCCGTGGAGCAGTACGTGATCCAGGGGCTCCCCCCGCATCCTGGCGGCCTGGATGAACACCTCCAGGTTCCCCTTGGCCTTCTCCTGGCCAATATACTCCCGCAGGGTCTTGGGGCGCAGAGAGCCCTCGTTCTCATCCTCCCGGGTCAGGGAGGTGGTGACCAGGGGCTCCTCCGTCTCAAAGCCGGTGTCGGAAAAGTCGATGCTCAAATGCTCACTTCCTTCTAAATCCCCAGTTCTTCCTCCGGCGTCGGCGGCCTGGTGTGCCCGCGCAGCTCGGGTGAGCAGGCGCCGCAGGCGCGGTAATTCTCCCGGCCCTCCGCCAGCGTTACAAGGTTGCAGCCTCCGGGCTCGTCGGGGTGCTCCAGCGCCCAGGGGTCGTCCACCCAGGCGCAGACTGGGCAGGTCTGATAGCTCCCCGCCGGCTCCTCCTCCATCGTATAGCTTCCGCAGCACGGGCAGGGATACGGCTTCCCCTCCTGGGAATCGGCTCCGGAGGGCGCGGCGGGGCGGTAATTGTCCAGCAGCCCCGCCACCTCCCCCAGGAAAGACTCCTCTCCCATGGTGTTCATCTTGACGAACATGGCCTGGCTGCCGCCGGAGGTGATGGCGGAGACAAAAATCCGCTCCTCCTCCCCCACCAGGGTCAGGTTCAGGCTCACCCGGTTTCCGCCCAGAAGGCTGTACCGCTCATAGACCCGCACCGCA
>CALWXU010000068.1 GCA_944385585.1 uncultured Flavonifractor sp.
GGCGTTCTGGCCGAGGTTCGCAGGCGTGAGCACTATGAGAGCCCGAGCGTGAAGCGCCGCAAGAAGTCTGAGGCCGCGCGCAAGAACCGGAAGAAGTATTACTGAGAACTTACAGGACCCCGCACCCGGGAGGTGCGGGGTCCTGTTGCGTCTGGCGGAGGGGCGCGGGATGCCGGCAGGCCACGGCCCGCACCACCCGGCCGGTGGATCCCAGGCTGGGCCTGCTGGGCTCTCTGGGGTTCCTGGGCCTGTTGGGCTTCTGGACCTATCGGGTGGACCGCACCATCTTCCCCTTCGTCTTTTTCCTGTTCTTTGGCTTCTTCGGATTCTTCTTTGAGGGCAGGATGTCCGGCACCCTGATGGATGAGCGCTATCGGGAGAATCAGCTGCGGGCCCGCACCACGGCCAGCCGGACCGCCCTGTCCATCATCTTCTTGGCGGTGCTGCTGCTAGGGCAGGGGAGGCTGATGGGCAACCTGGAGGTGACGCTGATCGCCTTTGTGATCGTGGTGGTGCTGGCCCTGGCGCTGGAGCTGTTTCTCAGCTCCTACCTGCTCTACCGCTACGACCACGACGAGCCGGCCGGCGGGAATGAGGCGTGAGCCATGCCGGAGTTTACGTGCAGACTGAAGCAGTACCGCCAGCAAAAGGAGCTGACCCAGGAGCAGCTGGCCGCCAAGGTGGGGGTGCGGCGGGAGACCATCATGCGCCTGGAGAAGGCGCAGTACAACCCCTCCCTCAGGCTGGCCGTGGACATCTCCCGGGCGGTGGGCGCGCCCATCGAGGAGATCTTCCTCTTCCCGGAGGAGGGACAGAGCGGGGACGGATAGCATCCGTCCCCGCTCTGTATGCCCCTGCCCGCCTATGGACGGGGCGATCCCGGCGCGCCCTGCTCCGCGCCCATGGCCGCCCTGGCCCACGCCATCAGGGCGGGGAGGGTGCACCCGTCCCCCAGCAGGGCCCGCTCCCCCGGCTCCAGCAGGGGGAGCAGCTCCCGCCTTGCGGCCGCATACCGCCCGGTACGTCGGAGATAGGCAAGCCGCAGGGTAAAAAAGGCGGCCTTTTGGAGGGCGGGGAGGGCCTCCTCCGGCCGGGCGTCGAAGAGGGCGGTGTGGCAGGCGGCGTGGTAGAGGGCGGAGGCCCCCGCCCGCACCGCCTGCTCCAGCGCATCCCGCCCCATGGGCGGCAGCAGCCCCTCCAGGGAGCCGTACACCGGCAGGGTGTCCAGCTTCAGCTGGAGGGCGTCAAAGGCGGGCCAGGCGGCCAGGGCGGCCTTGTCGCAGAAAAAGCCGCAGGCCCGGTCCGCAAAGGGCATTTGCGCCAGCAGGGCCCGGCAGGACGCCAGCTCCGCCTCCCCCAGCTCATCCAGCACCACCACCAGGTCCACATCGCTGTCCGGCCCGGCCTCCCCCCGGCCATAGCTGCCCTGGATGCCCACAAAGGCCACCCGGACGGGGAAGGCCTCCAGCAGGGCGGGCAGAAAGGCGTCCATCCACGGTTTCCAGTCCATCACGCATACCTCCTTGTCAGATCAGAAATGGAAGGAAAGTATACCAGAAACCGGGAATCAGCGCAAGGCTATTTCAGGATCTCCTCCAGCAGGTCGTCCACCTGGGGGTAGGCCAGCACGGCGGCGGTGATCCCCAGGCTCCGGGCGGTCTGCAGCTTTTTGCGGATGGAGCCGGCGTCGTCGAAGAGGACGAAGTGGGCCCCGTTCTGCTTGGACATGTACGTGAAGTAGTGGGCGCACAGCTCGCTGGAGAAGAACACCGAGGGGCTCCGCTCCTCCAGCCGCTGCCGCAGCTCCTCCCGGGTGAGGGGCATGCCCTGCCCGGTGGGGGAGGGGAGGAAGAAGTCCTCCGCCGCGCGCTCCACCGCCAGGGCCACCCGCCCGGCGCCGAACTGCTCCACCGCCTCCTGGAGCCGCTGCCGCAGGGAGCCGCCGGACAGGGCGGTGGGGATGAGCACCATGGCGGAATCGGAATAGGGCCCGTAGGCCTCCGGCACGAAGAGGGGCCAGCCCCGCTTGCGGCAGGCCTCCCCCAGGGCCTTCACCGCGCCGGCCAGCACGGGCACGGGGAAGCCCTCAAAGTCGCACAGGACGCCGTCGAACCCCCGGGCCATGCACTCCCGCAGGATCTCCTGGCACAGGGGGCCGGCCTCCCCCCGGCCGTCAAAGCCGGTGTTGTCCACCACCATCAGCCCGCCCCGCAGGGTGACCGGCATGTTGGCCCGGAACAGGTGGGGCCCGCCCCCCACCCGGTAGGCCACGTGGGCCACGGGCAGGCCGAACCGCTGGGCCGCCCGGGTCAGGTCGGGCGGCGCGGTGAGGATCAGCTTCCAATTGGTTTGCATCTCTTAAGTACCCCCTTGTCCAAGTTCTCAGAAGCGTGTATAATTCTATGCGGACGAGACGGCAAATAGACGAGGTGAAAGCATGGCCCTTTCCATGCTGCCCCACTGGACGGGCGGCAGTATTTTCGACATCGACCCCGCGGCCCTGTCCCGCCGGGGGATCACCCTGCTGCTGGCCGACCTGGACAACACCCTGGTCCCCTACGGCGTGCCGGAGCCCACGGAGGCGGTGCGGGCCTGGAAGGAGGCCCTGGAGCGGGCGGGCGTCACCCTGTTCATCCTCTCCAACAACCGCCATCCCCAGCGGCCGGAGCGGTTCGCCGCCGCCCTGGGCGTGCCCTTCCTGGGCCACGCGGGCAAGCCAAAGCCCGACGGCTTCCGCCGGGCCATGGAGCAGATGGGATGCACGCCGGCCCAGACCGCCATCGTGGGCGACCAGGTCTTTACCGACATCCTGGGGGGCCGGAACGCCGGGGTGCTCACCCTGCTGGTGGAGCCCATCCGCCTGGCGGGCAACCCGGGCCGCTATCTGCGCTATGCCGCGGAATGGCCCTTCCGCATCCTTGGAAAACGGAGGTCAACACCCCTATGAGCGCAATCTTCGGACCGGCGGGCAACGCCGACTCCTTCCCCTATAAATCCTCGGCGGACGCCCCCCGCTGGCTGGCGGAGCTGGGTCTGGACGCCTATGAATACCAGTGCGGCAAGGGGGTCAACGTCAAGGAGGACACCGCCCGGAGGATCGGCACGGCGGCCCGGGCCGCGGGCGTCCGCCTGTCCCTCCACGCCCCCTACTTCATCAACCTGGCCAACCCCGACCCGGACAGCCTGCAAAAGACCATCGGCTATATCACCGCCGCCTGCGAGGCGGCGGACTGGATGGGGGCCACCCGGGTGATCATCCACTCCGGGGCCCTGATGAAGCGCACCAGACGGGAGGCCCTGGACATCGCCATCCCCTCCCTGCGGGCGGTGCTCGCCGCCTGCGACGGTGCCGGCTACGGCCATATCGCCCTGTGCCCGGAGACCATGGGCAAGATCAACCAGCTGGGGGATCTGGACGAGGTGCTGGAGCTGTGCACCCTGGATGAGCGCCTGGTGCCCTGCGTGGACTTCGGCCACCTGTACGCCCGCTCCCTGGGGGAGCTGGAGGGCCATGAGGCCTGCGTCCGGATGCTGGACCGCATCCGGGAGGTGCTGGGGGAGGCGCGGGCCCAGACCTTCCACAGCCACTTCTCCAAGATCCAGTTCACCCCCAACGGGGGCGAGAAGATGCACCTGACCTTTGACCAGGAGGAGTTTGGCCCCGACCCGGCCCCCCTCATGGCCGAGGTGGCCCGGCGGGGCTGGAGCCCCACCTTTATCTGCGAGTCGGCGGGAACCCAGGCCGAGGACGCGCTGACCATGAAGCGGCTGTACCAGGGCGCTCTGGCGCCCGGAGCGGAGGCCCCGTGAGCCCGGCGGTATGGATTGCGCTTCTGGCCGTGTTCCTCCTCCTGTTCGCGGGGCGCAGACGCGCGCGGAATCTGCGGAGGAGGGACCGTCGGAGACGAAAGGAGAGCAGACCGAACATGAATGAGATGATCCGTCAGCTGCTGGGGAAGCGGTGCGTGGTCTGCCTGGACGGCGGCTTCGGCGGCTCCCTGACCGGCGTGCTGGAGACCCTGGAGGACAACTGGCTGTCGGTGCGCACCGGCAAGAACGGGGTGCTGGAGCTGGTGAACCTGGACTACGTCAACCGCATCCAGGAGCTGCCCGAGAAAAAGAGGTAGGGGCAGAATCCGCCCGCGGGCCCCGCAGGGCGGGGGCTTGCCCCCGCCGCTGATCCATCTGGAAAAGACGACACGATATTTAAAATCATAGAAGGGAAGTTTTCAACATGAATCATCTGAAACAGATCGCGGCCAAGCTGCCCGAGTACGGCATCGACGCCATGCTGCTCAACAGTGAGCCAGGCGAGTACTACGCCGTGGGCTTCCACGGCGAGGGCAATGTGGTGGTGACGGCGGAGAAGTGCTTCTACTTCACCGACTCCCGCTATATCGAGGCGGCGGGCAGCCTGATCACCGGCGCGGAGATCGCCATGACCGGACACAGCCGCAACTACCGGGCCATGGTGCAGGAGGTCGTCGACCAGTGCCACATCCAGCGCATGGGATTCGAGGACGGCTATCTGTCGGTGGCAGAGTATAACCTGTGGAAGGAGGGGCTTACCGCCGAGCTGGTGCCCGCCCAGAAGCTGGTCAACACCCTCCGGGCCGCCAAGGACGAGGAGGAGCTGGCCCTGATGCGCAAGGCCCAGGAGATCACCGACAAGGCCTTTGCCGAGATCCTCAAATTCATCCAGCCCGGCATGACCGAGAAGGAGATCGCCGCCAAGCTCCAGTATGACATGCTCCGCTTCGGCGCGGAGAAGATGAGCTTCGACCCCATCGTGGTCTCCGGCCCCAACGGCAGCCTGCCCCACGGCATCCCCAGCGACAAGTCGGTACAGAAGGGCGAGTTCCTCACCATGGACTTCGGCTGCAAGTACGGCGGCTACTGCTCCGACATGACCCGCACCGTGGCCCTGGGCGAGCCCACGGAGGAGATGAAGAAGGTCTATCAGATCGTGCTGGAGGCCCAGCTGGCGGGCATTGCCGCCGCCAAAGCCGGCGTGCCGGGCAAGAGCATCGACGCCGCCGCCCGCAGGGTGATCGAGGACGCTGGCTACGGTGAGAACTTCGGCCACGGCTACGGCCACAGCCTGGGCATCGAGATCCACGAATCCCCCAACGCCAACACCCGGGACAACACCCTCATGCCGGTGGGCGCGGTGGTGTCCGCGGAGCCTGGCATCTACCTGCCCGGAAAATTCGGCGTGCGCATCGAGGACGTGACCATTTTGCGGGAGGACGGCTGCGAGGACATCACAAAATCCCCGAAGGAGCTGATAATTCTGTAAAAGCCCTTGCAAATATGGGGGAAATGGGGTAAAATAGCGTAGCTGATTTAGTACAACCTGATTTTTGGAGGATGAATACCAATGCCTACGATTTCTGCCAGTGATTTCCGCAACGGCGTGACCTTTGAGATGGACGGCCAGGTCATGCAGGTGGTCGAGTTCCAGCACGTGAAGCCCGGCAAGGGCGCCGCTTTCGTGCGTACCAAGATGAAGAACGTCATCACCGGCGGCGTAACCGAAACCTCCTTCAACCCCACCGCCAAGTTTGAGCAGGCCTACGTGGAGCGCAAGGATATGGAGTACAGCTACAACGACGGCGACCTGTACTACTTCATGGATCCCGAGACCTATGACCTGGTGCCCATCGGCAAGGAGCTGCTGGGGGACAGCTTCCGCTTCGTGAAGGAGAACATGGTGTGCAAGATCAACTCCTACAAGGGCAAGATCTTCGCCGTGGAGCCCCCCACCTTTGTGGAGCTGGAGGTCACTGAGACCGACCCCGGCTTCCGCGGCGACACCGCCACCAACGTGACCAAGCCCGCCACCCTGGAGACTGGCACGGAGATCAAGGTGCCCCTGTTCATCAACCCCGGCGACAGGATCAAGATCGATACCCGCACCGGCGAGTACCTGGAGCGCTGCAAGGCCTAAGCGCCCGAGCGCCCGGGAGCAGGTGCACAGTGAGCCGCGCGGACGAAAAAGCAGTTGCGCCGTAGGCGCAAGGTGCTTTTCGCGGAGCGGTGAGCAGTGCGCAGCCGCGGAGGGTGCGAGGCGTGATAGCAGGCACACCATTTGGATACAGGCCCTTCGTGGCCGCCTGAGAAAAGGAGAATACGATGACGATTTCTGAGAAAGTCGCATATCTGAAGGGCCTGGCCGAGGGCCTGGACCTGGATACCTCCAAATCCAAGGAGGCCAAGCTGATCTCCGTGATGATCGGTATCCTGGAGGAGATCGGGATGTCCATCGAGGATCTGGAGGAGAGCACCGCCGCCCTGGGCGAGGAGCTGGACGCCGTGTCCGACGATCTGTCTGATGTGGAAAAGGCCGTTTTTGAGGACGACGATGAGGATGACGACTGCTGCTGCGGCGAGGACGACGATTTTTTCGAGGTTGACTGCCCGAACTGCGGCGAAACCCTGGTGATCGACGAATCCGTCCTGGAGGAGGGCGTGGTCCAGTGCCCCAGCTGCAAGCAGAAGTTCGCCCTCGACCTGTCCGATGAGTGCGGCTGCGGCTGTGAGGACGACGGTGACGGCTGCGGCTGCGAGAGCCACGACCACGAGTAAGCTTTCAGGAGACGCACGGGGAGCGGATGCCCGCCGGGCACCCGCTCCCCGCTGTTTTTTCGTGCGCACACTTGACAATATCCCGCCGATATAGTATTATAAAAGCCGCTGTGCTGCCTCTTGTGAGATGGGGGCGCCGTGTAGCAGAATGGAACAGCACAGCGGGACAGATGGTTCATAACGCTATCAGAATGACCGGAAAACTTCATTTGCTACTGTAGCTCAGTCGGTAGAGCAGCTGATTCGTAATCAGCAGGTCGTGTGTTCGAGTCACATCAGTAGCTCCAAAGGAGAGCCAGGCGAACCCCTGCGGTTCGCCTGGCTCTTGTTCGTATAAGCGCTCTTCTGTTTCGCCAAACGGGAAGGTTAAAAAAGATATCAGGGGCAAAACCTCGGTATTTTCAAGCCTTCCGAGGCCCGTAGATTGAACTGCTCCATAATGTGCAGACAGCACAAAAAAATTCCTGGTAGGAAATATTGAATTTTAGTAGGAGAGGCGCCGCGCCAGCGGCGCCTCTCCAGTCTTTGACTGGATACGCTCATGGCTGTAGCAGTGGATATAGCGGTCAATCATTTCATTTGCCCCAGTGAAGGCAGCCAATTTGTGTCGGTAGATACATCCGGTTTTCAGAATGGAGAAAAAATTTTCTGCCATAGCGTTGTCATATGCATCCCCTTTCCCTGCCATAGACGGAGTAATGCCGTATGCTTGTGAGGTGTACTGGAGCCCCGGTCGCTGGGAGCTGCAGCACCACAGCGGCCCTTTTTTCTCCCGTTTCATTGCCTGCCGAATGGTGTCCAGCACCAGCCATACTCCCGGTTCAAAGCACATTGGCTTTCCCCTGCGCGGATTCATGCCACAACTTCTTCCTGTATCCCTGCCGGATACTTTTTCATCCCTTTTTCCACAACATGCTATGTGTCTCTAATGTAGTTCTATTTTCTATATTAGGGGGCCTTTTGTCTATTCAGCCTGTCGAGAAAGCGGCAAAGCCGCTTTTCGAGAAAGATCATGGCGGAAGGGGTTGTTTTCTTGCGAAAAAGTTCCCCCTTCTGCCATGAGAGGGGCAAGAGCGCACCCCGCAGGGGCCCGCTCTTGCCCCTGCGGGGCAATTCACCTTGTGTCCTTGGAAATGACGGATTTTGATTTGATTCCTGCGGCTGCGGCCACAGGAACTCTGCGTAGCTTTTCCTCACAGAGGGTTTTTGACAGCCTGTATGATATGGTTTTACTGGGGCAGTTCAATGTCTGAGATTTTTTGTTGCGAGATATAATTCTACGAAAAGCTCCGGGTAGATTGGTCGGAAACCAAGCTGCGGGCCTTGCTATTCGAGAATCTGTCGAAGTAACGTGGGCAGCCGATGCCGCGCTCTACCAGGAAGGTCGCGTTATAAATCAGGCTGTAGGTGGCTGCTACATTGGGCGGCTTTTGTAATGCGTCCTCCTCGTGCGACAGCAAGGAAAAATGTGAGTAATCTCGTTTCGGCCATACCGGCTCCTCTCACTTTTGATTTTCTGCAAAAGCACAGGAATCCGGCAACGGGGCCTGTCTCAGGGCAGGCAAAAGGCGGACAGCTTTTGAAAAAGCTGTCCGCCCTGCTCAACTGACGGTCGGCGCATGCCGCACGCCGTCCCTCCGGCGGTCATGGGCCGCCTGTCCGTAGTATGCCCGCTTGGCGGCATACATGGCCTGCTCCGCCTCCTTGATCAGCTCATCGACAGAGGAGACCTGCTCCCGCCACCCCATCCCCACCGAAACGTGGATTTCTTTGGCCGCCAGTGCCTCCTCCACCGAGCGGCACATCTGCCGGACAGCACCCTCGTCCCGGTCTGTCACAAAGGCCACAAATTCATCCCCGCCAATGCGGTAAGCGCAGTCCGTCCCGAAAACTTCTATCAGAGCCTGGGCGGTGGACCGGATCATGTTGTCCCCCGCCTCATGTCCCTCCTGGTTGTTCAGCTCATGGAGGCCGTTGATGTCTATATAGACACAGGCCAGGGAGGTGCGATAGCGGCTTGCGTACTCCGGGACGTCCACCTCAAAGCGGTTTCGGTTGTACAGGCCGGACAGGGCGTCCCGCTCTCCCCGCCGCTTGACCGCATTGTAGATGCGCCGGTTCTGCTCAAACATGCTGAAGCTGATCCCAACATGCCGGAGCGGGGATGGATCCACCCACTTCTGAGGCACGCCGCAGGCGAACAGGACGCCGCACAGGCCGCCCGCCCGGTCTGTGATGGGAACGGCGATCAGGCTGGTGTCCAGCATGGGCTCTCCGCTGTGCAGGAGGGTCCGGAGCTCCTCCGGCCCGGAAACCGCCACGGCGACACCACCCGCCCGGAAATACTCCATTAGGCGCGCTGCCAGCATGTCCATTGTCCTGTCCAGGCCCTGCACGGCGGGGGAGGCGCCCCGCTGCCACAGGAAGGAGGCGCCGCCTCCCAGCGCCTCCGCACTCCAGAAGCCGACAGAGGAGGCAGAGGTGATGCGGGCGATCCGCTCCAGCGCCGCGGATAGGTTCTCCTGCTTTTCATGGGCGTTGAACAGCAGGCTCTCCACATCGTACACATAGTTGATCAGATCCAGCTGGCGCTGCTTCTGGCTGGTTTCCCTCCGGACATACCGGAGCATCCACAGGAAATAGAGCGCAAAGCAGACGATCTCAAAAAACAGGAACAGGTCCAGCAGCGTGCGGATGGTATCGGCACTCTCAAACACCACATCCTCCGGCACGGACAGGGCCAGCCGCCACTGGTTGACCGCCAGGGGCTGATAGTAAAAATAGAGGTATCGCCCAATGGATCGGGAGACAAAAACTACATAGCCGGTTTCGCCGTCAATGAGCCCCTGCTTGAGCTGCTCATGGTTATATCCATCCGCCATGGGCCGCTCCCCCAGCGACCAGATGTTTCCGCCTGGCTCGTTGTGCCAAGTGTCCACCAGGAAGTCCCCGGTATCCCCATCAATGATGTAAATAGCCGCCTCACCGCCATAGGGTTCGGCCACCAATTCCTCGGGCAGAGTCCCCAGCTCCACCACCCCGTAAAGCATGGCCACCGTCTCCCCCTCCCGGAGCACAGGGACATAGTGGCGTGCAATATATTCCCCTTCCGAATTTGGGTCTGCCGACCGGTCCGTAATATGGGCCCCCTGGAGCGACTCCGCTGCAAATGACGGGAGGCCGTCGGCCTCCAGCCGCACCCCGCCGGTCGTGAGCACCGTGTCATCCGGCAGCAGCAGCTCCAGCCTGGACATCACTCCGGATGCCGCGTAGGAATCCAGGACCTCCCACAGTCTCGGCGAAGTAAGATCCTGATATTCCGACACCACTGTGGCGATCATCTCCAGCTGCTCCCGGTCGCTGCGGACCCTAGACTCAATATCCTTGGCCAGCCCGGCGGCCTCCTCCTGAAGCCGCGCAAAGCTTCTGGCCTCCTCCATCTGATTGACGCGGTCCGTAACCCATAAGGACGCTGCAGCTATCATGGCAATGAGCGCGATGGTCACTGCCAGAGAGGGCTGCCAGTGCGTATGGTTTTTTCGCTCCACGGGATGATCCCCCCAACTGCCTGCTATTCTTTTCCAGCATATCACAACTTAAAATAGAAATCAACTGGTATGGCCCCCATCAAGCAAACTGGGCTTGCCTGCCCTGAGCCAGGCCCCCTCGGTTGACAAGGAGTGGAAAGGATGATACGATTATTTTCGCCAGATAAGCAGAACCGCTGCGGCGGGAT
Source organism: uncultured Flavonifractor sp. (assembly GCA_944385585.1). Taxonomy (GTDB): domain Bacteria; phylum Bacillota; class Clostridia; order Oscillospirales; family Oscillospiraceae; genus Flavonifractor. The sequence continues at coordinate 10,325 of CALWXU010000068.1, forward strand.
AAAAGGAGTGTGCTGCGTGAAGTCGGATATCGAGATTGCCCAGGCCTGTGCGATGCGTCCTGTCCGGGACATCGCCGCGGCCGTCGGGGTGGACGAGGACTACCTGGAGTATTATGGCAAGTACAAGGCCAAGATCGACCTGAAGCTGCTCGCTGACCGGGCGGACAGGCCGGACGGCAGGCTGATCCTGGTGACGGCCATCAACCCCACCCCGGCGGGGGAGGGTAAGACCACCACCACCGTAGGCCTGGCGGACGGGATGCGCCGGCTGGGCAAGAACACGGTGGTGGCCCTTCGTGAGCCCTCTCTGGGCCCGGTATTCGGCGTGAAGGGCGGCGCCGCCGGCGGCGGCTACGCCCAGGTGGTGCCAATGGAGGACATCAACCTCCACTTCACCGGCGACTTCCACGCCATCGGCGCGGCCAACAACCTGCTGGCCGCCATGCT
>CALWXU010000069.1 GCA_944385585.1 uncultured Flavonifractor sp.
TAGCCCAGGATGTCCTCCAGCAGCTCGCCGGCCATGGGGGCGGCCATGTTGCCGCCGCTGATGTACCAGCCGCCGGCGGTGGTGTTGGCGCCGACGGCGGCGGGCTTGGGGTTGTTGTAGGCCAGCAGGATGATCACCTGGGGGTCGTCCGCCGGGGCGAAGCCCAGGAAGGAGACGATGGTGTAGTCGTCGCTGTACAGGGTCTGGGAGGAGCCGGTCTTGCCGCCGATGCGGTAGCCCTCCACGGCGGCGTTGTGGCCGGTGCCGCCGTCCACCACCCCCTCCAGGATGGTGCGGCAGCGCTCGCTGGTCTGCTCGCTGATCACCTGCCGCACCTCGGTGGGCTCGGTATGCTGCACCACGTTGCCGTCGGCGTCGGTGACCTGGCTGACCACGTAGGGCTGCATCAGGTGGCCGCCGTTGATCACCGCCGCGGCGGCGGTGATGAGCTGGATGGGGGTGACCTGGAACCGCTGTCCGAAGGAGGCCACCGCCAGATCCACGTTGGTGAACCTCTCCCGGTCCCAGATCAGGGCGCTGTAGTCCTGCTCCCCCACCACGTCGACGCCGGTCTTTTCCAGGAAGCCGAAGTCCTCCAGATAGCCGTAGAACTTCTCCGTCCCCAGGGCCTGCCCGATGGCGATGAAGGCCGGGTTGCAGGAGTTGGCCACCGCCTTGGCCAGGGTCTGGGTGCCGTGGCCGTCCCGGTCGGAGCAGCGGATGGGGTCGCCGGTCCAGCCGTCCACCTGGGCCGTGCCGGAGCAGTAGAAGGTGCTGTTCTCGTCCACCACGCCCTCCTCCAGGGCGGCGGCCAGGACGATGGACTTGAAGGTGGAGCCGGGCTCGTAGGTGCTGCTGATGGACTGGTTGGCCCACTGTTTGTACAGCACCTCCGTCTCCGCGCTCTCGATGGCCGCGTCCCGGGCCTCGTCGGCGGAGGCCCCCTCGGCCAGGGCCTTCTGATAGGCCTCCTCCTGGGTGTATCCGCCGCTCTCGATGTCCGCCAGGTACTGGAGGAGCACCGGGTCGCTCACCGTCCAGGGGTTGTTCAGGTCGAAGGTGGGGGAGTTGGCCCAGGCCAGGATCTCCCCGGTGTTGGGGTCCATGGCGATGCAGAAGCCGCCGTCCTGCACCTCAAACTGCTCGATGCCCTTGGCCAGGATGCTCTCGCAGAAGCTCTGGATCTTGGAGTCCAGGGTGAGCTCCAGGTCGCAGCCGTCCACCCCGTCAAAGTACTCCTCAAAGCCGTAGAGCATCTGGGTGCCGTCGCCGTTCTTGGCGGTGACGATGCGCCCCGCCTCGCCGGAGAGGACGCTCTCGTACTGTGCCTCGATGCCGTAGGCGCCGGTGTTGTCCGTGTTGGGGTTCACCCAGCCGATGACCTGGGCGGCCAGGCTGCTCTTGGGGTAGATGCGCATGGTGGTGGGGGGCGTGTAGACGCCGGTGATGCCGTTTTCGTCCAGGAAGGCCAGCACCTCGTTGCGGGTGTCCTCATCCACCCGGTACTTGATGATCTCGTACATGGAGTAGGTCTTTTCCAGCCGGGCTAAGATGTCCGCCTCCTCCAGCTCCAGGATCTGGGCCAGGCCGGCGGCGATCAGCTCGTTGGTGGGCTCCGGGGTGTCGGGGGTAGCCCCGTTGGCCACCCGGTCCGCGTACTTCTCCTGGCAGGCCAGAATTTCCTTGGGGGAGAGCTGGACGTTGTACACCGTGGCGCTCATGGCCAGCACCTCGCCGTTGCGGTCGTAGATGGTGCCCCGGCTGGCCGCCACCACGCTGTCGGCGGTCTGCTGCTCCACGGCCTGGCCCTGGTAGCGGTCGTAGTCCCGGATCTGGAGCTGCCAGAGCCGGATAAACAGCGGCACAAACACCGCCACGCCGAATACGCCCAGCAGGATCAGGGTGCGCACCAGGATGGTGCGGTTGGCCCGCCGGTCTGGCTGCTGGGCCACCCGCTTGTGCTTTCTCTCCGCCATGGCGGTTCACCTCACGCTCTCGGGGAATGGGGGACATACCGCAGGAGGGCGTAAGAAAATTCCTTTTCTTACGCCCTCACGCATGTCTGCCTGTTCAAGGGCCGCCGGGGCAGCCCGTCTGTCTGTCTGGGGTCTGCAGATTACTATATGGCCGCGGTCACCGGAAATATGTCACAATTTCCTTGGCGATGGATTTCACGCTCTGGAAGAGGCCCTCCACGCCGCTGCCCCCCTCCTCCTGCCGGAACAGGGTCACCGTGTCCGGCTCGGACAGGTCCACGTAGACGATCTGCCCGCTGCGGGGCTCCACCATGGCACCGCTGGAGGTCAGCTCCCCCTCGATGGCGTCCAGGTCGTAGGCCAGCTCATACTCCGCCCGCAGCTTGGCCTCCTCCGACTGGAGGGCGGTCATCTCCGAGCGCAGGCCGGCCACCTGCTGGGAGATGGCCATCAGCTGCACATAGCTGAACAGCAGCAGCACGGCGAATACGCCCACCGCCAGAAAGCCCACCACGGCGAAGGGGGACACCGCGCCGGCCTCCCGCAGGCGCACCCGCGGCCTGGCCGCCGCCCGCTCCCGGGGGCGCACCACCGGGCGGGGCTGGAGGACCTCCTCCTGCCGGAGCTGGCGGGCCGCGGAGCCGTCATAGGCTCCGTAGGGCACGGCGTCATAGTCGTAGGGTCTGCTGTTTCGGCGTTTGACGGCAGCTGCCATGGGTGGGTCCACTCCTATCTCTCGTGTAAAATTCCCCGGCTACAGCTTCTCGGCCACCCGCAGCTTGGCGCTGCGGGCCCGGGGGTTTTCCGCCAGCTCATCCGGCCCGGCGGTGACGGGCTTTTTGGTGATCAGCCTGACCTGGGGCGTTTTTCCGCACACGCACACCGGGAAGTCGGGCGGGCAGGTGCAGCCCTTGGCAAAGGCGGCCAGGCCGTTTTTGACGATGCGGTCCTCCAGGGAGTGGAAGGAGATCACCGCCAGCCGTCCGCCGGGGTTGAGCCGGGGTACCGCCCGCTGCACCATCTTGTCCACCGCGCCCAGCTCGTCGTTGACGGCGATGCGGATGGCCTGGAAGGTGCGCTTGGCCGGGTGCTGCTTCTCCCGCAGGGCCGCGGGGGGCAGGGCGCTCTTGACCACGTCCACCAGCTCCAGGGTGGTCTCAATGGGCCTCTGGTCCCTTGCCCGGACGATGGCGCCCGCGACTGCGGGGGCGTACCGCTCCTCCCCGTACTGCCAGAGGATGCGCCGCAGCTCCTCCTGGGGCCACTCGTTGACCACCGCCCGGGCGGTCAGGGTATCGGTCTGATCCATGCGCATGTCCAGGGGCGCGTCCGCCATATAGGAGAAGCCCCGGGACGGGTCGTCCAGCTGGGGGGAGGACACCCCCAGGTCAAAGAGCATGCCGTCCGCCCGGTCCAGGCCCAGCCCGTCCAGGATGGCGTCCAGCTCACAGAAGTTGTTGTGTACCAGCGTGACCTTGTCCCGCCAGGGGGCGAGCTTCTCCTCCGCCGCGTCCAGGGCCGCCTGGTCCCGGTCCACGCAGATGAGCCGCCCGGTGGTCAGCCGTCTGGCGATCTCGGCGCTGTGGCCCGCCCGGCCCAGGGTGCCGTCCAGATACACCCCGTCGGGGCGGATGTTCAGGGCCTGGATGCACGCGGCCAGCAGCACCGGCCGGTGGGAAAACATCTGCTCACCCATCTCAGAATCCCAGCGCCTCCATACAGGCGGACATCTTCTCCGGCGTCATTTCCTCCTCCTGGGCCTGCCAGGCCTCGGCGCTCCAGATCTCCGCCCGGTCGTTGACGCCGATGATCACCACGTCCTTGTCCAGGCCGGCGTACTTGCGCAGCTTCTGGGGGATGACGATGCGGCCCTGGCTGTCCAGCTCGCACTTGGCGGCGTTGGCAAACAGGGGGCGCATGGCCTTGGACTGGCTCATCGGCAGGGAGGAAAACTTTTCCGTAAACCGGTCCCAGGTGGACTGTGGGTAGATGGCCAGGCAGGCGTCCACCCCCATGGCCAGGTAGAAGGTGACCCCCAGCTCCTCCCGGAGCTTGGCGGGGATGAACAGGCGGCCCTTGGCGTCGATGCCGTGCTCATAGGTGCCGGTCACGCTGTCCACCTTCCCTCCACTTTCCTGTTTCAGAGCGGTCTTTTCCTCCATTTCGCTCCACTTGCCCTTTTAGTATAAATGTTCTGTAACAGAATTGCAATAGTTTTTTCTACTTTTGCGCCGGAAAAAATGCCCCGGTTTTCGAAAAAATCCGCTCTTTTCGAACAAAAAACAAATGTTCTACTTTCTCTCGAACAGCCGGGGACACGAAAAAACACCAGACCTTGCGGTCTGGTGTCCAGATGATCCTAAATCTTGTGTTTTCCCCGTCTCAGGAAGGTGTAGCACGTCTCGGTGGAGCGCTCCGGGGCGAAGGCGTAGTCCAGCCGGTCGAAGGCCCGCATCTCCTCCGGGGCGCGGGCATCCCGCTCGGCCAGGAAGCGCACCATCTCCCCCCTGGCCATTTTTACGTAAACCCCTTTCTCCACCACCCGGTCCCCCTCCGCCTCCCCAAAGGCCACGTGAATCCACCGCACGGGCGGGGCGGCCCAGGGGCGCACCGCCTTGGCGTACTCCTCCGAGGCCAGGTTGACCAGGGTGTCCGTGCCGTCCGCCGTCAGGGCCCGGTACAGGCTGTCCCCCCAGAAGTCATAGAGGCTCTTGCAGAAGGGGGTTTTGCACTTCGCCCCCATCTCCAGCCGGTAGGGGGCCACCCCGTCGAAGGGCCGCAGCACCCCGTACAGGCCGGAGAGGATGCGCAGGTGCTCCTCCACGTAGGCGAACTGCGCCCTGGTGAAGAGCTGCGGGGCCATGTACTGGTACTGGATGCCGTCGTAGGAGAGCAGGGCGGGGGTGGGGGCCAGGCCGAAGTCCATCTCCTGATACCGGCGGAAATTCAGCTCCGCAATGGCGTCGTTGCAGGAGAGCAGCTTTTTCAGGGCCGGGTAGTCCAGACGCTTCAGCCACTCCGCCAGCACCCGGGACTGCTCCAGCAGGGCGGGGACGGTCTTGGGGGGCAGGAAGTCCGTGTCCTCCCGCATCTTCTTGGCGGGGGAGATGAGCAGCTTCACAGCGGCTTCTGTGGGTGGGCGGCGGCCTGCCCGGCCCGGATGGCCTCCCGCTCCCGGCACAGCTCCGCGTGGAGGGCCGCGGAGTCCCATTCCCGGTTGGTGGGGGTGAGCACCGCCTTCAGGTGCACCGGGGCCACCTTGTTCCGCCGGAAGGACTGGAGCAGCAGGTCCAGCAGACGGCCGGGGCAGTTATCCAGTACCATCATCTCGTCGTCGAAGCCCTCGCCGGCGTAGGGGGCCTCCGGCTGGGCTCCGCCGGCCAGCTCCCCCAGGGGCAGGCCGTAGGACGCTTTGGGCACCAGGACGGTGCGCAGGCCCAGGGGCATGCACAGCTTGCGGATTTTGGCCCCCCGGGGGGTGTCCAGGTTGTAGAGGAATACAGTGGGTGTATTCATGGGCATCAGCCTCCCTTTCACCCACCATTTTACCGGGTTTTCCGCCTCCCGTCAACCACCGCTACAGCACGTTTTTCAGGGTGAGGCGCTCCGCCTCGCTGAGCAGGCCCAGCCGCAGCATCAGCCGGGCGTTGGCGGCGGAGTACTCCCCCGCCTCCCGGCAGTCCAGGTACTCCAGCGCCTCCTGAAACCCGGCGTAGATCAGGTCGGTGTCGGCGTGGCGGAGCATGATGTGCAGATAGGTCTCATGGCCGTTCCACCGCCGGAAGGCCTCCTCCGTGGCGGCCCTGGCCCCCGGCCAGTCGCCGGCCTCCGCCTGGGCCTCCGCGCGCTCCAGCGCGGCGGTGAGCTCCCCGGTCAGCCGCCCCAGATACCAGGCGTTGGCCAGGGTGGCCCCCAGCATGGCCAGAAGGAGGATCACCGCAATCCACAGCCGCTTCACCGCTCCCCCTCCTTCTCCGCCAGGTAGACCTGGTTCTGCTCGTCCACCGTCAGGAGGAACACGTCGGAGCTGCGGCGCACGTGGTGGGCCTTGAGCTGCCTGTCCAGCCAGATGTCGTCCAGCCCCCGGCTGTGCAGGTTGTGGGAGAGCACCCGCCCGTCGTTGATGATCACCACCGGCAGGCCCCCGTCTTTGGGGCGGAGCTCCATCTGCCTGGCGGTCACCGGCCGCTCCTCCGCCCGGGTGAGGACGGAGATCTGCCCATTGGTCTCCAGGATGGCGTATTTCACGGTGGTGAGGTCGGTGACCCCCTGCATCCGCAGCTCCTCCATCAGCTCGTCCACGGTGAAGCGGTTCTTCTGCATCTCCCGCTGGCGGAGCTTCCCGTCCTCCACGATGATGCTGGGCCGGCCGCACATCATGGCCCGGAAGCGGACGCTCTTCATGGTGAGCACCGACAGGGCCATGGTGAGGCACAAAAGGGTGAAGATGGGCACGATGCCGGTGAGGAGGGGGATGCCGAAGTCCTGCATGGGCACGGCGGCCAGGTCGGCGATGAGCAGGGCCAGCACCAGCTCGGAGGGCTCCAGCTCCCCCACCTGCCGCTTGCCCATGAGGCGGATGCCGGCGATGATGAAGATATACAGGATGATGGTGCGCAGAAAGGCGATGACCATGTACGCGGCCTCCCGGATGGTTTCTCCTCTCAGTATGGCCGCCGGGGCCCGGAATATGCGCCCGGCCTTGACGGGGCGGCGGGGAGCGGCTACAATCGAAGGGAGATCGGGAGGTGTTCCCATGACAAAGGGAAAAAAGCGCGCCCTGGCCCTGGGCCTGGCGGCGGCCGCCGGGGCGGCGCTGCTGGCCGGGCTGGACGCCCAGCTGTCGGTGCGTACATATACCATGGAGAGCGGGCAGGTGCGCGGGCCGGTGCGGCTGGCGGTGCTCACGGACCTCCACGCCTGCGCCTACGGGGAGGGGCAGAGGAGCCTGCTGGACGCGGTGGCGGGGCAGGCCCCCGACCTGGTGCTGCTGTGCGGCGACATCGTGGACGACGACCCCCGGATGCCGGAGGCGCGGGCCCTGGCCACGGTGGAGGCCCTGGCGGAGCTGTGGCCGGTGTACTATGTCACCGGCAACCACGAGTTCTGGACGGGGCGGGTGGAGGAGGTCAAGGACCTGCTCCGCTTACGGGGGGCCGTGGTGCTGGAGGGGGAGAGCCTCACCGTCACCGCGGCGGGGCAGGCCCTCCGCATCGCCGGCGTGGACGACCCCTATGTGGGGGAGGACGTATGGCGGGACCAGCTGGAGGCGGTGGCCGCCGCCCAGGACGGTGAGGCCTTCTCCATCCTGCTGACCCACCGGCCAGAGCGGGTGGAGGACTATGCCGGCCGGGGCTTCGACCTGGTGCTGGCGGGTCACGCCCACGGGGGACAGTGGCGGCTGCCGGGGCTGGTCAACGGCCTGATCGCCCCCAACCAGGGGCTGTTCCCCCGGTACGCCGGGGGGCGCTACGAGCTGGACGGGGATACCGCCATGATCGTCAGCCGGGGGCTGGCCCGGGAGAGCACCCGGGTGCCCCGGCTCTTCAACCGGCCGGAGCTGGTGGTGGTGGACATCGTGCCGGAGGCGGGGATGTGACAGGAAACCGCCGCCGTCGGCCGGGCGGAAATAGCCGCTAAAGTTCGACCTGCTCCTGGTGGATGCGGTTATAGTGGTCGATTTCCGCTTGCCAGTCAGCTATTTCGATTGGAAGAACTTCCAGCGTGATCCCAGCGTCGATACGGCCTTGGATGCGTTCTTCGATTGTGCGGCAATGCCCCAGCTTTTTACTTTTGCACTTCTGAACAAAGGTGCGGAAGCTGTCGGCAAGCTTGATGTATCGTTTGGGCCTGTCATGGTAGCGGAAAAAGATGCTCCCGCGCTCCCGGCCGTCCACACAGATGAAAATGTTGTCGCCAAAACACATTGGAGGCGATGGGGAACATGCCGTCTTTCAGAAGGTCTGGCACAAGAAATTCCATCTCATAAAGCTCCGGTCCGCCCCCCTCATAAAGCTCCAGCCCGTCCCCTTCGTCCCGCAGCTCATAGAAGGAAACCAGATCAGACGACACGCCGGACAGCCGGAAGTCGGTTTCCGGGGTCTCGCCGCCGTTTTATTTCCGCAGGAACGCCCGGTATTCCTGTGGGAAGGTAAAGCCATGGGCCGCTTCGTAAAGGGAGAGGCCGGCCTCTGTGACAGGATACTCTGATTTCGAGATCAGCATGGAAATGCCCCCTTTGGATCATTTGATTTTTGTTGTGCCTATCGCCCTGCGCCGCCCTTTTCCCAGCTGCACCTGCTGCCTGGACACAATCTCCGAAGGCGGGGGGCGGGCCGGCGCCGTTTCTTTTCTGCTCCGCGGCCTTTGGGAACGGTCAATTTACCGGATCAATGTTCCATCATAACCGATTTCATAGTAATCGCCTTCAAAATCGCGGAGACAGATCCGGTCGCTTTTCATTTCAAAAGCGGGAGCGGCATCCCTGCAGCTCACAAAAATATCTCTGCCCGAAAATTGCCATTGAATCGACAGCTCTCTTGTCACCCGAAAAATATCCATTTCTCCATTTCAAAAAATTTCTGCCCGACCTTTTTGCCGCGTTCCCTGTAATATACCTGCCACATGAATGGAACGTTCGTCCTGCTCCAACGCAATCCCATCTGCCATATCACCATGCCGCGCTCCGCAGATGCCCTGCCCTTATTATAGTAGGAACCCGGTATTTCCGCAATATTCCTGGGCACAGCCGCCGGTTTTTGGGGCCGCCGGACATTTTTTCGCACCTTGCCTCTTTTTTCCCTCTCCGCGGGCAGCAGGCTTAATTTATGGCCGGAATCGTCCGATCTAACATAGAGTAACCATCCCGGAGGGGAGCTTAGAGAAGGAAAGGAGCTGCAAAGGTGAACGCGCAATACCACAACCTGATGGAGGATATTGTCCTCCATCATATTGACTCCATGCTGGCGGCGGACAAGGGCTGCTGCTGCGCCGTCTGCCGGGCAGACGTGATCGCCCTGACGCTGAACCATCTGCCGCCCCGCTACGTGGTCAGCGACAAGGGCCGGATGCTGGCGAAGCTGGGCAGCTATGAATCCCAGTTCCGCGCCGACGTGGTCGCCGCCATGAGCGAGGCCATCAAGCTCGTGCGGCAGAATCCCCGCCACGGCTGAAAAGAGGGCCCCCTCCGCCTGGAGGGGGCCCTCTTTGCCTATGTCAGCTCCGCCAGGGCCTTCTCATAGTCCCGGACATACCAGCGCAGGTTTTTCCGCCCCCGCCGCACCACGGTATGGCCCTCGGCCTCCAGCCGCTCCCGCTGGGCCTCCACGCCGCCGGGGTACTTGGGGTTGAGTTCCCCGCCGGCCTTCAGGGTGCGCCAATAGGGGGTCTCGTCCTCCTGACGCTGGTGGCTGGCCCAGGCGGCGGGCCGGGGCCTGTCCGGACCATATCGCCATGCCCGTCCAGCGGGTCCTTTCCCCCCTGGACAACGCAATTTTTCCTTGAAACCCGGCGGGATTCCGCGGTCTTTTGTCCAAAATCCCGTTTTTTGAAAAATGCGGCAAAGGCAGTTGCCAGGGGGATGCTTTTCGGGTATACTTTTAGGGATAACTTGGGAAAGAAAGGCGTGATGCACAAGATGAAGGCGACCTTGATCCTGGAGAACGGGATGCTCTTCACCGGCCGGAGCATCGGCTCCACCGAGGAGCGGGTGTGCGAGATGGTGTTCAACACCTCCATGACCGGCTATCAGGAGATCCTCACCGACCCGTCCTACGCCGGGCAGGGCATTGTGATGAGCTATCCCCTCATCGGCAACTACGGCGTGAATCACGAGGACAGCGAGTCCGCCCGTCCCTGGGCGGAGGCGTTCGTCGTCCGCCATCTGGCCCCCCGGGGGAGCAATTTCCGCTGTGAGGGCACGCTGGACGGCTATCTGAAGGAATTTCACATCACGGGCATCGAGGGCGTCGACACCCGCGCTTTAACCCGCATACTCCGCAGTCAGGGGACCATGAACGGCATGATCACCTGTGCGGAGCATTTTTCTGTCCAGGAGGCGCTCCAGCGCATCCACGCCTACCGGGTGGCGGGCACCGTGGAGAGGGTGACCCGGAAGGAGGCCCAGGTGTACCCCGCCGCGGGGGAGCAGCGGCTGCGGGTGGCCCTGATGGACTACGGCGTAAAGGAGAATATGATCCGCTGCCTCCAGAACCGGGGGTGCGAGGTGACGGTGTTCCCCGCCCACACCCCGGCGGACGCCATCCTGTCCGGCGGCTTTGACGGGGTGATGCTCTCCAACGGCCCCGGCGACCCGGCGGACAACACGGAGATCATCCGGGAGGTCAAAAAGCTCTACGACTCCCCCCTGCCCCTCTTCGCCGTCTGCCTGGGGCACCAGCTGCTGGCCCTGGCCACCGGGGCCCAGACCCGCAAGATGCGCTTCGGCCACCGGGGGGGCAACCACCCGGTGAAGGATCTGGAGCACGGCCGGGCCTATATCACCAGCCAGAACCACGGCTATGTGGTCACCGCCGAGAGCGTGGACCCCGCGGTGGCGGAGGTGTCCCACATCAACGTCAACGAGGGCAGCGTGGAGGGGCTGAAGTACAAGCGGCCCAACTGCTTCACCGTCCAGTTCCACCCGGAGGCCTCCCCCGGCCCCATGGACACCGAGTA
>CALWXU010000070.1 GCA_944385585.1 uncultured Flavonifractor sp.
CCGTGGCCGCCGCCGTAGGGGTAGTCGTCCACCTGCTTCTGCTTGTTGAGGGTGTAGTCCCGGATCTGGTGGGCCTCAATGCGGATGATGTCCCGCTCCTGGGCCCGGCCCAGGATGGACTCGTTCATCATGTCGCCCACGGTCAGATCAAACAGGGTCATAATGTCGATTCTATACATCGGTTCGCATCCCCTCGATCAGACGCACCTTGAGATAGCCGCCCTCCACGCTGGTCTCCACCAGGAACTCGTCCACGGCGGGGATCATATACTCGTGCTCTCCCTTGACCACGTAGACCTCATGGGCGGGAGGGGTGAGCACGTCGGCCACCACCCCCAGCTTCTCCCCGCTGTCGGCGTCCAGCACCTCCAGGCCGATGAGATCGGCGATGAAGTGCCGCCCGTCGGGCAGCTCCACGCCGGTGCGGTCGATGAACACCGTCTTGCCCTTGAGCACCATGGCGGCGTTCACGTCGCCGACCCCCTCCAGACGGGCCAGCACGTTGCCCTTGTGCACCCGGCGGGCCAGGACCTTGACAGGCCTGCCGTCCAGATAGAGGGTGTCGAACTGACAGAGGAACTCCGGCGTGTCGCACCAGGGGACGATCTTGACCTCCCCCTGGATGCCGTGGGTGTTGACGATCTGCCCGGCCTCCAGAAACTGATTTTTCATATAAAATACCTCCAGCAGGCGGCGCGTCTTAGAGGCCGCACCCTATAGCTCGCGCCTTGGCGGAAATGATTCGCTTTGCGGGAAACGGCCGCGATGTATCGCGGCCCTGCGTTATGGTCATTGTACCATATTTTTGACAGGGCCGCCATATAGGACGGCGTCCATGAAAATGAAAAAACGGCGGGGCATGTTACCCCGCCGTTTTTCAGTCGACGATCTCGACGGAAACCTTGGTGCCCTGGCGCTGGGCCACCGAGCGCATCAGAGCCCGGATCTCCTTGGCAATGCGGCCCTGGCGGCCGATCACCTTGCCCATGTCCTCGGGGGCCACCCGAAGCTCCAGGACGGTTTCGCCCTCGCCAGGGTACTCGGTGACCGACACGGCGTCGGGGTTGTCCACCAGGTTCCGGGCGATATAGGTGAGCAGTTCCTTCATGCCAGCCGCGACCTCCATTAGATGGCGCCAGCTTTTTTCAGCAGGGCCTTCACGGTCTCAGTGGGCTGGGCGCCAGTCTTGATCCAGGCCTGGGCGCGCTCGGCGTCCACCTTGATCTCGGCGGGCTGGGTCAGCGGATTGTAAGTGCCGATCTCCTCGATGAAGCGGCCGTCACGGGGATAGCGGGAGTCCGCCACGACGATGCGGTAGAAGGGGGCCTTCTTGGCGCCCATCCGGCGCAGTCTGATCTTAACCATTGTATCTTCACCTCCATGTAATTTCGTACATCTATGGAAACGCGCCGCGGCGCGCTTACCAACTACTTAAAAGGGCATGCCTGGCAGCTTGCCGAGCTTCCCCAGCTTTCCCATCTTACCCATGCGCTTGAGCTGTTTGCCGGAGAACTGCTTGGTCATCTGCCGCATCATCTCAAACTGCTTGAGCAGACGGTTGATATCCACCACCTGGGTACCGGAGCCGGCTGCGATGCGCTTCTTCCGGCTGCTGTTCAGCAGAGTGGGGTCCTCCCGTTCAGCGGGGGTCATGGACAGGATAATGGCCTCCGTGCGGGCGAGTGCCTTCTCGTCCACACTGGCCCCATCCAGTGCCTTGGCGTCCACACCAGGAAGCATCCCGGCGATGTCGGACAGGGAGCCCATGCTCTTGATCTGCACCAGCTGGTCGTAAAAGTCGGCCAGGGTGAATTGATTCTTCCGGAGCTTCTGCTCCAGCTCGGCGGCCTTTTTGGCGTCAAAGCTCTGCTGGGCCTTCTCGATGAGGGAGAGCACGTCGCCCATGCCCAAAATGCGGGAGGCCATGCGGTCGGGGTAGAATACGTCCACCTGGTCCAGCTTCTCTCCCTGGCCCACAAACTTGATGGGCTTGCCGGTGACAGCCTTGATGGACAGGGCCGCGCCGCCCCGGGCGTCGCCGTCCAGCTTGGTGAGCATGACGCCGGTGATGTCCAGCGCCTCGTCAAAGGCCTTGGCGGCGTTTACCGCGTCCTGGCCGATCATGGCGTCCACGATCAGCAGGATCTCGGTGGGGTCGACGGCGGCCTTCATCACCTTCAGCTGCTCCATCAGCTCCTCGTCCACGTGGAGCCGGCCGGCGGTGTCGATGAACACGATGTCGTTGCCGTGCTGCTTGGCGTGCTCGATACCGGCCTTGGCGATGTCCACCGGGTCGATCTGCCCCATCTGGAACACAGGCACATCCACCTGCTGGCCCACCACCTCCAGCTGGGTGATGGCGGCGGGGCGGAAGGTGTCGCAGGCCACCAGGAGGGGCCGCTTGCCCTGCTTCTTCATAAAGCCCGCCAGCTTGGCGCCGTTGGTGGTCTTGCCGGCGCCGTTGAGGCCCACCAGCATCACCACCGTGGGGGGCTTGGGGGAGATGGCCAGCTTGGTGCTCTCGCCGCCCATCAGGCTGGTGAGCTCCTCGTTGACGATCTTGACGATCATCTGGGCGGGGGTCAGGCTCTCCAGCACGTCGGCGCCGATGGCCCGCTCGGTGACGGTGGCCACGAACTGCTTGACCACCTTGAAGTTCACGTCGGCCTCCAGCAGGGCCATGCGGATCTCCTTCATGGCCTCCTTCACGTCGGCCTCGGAGAGACGGCCCTTGCCCCGCAGCTTCTTGAACGCCGCGGAGAGCTTTTCGGTCAGTCCTTCAAATGCCATGGATTACTCCTGTTTCAGCTGGGAGAGGACGTTCTTGAGCTGGTCACACAGTGCCTCCACCTCGTCGTCCTGCCAGCGCTCGTCGTTGCGCGCGGCGATGGCGTCCACCGCCGTCTCCATCTGGGCAAGCTGCTCCTGCATCCTGTGGAAGCGCCTGATGATGCCGGTCTTGTCCTCCAGCTCCGTGAGGATGGCCTCGGCCCGGACGATCACGTCCCGGACGCCCTGCCGGGTGATGCCGTAGTTCTCCGCGATCTCGGCCAGGGAGAGATCCTCATTATAATAGAGGTCGTAGAACTCCTTCTGCCGGTCGGTGAGCATGTCGCCGTAGAAGTCGTAGAGCAGGGCCATGCGGTAGGCCTGGTTCTTCATGCGGAACGCCTCCCCTCGGAACGGTGTAAAGCCGGTAAAGTTTCTGAGCTTTACAACAGATGTGATGATACTATAAGTTGGACCGTTTGTCAAGAGCAAAAACGGCTTACAGAGCGGGTTTTTGCGAGGCTGCAATATATATTTTTCCAGTTGAGGGAGTTAAACCCTGTCCTGACAGTCCCGGCGCCCCTCCCGCCCCCCTCCATTGAGGCTGAAAGCAGCAAGCGGGCAGAAAAGGGCTTAGAGGTACAGAAAGGCCTCCTTATGGCAGCCGGAGGGGACCACCTCCACCTGGGGAAACCCGACGGACAGCCATTTGACCAAAACAGGGCACACCACCTGTTCGGTGGGGTAGTGGCCCGCGTCGATCAGGTTGAGCCCCAGGGCCTTCGCGTCCAGAAATCCGTTATACTTTACATCGGAGGTGACAAAGGTGTCACACCCCAAAGCCAGGGCATCCCGCAGCATGTCGGCGCAGGCCCCGCCCCCCACGGCCACCCGGCGCACCGGGCGGCGGGCATCCACATAGCGTACTCCGTTGGCCCCCAATGCCTCCTTCACAAAGGCGGCAAACGCCGGGGCATACATGGGGGTACCGGCAGCGCTGCCCACCCGGCCGATACCATAGGGCCGCCCGGCGGCGTCCACCCCGTCCTGGTGCAGCTGCTCAATCTGCTCCAGCCCCAGCCGCTGGGCCAGGGCGTCGTTGACTCCGCCGGCCACTGCGTCCAGATTGGTATGGGCGCAGACGGCGGCCACGCCATGCTCGATCAGGGAGAGCAGAACCCGGCCGTCTGGGTCCCCGTCAGTCACTGATTTGGCCGGATGGAAGATCACCGGATGGTGGGAGACAATCAGCTCCGCCCCAAGCCGGGCGGCCTCCTCCGCCACCTCCTCGGTGATATCCAGGGAGACCAGGATTTTGCTCACAGCCTGGTCGCCGCGGCCCACCAGAAAGCCGGCATTGTCAAAGTCCATCTGCAGGGAAAACGGGGCCAGCCCGTCCAGATACTGATACACTTCTCTTACAGTTGCCATGACAGCCACTCCTCCTTCATGCTCCGCAGGCCCTGACAGACCTGCTCCAATTCCCCCAGCCGCGGGGCGTCCTGCGCCGCAGCCCTCCTCAGGCCCGCGGCCGCCCGCTCCGCCCGGCACAAAAGCCGGTTCAGATGCTCTGCCCGCAGAGGCGCGTCCTCCCCCCTGCTTTGCCGGCCGGCCCACGCCTCTGCCGGCGTCAGCGGCTCCATAGACCCCGCCTCCGCCAAAAGTGTGATATACAGGGTATCCCCTTCCCGGCTGATCACCTCCCGCCGGATGGCATAGCCATGCTCCTGCAGCCACCGGCGCAGAAAGGGCTGGGCGCTCATGGGCTGGAGCAGCAGCCTGCAGTTCTGCTCCCGGGTCCAGGGGGCGGCTGCCAGGATTGCCGCTGCCGTCTCTCCCCCCATACCGGCAATGGCTATGGCGTCCGCCTCCTCCGGCCGAACGCCTTCCAAGCCGTCGCATAGGCGGAAATCCATTTTGTCCGATAGGCCGTACTTCTCAGCTGTGTGCATGGCCCGCTCCAGCGGCCCCCTGCGCAGATCTGTTGCCACCGCATGGGAGATCACGCCTCGCTGAAGCAGCCACACCGGCAGATAGGCGTGGTCAGTGCCTACGTCCACAAACCTCCCCCCTGCGGTGACCAGCTCCGCCACAGAGCGCAGCCTGGGGGAGAGCTCTATTGCTTTCATCCATTCCACCTCTCAGCAGGAAGGGGGCGGCAATCGCCGCCCCCTTCCAGTTTTGCAGGTTTTTACTTTGCGGCGCCCACGCTCTCGTTGATGCGCGCCAGCAGCTCGTCCACCGGAACACCGTGCACCATGCAGGCCTGCTCCACAGTCTCGCCCCGGGAAGAGGGGCAGCCCAGGCAGTGCATGCCAATGGAGAGGAAGATGGGGGCCGTCTCAGGAGCGATATCCAGAATATCGCCGATGATGGTATCTTTCGTTATCTGAGCCATAGGGATATACCTCCGATTTTCTAGGATATGAGTAGTATAGCCTATCTTCCCTGTTTTTGCAAGACATAGATTCATTTTTCTTCCGGAAATTACAGACATAAGCCTGAACCCTCCATGGAGCGTCTGCGCTTTCTGCAGATTTGTCAAGCTGATTGGACGGCGCGTTCTTTTCGTATTTGACTGCCCAAAGGATATTGTAGTCCTGCAATCCGCCCGGAGGAAAATCCTCCGGGCAGTTGTTTTTTGCCCGGCGCCGTGTTATGATTGCCAAAATACCCATCGGGAGGCGAAATTCATGGACTACATCATCCGGCCCATCGAGCCCAGGGACGCGGAGGGGGCCGCCGCCCTGCGGCGGATGCCCGGCGTGTTTGAGAACACCACAGGGCTTCCCTCCTGCCGCACCGCCGACAGCGAGGCCTTCATCGCCGGGCTGGGCCCCGACGACCACAATTTTGTGGCGGTGCTGGACGACGGCACCGTAATCGGCGCGGCAGGGCTCACCGTCTTTTCCAATCCCCGGATGCGCCATGTGGGCAGTGTGGGGCTCTATGTGCACACCGACTACCAGAACCAGGGGGTGGGCACGGCTCTGATGAAGGTCTTGCTGGAGCTGGCGGACAACTGGCTCATGCTGGTGCGGGTGGAGCTGGAGGTCTTTGCCGACAACCAGCGGGCTATCCACCTCTACGAGAAGCTGGGCTTTGAGAAGGAGGGGCTGCTGCGCATGACCACGGTACGGGGCGGGCGCTATGTGGACGACTGCAAGATGGCCCGCATCCGCGTCCCCGGGAGGCTTTGAGATGAGCTACACCATCCGTCCCATGGAAATCGGCGACGCCGCCGGCTTCAATGTCCTGCGGCGGATGCCCGGCGTGTTTGAGACCACCCTGGGCCTCCCCTCCGAGCGGGTTCAGCACAGCATAGACGGCTTTCAGCGCTTCGGCCCCGACGACCACATCTTCGTGGCGGTGCTGGAGGACGGCACTGTCATCGGCTCCGCCGGGCTCCAGGTCTGCGCCAACCCCTGGATGCGCCATATGGGCACCCTGGGTATGCTGGTACACACAGAGTTTCAGAATCAGGGCATCGGCACCGCCCTGATGAAAGCCGTGCTGGAGCTGGCGGACAACTGGCTCATGCTGGTTCGGGTGGAGCTGGAGGTCTTTGCCGACAATGAGCGGGCCATCCACCTCTACGAAAAGTTCGGCTTTGAGAAGGAGGCCCTGCTGCGCAAGTCCGTGGTGCGGGACGGGCAGTATTGGGACAACTACAAAATGGCCCGGCTGAGGGCGCCCTGATGTCCCAGGGCAGGCTGTTTGGGCTGCTCTGCCTCCTGCTGGAGCGGGGCCGCATGACCGCCGGGGAGCTGGCGGAGCACTTCGAGGTTTCGGTGCGCACCATCTACCGGGACGTGGACGCCCTGTCGGCGGCGGGTGTGCCGGTGTACGCCGCGCCGGGGCGGAACGGCGGCGTGGCCCTGCTGGAGGGCTGCACCCTCCACCGGGCCGCGTTCACCGAGGCCGAACAGCGGCAGCTGCTCACCGCCCTCCGGGGCCTGGCCCTGGAGGCCGGGCCGGGTACAGCGGAGACCCTCTCCAAGCTGTCCGCCCTGTTCCGGCGGTCGGAGCCGGACTGGCTGCGGGTGGAGCTCTCCCGGTGGGGCAGCGACAGCCGCAATGACGCCAGGTTTGAGGCGGTCAAGGACGCCATCCTCTCCCGCCGGGAGCTCTCCTTTCTCTACCTCTCCGCCAGCGGCCCCGCCGCCCGGCGGCGGGTGTATCCCGCCCGGCTGGTGTTCAAGGGCCGGGCCTGGTACCTCCAGGCCCTCTGCCTGGAGCGGGAGGACTACCGCACCTTCAAGCTCACCCGGATGCTGGAGCTGGAGGCCGGGGAGCCCTTTGACCTGTCCCTTGCCCCGCCGCCCATGGAAAACGGCTGGACAGGGGACATTCCAGTGGTATCGGTGCGCCTGCGCTTCTCCCCCTCCTTCGCCTATCGGGTGTACGACGAGTTCGACGAGGGCTGCGTCACCCGGCGGGCGGACGGGTCTCTGGAGGTGTCCGTCTCCTTTCCGGAGGACCCGTGGCTGTACGGCTACCTGCTCTCCTTCGGCCTGGGGGTGGAGGTGCTGGAGCCGGCGGTGCTCCGGCGGCGGCTGGCCCGACTGGCGGAACGCACGGCGGATCACCACCAAAACCCTGACACAGGGTGTCAGGATATGTGTGCTATGATGGAGGCATCTCACACACAGGAGGAATCTGTCATGAACCAGACCTTTTGCCAGTCCTGCGGGATGCCCATGGACGACCCGGCCCTCCGGGGCACCGAGCGGGACGGAACCCCCAGCCCCCACTACTGCAAATACTGCTATCAGAACGGGGCCTTTCTCGGCGAGATGACCATGGAGCAGATGATCGACTTCTGCGCCCCCATGACGGTGCAGGCCAACCCAGGCATGACGGAGGAGCAGGCAAAGGCCCAGATGCGCCGGTTCTTCCCCATGCTGCTGCGATGGAGGAAGTGATGGACTGGAATTCCATCTATCCCGGGCCGGAGGAGCCCACTGCGGAGCAGCTCTCCGCCTATGTGTCCGACCCTTTGTGGGATGAACTGAACCGCTGGATCTGTCAGGCCTATGCCCTCGGCCCCAGGTACACCTACAGCCGCTGTTCCATGGGCCGGGGCTGGAACGTCAAATACCGGGCCGGCGGCAGAGCCCTGTGCACCCTCTATCCGGCGGCGGGGGCCTTCACCTGCCTGGTGGCGGCTCCCGCCCAGGCGGAGGCCCTGCTCCCCACCCTGTCGGCGTATACCGCGGAGCTGTGGCGCGGGGCCAAGCCCATGGGCTCGGTCCGCTGGCTGTCTGTGGAGGTCTCCTCCCCCCAGGTGCTGGAGGATGTGAAGGCCCTCCTGCTGCTGAAACAAAAGCCAAAACACGCGGGACAGGCGTAGCCTGTCCCGCTCTTTTGTGGTATACTAGAGAAAATCCTGAAACTGCTTTGAGGTGTCTGTATGGAAATCACTCTTCGACAGGAGACCCTCGCCGACCGCCGGGCCGTGGAGGAGCTGGTGCGGGAGGCCTTCTGGAACGTCTATCAGCCCGGGTGCAATGAGCACCACTATCTCCACCTGCTCCGGCAGTCCCCCGCCTTTCGGCCGGAGCTGACCTTCGTATGTGAGGCGGACGGACAGCTGGCCGGACAGATCGCCTGCTCCTCCAGCTGGATTGCGCTGGCCGGCGGCGGACGGCTGGACACCGTCACCTTCGGCCCCCTGGCCGTGCTGCCCCGGTATCAGAAGCAGGGGCTCTCCCGGGCCCTGGTGTGCCATGCCCTCCGGGCGGCCCAGGCCCAGGGCGGGAAGGCCGTCGTGATTCTGGGGGACCCCCGGCACTACGGCCGCTACGGCTTCTGGTGTGGGGAGCGGTGGGGCATCGCCCTGGAAAACGGCCTCTACCTCCCCGGCCTCCAGGCCCTGGAGCTGACGCCAGGCGCCCTCGCCCACGCCGCCGGGCAGTTCCACGAGGGCTTCGTCTATGACCCCGCCCCGGCGGAGCTGGACGCCTTTGACAACACCTTCCCTGTCAAGGAAAAGGCCGTTACAGAATTTCAGCGAGAATTCCAGGTGATGTGCTCCCTGGGACATGAGGTGAGGCCCGATGGATTTATGCAGTGAGAGGGATATCCGGGCCCTGCTGGCCCGCCACGGCTTCCGCTTCTCCAAGAGCATGGGGCAGAATTTCCTGATCGAGGGCTGGGTGCCCCGGGACATCGCAGAGGCCTCCGGGGCGGATCAGACCACCGGCGTGCTGGAGATCGGCCCCGGCATCGGCCCCCTGACGGTGCAGCTGGCCCGGCGGGCCGCCCGGGTAGCCGCCGTGGAGCTGGATCGCACCCTCTACCCCATTCTGGCGGAGACCCTGGCCCCCTACGACAATGTGGAGGTGGTGCCCGGCGACGTGATGAAGCTGGATCTGCCGGCGCTGATTGCTGACAGGTTCTCCGGCCTTACAGCTATTGCCTGCGCCAACCTGCCCTATAACATCACCACGCCGGTGCTTACCGCCCTGATCGGGGCGGGGTGCTTCGCCTCCATCACGGTGATGATCCAGCGGGAGGTGGCCCTGCGCATCTGCGCCGCGCCGGGGACGGCGGACTACGGGGCCTTTTCCGTGTTCTGCCAGTACCACACCGCGCCGGAGCTGCTCTTCGAGGTGCCGCCGGAGTGCTTCCTCCCCGCCCCCAAGGTGACCTCTGCGGTGATCCGGCTGACGCCCCGCCGGGAGCCGCCCCAGGGCCTGGTGGAGGAGGGGCTGTTCTTCCAGGTGGTGCGGGCCTCCTTTGCCCAGCGGCGCAAGACCCTGCTCAACGGACTGACCTCCGCCTTCGGCAGCCGGGTGCCGAAGGAGACGCTGAGGGCCGTGCTGTCGGAGGCCGGCCTGCCCGACAACGTGCGGGGGGAGACTCTGGGCATCCCCCAGTTCGCCGCCCTGGCCGCCGCCCTCTCCCGCCGCCTATGACGGCTATACCGAACAGTTTTTGCAAATTAGCAGAAAAGGGCTTGCAAAAATGCCCCGTTTCTTCTACAATATTCCCAGCAAACGCCTTTGAGTAATACATGATAAAAGGGGGATTCTTTCATGGCATTGACAAGCAATCGCGCGGTTTTGGATTGGATTGACGAGATGGCGGCCATGACCCAGCCCGACCAGATCGTTTGGATCGACGGCTCCGAGGCCCAGCTGGAGGAGCTTCGGAAGCAGGCCTGCGCCACCGGGGAGATCGAGAAGCTCAACGAGGAGAAGCTGCCCGGCTGCTACCTCCACCGCACGGCGGAGAACGACGTGGCCCGGGTGGAGGACCGCACCTTCATCTGCTGCAAAAAGCAGGAGGACGCCGGCCCCACCAACAACTGGATGGCCCCCCAGGAGATGTACGCCAAGCTGAAGAAGCTGTACACCGGCGCCATGAAGGGCCGCACCATGTACGTCATCCCCTACTCCATGGGCGTGGTGGGCTCCCCCTTCGCCAAGTACGGCATCGAGCTGACCGACTCCATCTATGTGGTGCTCAACATGGCCATCATGACGAGGGTGGGGCAGGCCGTGGCCGACGTGATCGGCGACGACTTCGTCAAGGGCCTCCACGCCAAGGCGGACATCGACCCGGCCAACCGCTACATCGTCCACTTCCCCGAGGACAATACCATCATGAGCGTCAACTCCGGCTACGGCGGCAACGTGCTGCTGGGCAAGAAGTGCTTCGCCCTGCGC
>CALWXU010000071.1 GCA_944385585.1 uncultured Flavonifractor sp.
GATTGCCTGTGTCGCGAACCACGAAGAACAATTTCGTAAAGCTATGGGCGCGAAACAGAAAGCCGAAGCGAAAAGAGAACTTGCGGCGAAGCGGCGACAACTCACACAAGCGGAACGACGGATAGAAGAACTTGATCGGCTATTCAAGCGTATTTACGAGGACAACGCCAACGGGAAATTATCTGACAGCAGATTTCAAATGCTCTCGGATGATTACGAACAGGAGCAGGAAGAACTGCGGGAAAAGCTGTTGCGATTGAACGAAGAAATTAACGAACAGGAAAAACAGGCAGAGAACATTGACAGGTTTATTCTCAAGGTGCGGAAGTATCTCAACTTGGGCGAGCTAACGCCCACTGTCTTAAATGACATGGTAAAGGCGGTATATGTTCACGCGCCGGACAAATCAAAGGGTTATCGAGAACAGCAGATTGACATTTCCTATGACCTTGTGGGAATACTTCCCGCGTCTTTGATGAATGACCTGCAAAACGGAGAAACGGCATAGCCGAAGCTACGCCGTTTCCCGAAAACAATTTTATGCTGTTTTATGAGGGCTGCCCCTAAGGGGCCTTTGTCCATAAAGCCACAACAGTGGTTACAAATAGCAGGATAGACATTACCACAAAATATGGAACGCTCTTTCTCATCGTAATACAGACCCTTCTGATACCAACTGCATATTTTATTGTGATAGTTTACCACATTTTTATGGGGAAATCCACCACAATTTATAGAGCTGTCTATGCTTTTCAAACAAAAGGCCATCGTCCCCAGTGCAGCCAAGGGCGGCCGACGGCAGCGCTGCACCACGCCAAGCCACAACATTTTGGTGCTGCGGGACGACGACAGGGGCTCCACCCATCTGGCCTCCGTCGGAAATGAACCGCTGGAACGGCTGGCGCGGCGGGCGCTGTTGCACAATTGTAAGATTTTCCTCTCCCCCCGCTTGTTTACAAGCGGGGGGATTTGTGTTAACATAACTTCCATAGCAACCCATCCATCCACAGACCATAGGAGGACTTTCATGAAGCAATTCCTTCGGCGGAGCGCGGCCCTGGGGCTGGCGCTGGCCATGACCGTCACCGCGGCCTCGGCCTCTCAGGCCCTGGGCTGGGACCTACATACGGGCACGGCGCCCATCTCCGTGGGCACCACCCTGACCAAGAACCACTTCTGGAGCGACACCTACTCCGACCTGCGCACCGAGTACTATGTCTCCTACACCCCCAGCGCCGACGTGACCCCCACGGTGGCCTACGGCAATAAGGTCACCGACCGGGTGACCCTCACCGGCATGGCCCAGCAGCTGGAGGCCCAGGGCAAGCGGGTGGTCTCCGGCCTCAACGGCGACTGGTACGTGCTCTCCACCGGCGCGCCGGTGGGCATGGTGGTCACCGACGGCGTGGTGCGGGCCGCCGGGTACTACAACAACACCTATGCCATCGGCTTCTATGAGGACGGCACCGCCTTCATCGCCCAGAACGGCCTGTCCATGTCCGTCACCCTGGGCGGGGAGACCATCCGCCTCAGCGGCGGCATCAACAAGGTGCGCAAGCAGCTGGCCAGCGACGGCGGCGGCGGCATCACCCTGCTGACCGAGGACTTCGCCGCCACCACCAAGAACACCGAGGCGGGGGTGGACGTGATCCTCGTCCCCGTGGAGGACGAGACCGGCGTCTATTCCACCCAGCCCCGCATCGGGTATCAGACCCTCTACACCGTGGAGCAGGTGCTGGAGTCCACCGGCAGCATCGACATCCCGGCGGGGAAGGCGGTGCTCACCCTCAGCGCCAAGGACGACGCGGCCACCCTGGAAAAGCTGCGCGCCCTCCAGCCCGGCGACACGGTGACCCTGTCCATCACCAGCACCGATTCCCGGTGGAGCGAGGTGGACCAGGCCCTGGGCGGCATCGCCAAGCTGGTGACCAACGGGCAGGTGGCCTCCGGCCTGGATTCCTCCCGCACCGCCTGGCCCGCCATCGGCATCAAGGCCGACGGCACCCTGGTGTTCTACGCCCTGGACGGGCGGCAGCCCGGCTACAGCGTGGGGGCCACCCAGACCCAGGTGGCCCAGCGCCTGGTGGAGCTGGGCTGCGTGGAGGCCATCTGCATGGACGGCGGCGGCTCCACCACCATCGGGGTCACCTACCCCGACGGCAGCGGCATGGGGGTGGTGAACAGCCCCTCCGACGGCAGCCAGCGGGCCAACTCCACCGCCATCTTCCTCACCACTGAGCTCCAGCCCACCGGCGAGCTGGCCTCCTACTACGTGACCCCCACCGACAGCCTCCTGCTCTCCGGGGCCACGGTGCAGCTGTCCGCCGCCGGCCTGGACACCAACTATTACACCACCCGGGGAGAGCAGGTGGCCTGGACCGTCTCCGAGGGCGGCGGCACGGTGGACGAGAACGGCCTGTTCACCGCCGGAGCGGAGAGCGGCGCCTCCCTGGTCACCGCCGACGACGGCTGGGCCGCCGGCACCGCCTACATCACCACCGTCAGCACCCCGGACGCCATCACCCTCACCAACGAGGACACCGGCGCGGCGCTCACCAGCCTGAACCTGGACCCCGGCGAGCAGGTCAACCTGAAGGCCTCCGCCGTCTACCGGAACCTGGACCTCACCGCCCAGGACACCTGCTTCACCTGGACGGCGGACCCGGCGGTGGGGACGGTGGATGAGACCGGCGTGTTCACCGCCGGCGACCGGAGCGCCAGCGGGGTCCTCACCGTATCCGCCGGCGGAGAGACCCTCACCATCCCGGTGAGCGTCGCCGGCCATGTCAAGACCCTGGAGGACTTTGAGGACGGCGGGGACGCCTTCACCGCCACAGATGCCGCCGTGCCGGAGATCGAGACGGGGACGGACCACGTCCACAACGGCCGGCAGAGCCTGAAGGTGACCTATGACGCCTCCTCCGGCGCCGCCAGCCTGCCCGCCGCCCTGGCCATCCCGTCCGGGGAGAGCTGGCTGGGCCTGTGGGTGTACGGCGACGGCTCCGGCAACACCCTGCTGGCCACCGTGACCGACGGGGAGGGGCAGAGCCAGCAGCTCCTGCTGACCTCCCTGGGCTTCACCGGCTGGCAGTACGTCAGCGTGGAGCTGCCGGACGGCGCCGCGGCCATCACCAGCCTGGACCTGGTCTATGCCGGCGGGACCCCCTCCGGCGTCCTCTGGCTGGATCAGCTCACCACCGCCAACGAAAACGTCAGCGACACCACCGCCCCCACCGTGTCCCTCACCGTCAGCGGCACCCAACTCACCGCCGCGGTGTCGGACAACGTGGACCGCACCATTCCCCAGGCCGGCGTGTCCCTGACCTGGGACGGGGAGGAGCTGTCCTTCACCTGGGACGAGAGCGCCGGCACCCTGTCCGCCGCTCTGCCC
Organism: uncultured Flavonifractor sp.; assembly: GCA_944385585.1. Taxonomy (GTDB): domain Bacteria; phylum Bacillota; class Clostridia; order Oscillospirales; family Oscillospiraceae; genus Flavonifractor. Next base: position 3,392 of record CALWXU010000071.1, read on the forward strand.
GCCGCCGACACCGGCTACCACCGGGTCACCGTCACCGTCTCCGACGCCAGCGGGAACCTGGGCCGGGCCTCGGCGGACATCCAGCCCGCCAGCCCCCGCACCTCCCCCTTCGCCGACATGACGGGCCATTGGGCGGAGGCCTACGCCACCTTCCTCTATGACACCGGCGTGTCGGTGGGCACCGGCGGGGAGGTGCCCAGCTACGAGCCGGACAAGAGCATCACCCGGGCGGAGTTCTTCACCATGGTGGCCAGGTGGATGGACCTGGATCTGACCCAGTATGCCGATGTAGCCCTGCCCTTTGTGGACGCGGACGCCATCCCCGACTGGGCCCTCGGCGAGGTGAAGGCCATGTACAGCCTGGGCATCCTCCAGGGCGCGGCCGTGTCCGGCGGCGTGGCCGCCAACGCCGACGCCACCATCAGCCGGGCCGAGGCCATGACCATCCTGGGGCGCACCCAGGCCAGGGGCTATGCCCAGCCGGAGCTCACCGCCGCCGATGCCGACCAGGTGGGCGACTGGGCCCTCCCCTATGTCCAGAGCCTGGTGGGACAGGGCGTGGTCACCCCCTCCGACAACCAGCTGCGTCCCACGGACGCCCTCACCCGGGGCGAGCTGGCCCAGCTGCTCTACGCCATCCTGTAAAACCGTGTAAACGGCCCGGAGGGGCGTCCGTATGGACGCCCCTCCGGGCCGTTCTGCAGACGGGGGGATCAGCGGTAGAACTCCGTGCCCTCCGCCGCCAGCCGCTCCCGCCAGATGTCCCGCAGCAGCTCCAGCTCCTCCTGGAACTGCCGGTCGGTCTGGTCGGGCTTTTTCTCCAGGGTCTCCAGCTGGGAGAAGGTGAAGGCCGCCCCGCCGTGGGCCCGCCAGTCTGCCGCCATGGCGGGGAGGAGGGGCATGTCGGTGCTGACGGCGAACTGAAAGCGGTTGCGCTGCCCCTCCGGATTGGGGGAGGCCAGGAGCAGGGTTTTGCCGCTGACAGTGTCGGTGACGGCGCACACCGCGCCGGTGACGGGCCGCTCCCGGTAGGCGGCCAGCAGCTCCTTCTGGTGTTCCGTCCTAGCCATGGTAGCCCAGCTCCCCCAAAATCCGGGCAAGCACCCGCATCCGCTCCCCCAGCAGCTCCCCGTCCCTGGCCAGGGCCTCCCGGAACAGGGCGATATCCCCCTCGATGTGGTCATTGCCGGTGCACACCGTCACGGTCATGGCGTCCCCCTGAAGGCCGATGCGGTCCACCTGGGGGTGGGCCGGGTCGTAGCCCTTGGGGAAGCGGTAGGCCTCCTCCTGAAAGTAGAGCTGGGCCCGGCAGGCCAGGATGGCCAGATCCAGCACCCGGTGGAGGGGCAGCTCCTCCGACTGCCGGGACCACTTCTCCCCGGTGTAGCGCCACACCTTGGCGGAGATGTCCACCCTGCCCCGGTCGTTCCACTGGGCCAGGCCCAGGGAGAGCCCCTGGGCGTCGGAGCCGTAGGCGGTGCGGCCGTCGATGCGGCCGTAGTTCTCCGCCGCCAGGACAGGCTTGTGCTTGAGGTTGGTTGGAATCTGCATGAGACGCGCCTCTCTTTCGGTAGTAAATCAGTAATTTAGTAAATGAGTAAAGCTATAAAAGAATACCACGTATGTTTTCCGCTGTCAAGGGCACCCTGAGAGAGAAAGGGAAGGTGTATATCCATGGACATGACCAATCAGGAGTACTGCCGCTATGTGGAGCAGAAGGCCAAGCCGTCGCCGATCTGGAAAAACCTGCTGTGGGCCTTCTGCACCGGCGGGCTGATCTGCACCGGCGGGCAGGCCCTGCTCAACCTCTACAAGGGCTGCGGCCTCAGCGAGGGGGACGCCAGCACGGCCGTGTCGGTGACGATCATCTTTCTGGCGGCCCTGTTCACCGGCCTGGGGTGGTTTGACAAGCTGGCCAAGCACGCCGGCGCCGGCACCCTGGTGCCCATCACCGGCTTTGCCAACTCGGTGGTATCCCCGGCCCTGGAGTTCCGGAGCGAGGGCCTGGTCATGGGTGTGGGCGCCAAGATGTTCGCCATCGCCGGGCCGGTGCTCTCCTATGGCATCAGCGCCGCCGTCCTCTACGGCGTTCTGCTCTGCCTGTTCTTTCCCGGCTGAGGGTGAAAAAAGTTGAATAATTTCACCAAAAACCCCTTGACAAATGCGGGGCTTGGTAGTATGATCTAGACAGAAAAAGAAAGAGGTGAGCCCAATGGGCTGAGAAGCTCAATCTTTTCCGAACTACCGCGTTTGGCGAGACAGAAATTGTGGTATTCCAGCCTGCACTTGTTCCCAACCAGCTCAATGAAGTGAGACGCACCATCGGAAGACCTCTCAAGCGAAGTTCGCCCAAGACGGAAACCAAGTGCCAATGTGTTGCAGGAGACAGTGAGCCCGTGGGAGACCGTGCTGTTCAAGCCAGATGCTGTAGAATCTATAGAAAGTAGAGGTAACCAGAGTGATAGAACCCCAGGTCGAAAAGTAGCCCCCCGGTCACGTTGGATGGCCGGGGGGTTGTGCTGTCTATGGGGAAAAACGGAGAAGCCGTTTCTGGAAATAGCTCCGGCGGCCTGCCCCGCGCCTGGCTGCATAAAGGCCCCGCCCCGGATTTTCCGGGGCGGGGCCTGCTGTTGTGCCGCGTGGGGGATTACGCCAGCTGCTTCCAGAGGCAGTAGACCACATCGGCGCGGGGGCAGCTGTCCCCGGCGGTGAAGGTCAGGCCGTCGGTAAGGCCGTTCTCCGCCGCCCAGCTCACCGCGGCGGCGGACCAGTCGCTGCCGGCGGCGCTCTCCCCTGCGGCGCGGCAGAGGAAGGCCAGGATCTGGTCGTAGGACAGGGTGGAGGTCAGGCCGAACCGGCCGCCGCCCACGCCGCCGGTGATGCCCGTCTCTGCGGCCCACAGCACGGCGTCGTAATAGTAGGCGCCGGGGTCGGCCACGTCGGAGAAGGGGGAGACGGCCTCAGCGGGCTCCGGCGAGCCGGCGGCACGCCACAGGAAGGTGACCGCCTCGGCCCGGGTGACGGTGGCGGCGGGGGAGAAGGTGGCGCCGTCGCCGGTGCCGGAGGTGACGCCGCCCTCCTTGGCCCAGGCCACCGCCTCGGCATAGTAGTCGCTCTCGTACACATCGCTGAACCCGGCCACGGTGGGGGAGGAGGGCTCTGTGGCGGCCGCATCCTCATATTTGAACTCGGAGTACTGCCATACATAGTCGTCCGTCTCGGGGTTGCGATACCAGACCCACAGCAGATAGACGGTGTCCGTCCCATCCTCGGGCAGGGTGAAGGTCACGGATTCGCCCGCGGACAGCAGCAGGCCGGAAAACTGCTCCACATAGAACTCCGGGTCGTAGAAGGCCTCCGAATCCACACTGGCGGTGCCCCCCGTCATCGGGCTCCAGCCGCCGTCGCTGTTGATGTAGTACTGATTGGTCCAGCCGTCGTTGTAGCTGACGTATTCGCCCTTGAAATCCCGCTGGACGCCGCCCTCCTCCAGGTGATCCGTCCACAGAAGGAGGGAGTCCTCCTGCATGGTGTAGGGCACATAGTAGATGAACACGTAGCCCGCATCATCCCGGAGATTGGTGACCGTAAAGGGCGTGCCGCTGGCGATGGCGTAGTAGCCGTCGCTCTCATAGGTGGTCACCCGGTCGTTCATGGAGTAGTAGAAGGCTACATCCTGCTCCACCTTTGTGTATTCGCTCTCGATGCTGTAGTAGTCCGGCCACAGGCTTTTTTCCATGGCCTGGGCCGGGACGGCGCCCGCCAGCAGGGCAGCGGCCAGAAGGGCGCTCAGGAATCGCGTGCATGCTTTCATAGGGTTCCCCTCCTTTTCTAATTCGAAATAAATTATACTGCAGCCTTTGACAGAAAACAAGCGGTTCTTGCGCAATTCGGCGCCTGCCGGGCCGATTTTTGGCGCCCAAAGGGGGCTTTCGGGAGATACCCCGCCTTTACAGCAGGCCCAGTCCGTTGATGTCCAGCTTGAAGGTGAGACCCAGGAACTCGGCGGCCCGGCGGCACAGCAGCATCCGCTCCAGAAAGATCTCGAAGTAGTCCATGACGGCGCAGAACTCCGTGTTGATGCCCAGGGAGAGGGTGATGGTGCGCTCGTCCGGGTCCAGGGTCAGCTCGGAGCGCTCGGCGGCGTAGTTCACCCGGTCGTGGATGTCGAAGCTCTGGTGCTCCTTGTTGCGCACCCGGCTGCGGCGCACGTCGGTCTTGTCGGCCAGGATCAGGGCGGCGGCCACCGGGTTCACCGGGTAGGCGGTGGGATCGTCGTGGTGGCCGATGGCGGTGATGACGGCGGCCACGTCCGCGGGGTCCATGCCCATCTTGTCCAGGATGCGGAAGGCCATGACGGCCCCGGTCTGGGCGTGGTCGTGGCGGTTGACCACGTTGCCGATGTCGTGCATATAGCCGGCGATTTTGGCCAGCTCCTGGTCGTGGGCCCCGTAGCCCAGCTGGGAGAGGATCCGGGCGGCATACTCGGCGCAGCGGGTCACGTGGGCGAAGCTGTGCTCAGTGAAGCCCCGGGCCACCAGGGATTGGTCGGCCTGGATGATGTAGGTGCGGATTTCCTCCGACTGGCGCACGTGGTCAAAGGTGATGTTCATAGCGGCGGCTCCTTCCAAATATCTGATGGGGCTCCTGTCCTGTCTGCTCTAGTATAGCCCGCCGGAGGGAAAAGGACAAGGGGCAGCCTCCCCGCCGGGGAAAAATTCCTTGACAGGGGGCGCGGGTTGGGATACGTTATTATAGAAGCACGGCGGCCGGACAGACCCGCCGTGGGCAAGGAGGAGGAGACATGATTTTTTCCAAGCTGAACGGCGGCGACGACTATCGCGCCTATCCCCCGGCCATCCGCCGGGCGCTGGCCTTCCTGCGGGACACGGACGTGATGGGCCTGGCGCTGGGCCGCCATGAGCTGGAGGGGGACGCCATGTTCGCCAACGTGATGGACATGACCACCCACCCGCTGGAGGGCTCCCACCCGGAGGTGCACAGCGCGTACATCGACCTGATGTACTGGCCGGAGGGGGGAGAGCGCATCGGCTGGGCCCCCTATCTGGGCAGCGAGCCGGTGTTTGAGGCCCGGCCGGAGAACGACATCGCCCTGCTGGAGACGGTGGAGCACGAGAGCATTCTGACGGCCACGGCGGGGTGCTTTGCCCTGTTCTTCCCCTGGGACGCCCACCGGCCCGCCCTCATGCTGGGGGACGCGCCGGCCACCAGCCGCAAGGTAGTGGTCAAGATCAGCATGGGTCTGCTGGAGGGGTGAAGACGGCCGTTTGCCTGCTAATTTGAAAGAAAACATAGAAAACTTGCATAAAGCGGGACGGCTGATTCTCCGCAGCTCTTTTTGTTCCTACGAAAAATTGGAGAAGGCGGGAAAATGGGGTTGACAAAATTCGTTGAAAATACTATACTAATCCCATAGCCGAGGACGAAGGCGTTCTCACCCCAAGGGGGTGGGCCGCCTTCGTCCTTTTTCTTTCAAATTGAAGGGATAAAAGGAGATGCTTGCAATGTCGTACAGCAAGGAAGATATCATCCGCATGGTCCGGGAGCAGGACATTGAGTTTATCCGCCTCCAGTTCACCGACATCTTCGGCATGCTGAAGAATGTGGCCATCACCGCCTCCCAGATTGAGAAGGCGGTCAACAATCAGATCATGTTCGACGGCTCCTCCATCGAGGGCTTTGTCCGCATCGATGAATCTGACCAGTATCTCTATCCCGATCTGGATTCCTTTGTGGTGTTCCCCTGGCGGCCCAGCCATGGCAAGGTGGCCCGGCTGATCTGCGACGTACACAACCCAGACGGCACCCCCTTTGTGGGCGACCCCCGCCATGTGTTGAAAAAGGTGCTCCGGAAGGCGGAGGATATGGGCTTTGACGCCTTCAACGTGGGCCCGGAGGCGGAGTTCTTCCTGTTCCAGACCGACGACGAGGGCAAGCCCACCACCAAGACCAACGACGAGGCGGGCTACTTTGACCTGGGCCCCCTGGACCATGGGGAGGGCACCCGGCGGGAGATCTGCATGGCGCTGGAGCAGATGGGCTTTGAGATCGAGGCCAGCCACCACGAGGTGGCCCAGGGCCAGCACGAGATCGACTTCAAGTATGCCGGCGCCCTCCAGACCGCCGACAATATCATGACCTTCAAGCTGGCGGTCAAGACTCTGGCCCAGAGGAACGGCCTCCACGCCACCTTTATGCCCAAGCCTATCTTCGGCATCAACGGCTCCGGCATGCACACCAACATGTCCCTGTTCAAGGACGGCAGGAACGCCTTCTATGACCCGGATGACCCCCGGGGCCTGTCCAAGACGGCGTACAGCTTCATCGCCGGCCTGCTCTGCCACGTGAAGGGCATGGCGGCCGTCACCAATCCCCTAGTCAACTCCTACAAGCGGCTGGTGCCCGGATATGAGGCCCCCTGCTATCTGGCCTGGTCGGCCTCCAACCGCTCCGCCCTCATCCGCATCCCGGCGGCCCGGGGGCAGTCCACCCGGGTGGAGCTGCGCTCCCCCGACCCGGCCTGCAACCCCTACCTGGAGCTGGCCGTCTGTCTGGCCGCCGGCCTGGACGGCATCGAAAAGGGCATGACGCCGCCAGATGAGGTCACCGAGAACATCTTCGTCATGGACGAGGCTGCCCGCAGGGCCCATGGCATCGACAGCCTGCCCGGCTCCCTGGAGGAGGCCATCCAGGCCCTGGAGGCCGATCCGCTGATCCTGGACACCCTGGGGGGGCACGTGGCCGCCAACTACCTGGACGGCAAGCGCCGGGAGTGGGACGAGTACCGCACCCGCGTCAGCTCCTGGGAGCGGGAGAAGTATATCATCAACTACTGA
>CALWXU010000072.1 GCA_944385585.1 uncultured Flavonifractor sp.
GAGGAGGCGGAGCTGATCCTCCTGGGCCCCGGCAGCCTGTACACCAGCGTGATCCCCAACCTGCTGGTGGACGGCATCGCCCGGGCGGTGTGCGCCTCCAGGGCGCTGAAGATCTATATCTGCAACATTATGACCCAGGACGGGGAGACCGAGGGCATGACGGCCTCCGACCACGTGGCGGCCCTGCTCCGCCACTCCGGCCCCGGGCTGGTGGATCTGTGCCTGTGCAACTCCGCGCCGGTGCGCCCCGGCCTGGTGGAGCGGTACAAGGAGGAGGACGCCGCCCCCATCGTGGTGGACAAGGCGGCCATCGAGGCGCTGGGGGTGGAGGTGGTCACCCGGCCCCTGGCGTCGGAGACCCTGAACTACGCCCGCCACTCCTTCGCCAGGCTGGCCCGGGCGGTGATGGAGCTCTACGACGAGCGGGCCAACACCAGGATTTTTTGAGAGAAAGGGGGCGCGGGCCATGTCCTTTTCCGCGCAGGCCAAGGGGGAGCTGTGCCGCACGGCCCTGTCCCGGCGCTGCTGCGCCCAGGCAGAGGCCTACGGCGTGCTGCTCTACTGCAACCAGTTCACCGCCAGGCAGGTGCGCATCACCACCGAATCCGCCCCCTTTGCCGCCCGGCTGCCCGCCCTGTTCCACAAGGCCTTTCGCGTCTCCTTCGACCGGCTGCCGGAGGAGGGGGCGGGCAAGCACATTTTCTCCATCACCCAGCCGGACAAGCTGGCCGTCCTCTGGTCGGCCTTCGGCTATGAGCCGGCTGGCACCCTGGCCCACCACATCAACTTTGCCGTGCTGGAGGAGGAGCACTGCCGCCTGGCCTTTTTCCGGGGGGCCTTTTTGGCGGGGGGGTCGGTGACCGACCCGGCCAAGCGCTACCATCTGGAGCTGTCCACCCCCCACCTGAGCGTCAGCCGGGAGCTGCGGGCCCTGCTGCTGGAGGCGGGCTTCACCCCCAAGGAGACCACCCGGAAGGGCAACTGCGTCACCTACTTCAAGCAGAGCGAGGCCATCGAGGACTTTCTCACCGCCATCGGCGCCCCCGTGGCCGCCATGGAGGTGATGAACGCCAAGGCGGAGAAGGACCTGCGGGGGAGCGTCAACCGCCGGGTCAACTGCGACGCGGCCAACCTGGACAAGGCGGTGGACGCCGCCCAGGTACAGCTGGAGGCCATCGCCGCGCTGGAGGCGCGGGGGATGCTGGAGGAGCTGCCGGACAAGCTGAAGGAGGCGGTGGACCTGCGTGTGGCCCACCCGGAGCTCACCCTGGCCCAGCTGGCGGAGCTGTGCAATCCGCCTGTCAGCAAGTCCGCATTTAACCACCGCCTGCGCAAGCTGGTGGAGCTGTCGAAACGGTAAGAGCGATTGGTGGATTGCACAGCGCGAGCGTGAGCGAGCCGCGCCTGAGGCGCGTCAAACGCCGCAGGCGTTTCCGCAGGGCGGATTCACTCCGCCCGAGGAAGTGTAATCATGGGTTCCCGCAAAACGCAGGCGTTTTGCGGGCGCAATCCGCCCGTCAGCAAGTCCGCGTTCAACCACCGGCTGCGCAAGCTGGTGGAGCTGTCAAAGAGATGAGCCTGTGAGTGAACTGGGCTCGCCCCTGCGACGCCTGAAAGGGATGCGCAGCGGCGGGCCCCAGACCCGCACGCCGGTGTCAGAACAGGAGGCAGAACGATGAAAAAGACCGCCCGGCAAAGGCGCCGGATGCTCCTGCTGGATGGGCTGTGTATTGCCGTGATTGTGGCCGGTGCGTTGCTGGGGGATGTGTCCAGGATGCTGGGAATCGTGCTCACCCTGGGCGGGATCGTCTGCCTGCTGGTGCTGTTCCTGCTGACGGCCCGCGCCTTCTGTTCCCGCTGTCCCAGCTGCGGGTATCCGATCTGGGGCAGAGCATTCAGAAAAACCCGCGTCCAGCGGCCGGTTCACTGCCCCCGCTGCGGGGCAATCGTCACCGACGACAACCTGACCCTATAGAGAAAGAGGAGGCATCCCCATGTCCTTTGTCCATCTGCACGTACACACCGAATACTCCCTGCTGGACGGGGCCTGCCGCATCCCCCTGCTGGTGAAGCGGGTGAAGGAGCTGGGGCAGACCGCTGTGGCCATCACCGACCACGGGGCCATGTACGGCGTGGTGGACTTCTACAAGGCCTGTAAGGCGGAGGGGGTCAAGCCCATCATCGGCTGCGAGGTGTACGTAGCCCCCCGCGGCCGCACCGACCGGGTCCACGGGGTGGACTCCTCCATGTATCACCTGATCCTCCTGTGCCGCAATGAGGAGGGCTACCGCAACCTGTGCCGCCTGGACTCCGCCGCCTTCACCGAGGGGTTTTACATCAAGCCCCGCATCGACAAGGAGCTGCTGCGGCAGCACGCGGCGGGGCTCATCGCCCTGTCGGCCTGCCAGTCCGGGGAGGTGCCCCGGCTGATCCTGGCGGGCAGCTACGAGGGGGCCAAGGCCGCCGCCCTGGAGATGCGGGAGCTGTTCGGGGAGGACGGCTACTACCTGGAGCTGCAGGACCACAACCTGCCCAACGACCCGGTGGTCAACCAGGGGCTTATCCGCATCCACCAGGAGACCGGCATCCCCCTGGTGGTGACCAACGACGCCCACTATCTCCGCCGGGAGGACGCGGAGATGCAGGACACCCTCATGTGCATCCAGATGGGCAAGACGGTGGACGACCCCAACCGCCTGCGGATGGAGACCAGCGAGCTCTACGTCAAGTCCACCGAGGAGATGGCCGAGCTGTTCCCCGACTACCCCGAGGCCCTGGAGAACACGGGGAAGATCGCCGAGCTGTGCAGCATGGACTTCCAGTTCGGCGTCCACCACCTGCCGGAGTTCAAGCTGCCGGAGGGGTACACCGACGGGGACGCCTACTTCCAGAAGCTGTGCGAGGAGGGCTTTGCCCGCCGCTACCCCGACCATCCCGAGGGCTACCGGGAGCGGCTGGACTATGAGATGGGGGTAATCCGGCAGATGGGGTTTGTGGACTACTTCCTCATCGTCTCTGACTTCATCGGCTACGCCAAGGGGCAGGGCATCCCGGTGGGCCCCGGCCGGGGCTCCGCCGCCGGGAGCATGGTGGCCTACTGCCTGTCCATCACTGACGTGGACCCCATGAAGTACACCCTCTACTTTGAGCGGTTTTTGAACCCGGAGCGGGTTACCATGCCGGACATTGACATCGACTTCTGCATCCGCCGGCGGCAGGAGGTCATGGAGTACGTCCAGGACAAGTACGGCGCCGACCACGTAGCCCAGATCGTCACCTTCGGGACCATGGCGGCCAGGGCGGCCATCCGGGACGTGGGCCGGGCCCTGAACATCCCCTATGCCGAGGTGGACACGGTGGCCAAGCAGGTGCCCAGCGGCCCGGGCAACCTCCACATCACCCTGGACAAGGCCCTCAAGCTGTCCAAGCCCCTGCGGGAGCTGTACGAGGGGGACGAGCGGATTCACAGCCTCATCGACACCGCCAAGGCCATTGAGGGGATGCCCCGCCACGCCTCTACCCACGCCGCCGGGGTGGTGATCACCCGGCGGCCGGTGGTGGACTACGTGCCCCTGGCCAAGAACGACGAGTCGGTGGTCACCCAGTACGTCATGACCACCCTGGAGGAGCTGGGCCTGCTGAAGATGGACTTCCTGGGCCTGCGCAACCTGACCATCCTGGACGACACCGTGAAGCTGGTGCAGAAAACCCGCCCCGGCTTCACCCTGGCGGACATCCCGGACGACGACCCGGAGGTATTCCAGATGCTCTCCGACGGCAGAACCTCCGGCGTGTTCCAGATGGAGTCGGCGGGCATGACCGGCGTGTGCGTGGGCCTCAAGCCCCAGAATATCGAGGACATCACCGCCATCATCGCCCTCTACCGCCCCGGCCCCATGGACTCCATCCCCCGGTTCATCGCCTGTAAGCACAACCCGGACAAGGTGAAGTACAAGCACCCCCTGCTGGAGCCCATTCTGTCCGTCACCTACGGCTGCATCGTCTACCAGGAGCAGGTCATCGAGATCTTCCGCAGGCTGGCGGGGTACACCATGGGACAGGCGGACATGGTGCGCCGGGCCATTTCCAAAAAGAAGAAGGCTCAGATCGAGAAGGAGCGGCAATCCTTTATCTATGGGGACCCGGAGCGGGGCATCGCCGGGTGCGCCGCCAACGGCGTCCCGGAGCAGACCGCCCAGGACATCTACGACGAGATCGAGGCCTTCGCCGAGTACGCCTTCAACAAGGCCCACGCCGTGGCCTACGCCATCGTATCCTACCAGACGGCCTGGTTCAAGTGCCACTACACCCGGGAGTACATGGCCGCCCTGCTCACCTCCGTGCTGGACTCCAGCGAGAAGGTGGCCGAGTACATCGCCGAGTGCAAGGACTGCGGCATCGCCCTGCTGCCCCCCGACATCAACGAGTCGGAGGCCGACTTCACCGTCTCCGGCGAAAACATCCGCTTCGGCCTGGTGGCCGTCAAGGGGGTGGGCCGGGGCTTTATCAACGACGTGCTGGCGGAGCGGCGGCAGGGGGGGGCCTTCACCTCCTTCCCGGACTTCTGCCAGCGCATGAGCGGGGCGGATCTGAACAAGCGGGTGCTGGAGAACCTCATCAAGTGCGGCGCCTTTGACAGCATGGGGCTGTACCGCTCCCAGCTGCTGAGGGCCTATGAGCCCCTGGTGGACGCCATCGCCCAGAACATGCGGAAGAACCTGGAGGGGCAGTTTGACCTGTTCGGCGGCGGGGGCGGCGGGGAGCAGAAGCCGCCGGAGCTCCGGGTGGAGCCCATCGCCGAGTTCTCCCGGCAGGAGATGATGGCCATGGAGAAGGAGACCACCGGCCTCTACCTCACCGGCCACCCCATGGATGAGTACCGGGAGCTGGCCAGGCAGTGGAAGGCCTCGCCCATTGGGTCCATTCTGGCCGACTTCGCCCAGGAGGACGGGCCGGCCGTGTTCCGCGACGAACAGAGGGTCATTCTAGCCGGGGTGGTCACCTCCTCCAGGACCAAGACCACCCGCAGCAACACGCTGATGGCCTATGTCATGCTGGAGGACGACACCGGCTCCATGGAGATGCTGGTGTTCGCAAGGGTGCTGGGGGAGGCGGGCCCCTATCTGAAGGAGGGGGTGCCGGTTCTGGCGGAGGGGCGGCTCTCCGTGCGGGACGAGAAGGCGCCCCAGCTCATGTGCGACCGGGTGCGCCCGCTGGAGCAGCTGTCCGGCGGCCCTTCCCCGGCGGGGGAGGAGGCCCGCAGGCTCTATATCCGCATACCCAGCCTGGACGACCCCAGGTGGGAGAAGATCAAGCTGGTGCTCACCATGTTCCCCGGCACCGAGCAGATGAAGGTGCGCTGCGCGGATACAGGCAGGCTGCTTGGCACCCCCTGCCTGGTGCATGACGCCCTGGTGCGGGAGCTGCAGGAGCTGCTCGGCGCAGAAAATGTGGTAGTCAAATAGAAAGGCAAGCGCATGAACATCAAAAAGCTGGCATCTTTGCTCTTCCAGCGGTCGGTGATCGTGGCCCTGCTCATCATCCTGCAGGCCGCGCTCCTCATCGGCGTTTTGGCGCTGTCCTCGGCGGGCTACGCCTACATCTACTGGAGCTGCCTGGCCCTGTCTGTGCTGGCGGTGCTGGTGATCGTCAGCCGCCAGACCGACCCGGGATACAAGATCGCCTGGATCATCCCCATCCTCCTCTTTCCGGCCTTCGGCTGGCTGGTCTACCTGCTCTGCGGCGGCAACAAGCTGTCCGCCCGGCAGCGGCGGAAGATGCAGGGCATGGACCGCACCATGCTGGAGCAGCTGGAGCGGGACTACAAGGCGGAGACCCTGCGGCACCTGGGGGCGGATGCGGTGAACCAGGCCCGGTATCTGGAGCGGTACGCCAGGTGCCCGGTATACGCTGATACCTGGACGCGCTATTTTCCGCTGGGGGACGACGCCTTCCCCGTCATGCTGGAGGAGCTGAAAAAGGCGGAGAAGTATATCTTCCTGGAGTATTTCATCATCGCCCCCGGCGTGTTCTGGGATTCTGTTGTGGAGGTTCTGAAGGAAAAGCACGCCGCCGGGGTGGATGTGCGGGTGATCTATGACGATGTGGGCTCCCTGAACACCCTGCCCATGAACTACGCGAAAAAATTTGAGCAGGAGACGGGCATCCCCTGCTGCTTCTTCAACCGCTTCAAGCCCATCATCTCCATCCGCATGAACAACCGGGATCACCGGAAGTTCTGCATCATCGACGGCCACACCGCCTTTACCGGCGGCATCAACCTGGCGGACGAGTATATCAACCAAAAGCCCCGCTTCGGCCACTGGAAGGACAGCGCCATCCTGCTGAAGGGGGAGGCGGTATGGAGCATGGCGGTGATGTTCCTCACCATGTGGGAATACGTCCGGGATGTGGAGGAGGACTACAGCCGGTTCCGCCCGGCGGCGATGCCGGCGGAGGCCGACAGGGGGGCGGGGTGGTATGTCCAGCCCTACGCCGACAACCCCCTGGACGAGGAACCGGTGGGGGAGGCCGTCTACCTCAGCATCATCAACAAGGCCCAGCGGTACGTCTATATCATGACCCCCTACCTGATTGTCAGCGACAGCGTGAACACCGCCCTGTGCAACGCGGCCAAGTCGGGGGTGGACGTGCGCATCATCACCCCGCACATCCCGGACAAGCCCCTGGTGTTTGAAGTGACCCGCGCCCACTATGAATCCCTGCTGGAGGCGGGGGTGCAGATTTTTGAGTACACCCCCGGCTTTGTCCATGCCAAGAATGTGGTGGCGGACGATGCCTGCGGCGTGGTGGGGTCCATCAACCTGGACTACCGCAGCATGTTCCTCCACTTTGAGGATGCGGTGCTGCTCTACCGGGACCCCACTGTCCTGGACATCAAAAAGGACTTTCTGGACACGCAGTTCAAATCCCAGCCGGTGACGCTGGAGGAGTGCCTGAACCACTCCTGGATTCGGCGGCTGTTCCGCTCCATCCTGCGGGTTCTGGCGCCGCTGTTGTAGAGGGTCTGCTGGCTGCGGCGCGGGGAACGGGAGCGTGCGGTGGAGGAGAACCGGTCCATTGTATTCCAATAGGAGCCCTCTTAGCGGCCAGTGAGGAAAGGCGCGGGACGCCATAGAGAGAAGAGCGATCTGCAAAAAAACGGCATGCCCCTTTGGGCATGCCGTTTTCTGTCATAAAGCCAAGAGCTGCCGTTATTGTGGTCACGAATCGGCGGATTTCGTTTTCTGACTGCTCTCCCCGCCGCCGGGCGACAGCAGGGCGGTGAGCACCTCGTTGTAGATGCGCTCTGGCTCGGCCTTGAAGTTCTTGGCCAGGCGGTCGGCCTGCTCCTGGGAGCCGCAGAACAGCTCCAGCGTGAGCAGATTCCCCCCCTCGTCGTCCAGAAACATGCGCACCGTGAACCCGCCGTCCGGCCGGGAGGCGGTTTCCGCCCGCACCTGGGCGTTGCGGCGGAGGATGCCGTTGAGCTTGGCCAGCTGGGCGATGCACTTGCGCTTGACGGAGAAGGGCAGGCTGCTCTCACAGGCGGTGCTGTCCGCCCGCCCCTTGTCCGTGATGGCGTACAGCTCCTTCTCCAGGGTCAGATGCCCGGTGCCCACCAGCTCAGACAGGGCCTCGGCAAACAGGAAGTAGTCGATGCCGTCGTCACACAGGGTCAGGCCGGTGACGGTGGCGAAGTCCACCGGGGCCGCCACCCGGGACATAAAATAGAGGATCAGAAGCTTAATATCCAGCTTATCGTGGATGAATCCGTGGCGCGCCATGGGGGCCTCCTTTCCGCGGACACTCAAGCCGCATGGCGTCTTGCGGCCCATTCAGCAAGTATTCACTATTATACCGGAGGGGCAAGAAAAGCACAAGGGGTATTTTGCCGCAGAAGGGCGGGAAGCACGGCCGTACGGGCAGCGCCCAGAGGCGTAACTATAAAACGCGCCTCCCAAAGGGAGGCGCGGAGAGTTTGGTCTGCCCCCGCGGAACGGCGGCTGCCGTCCCGCGGGGGAACAGTATAGGGGGTGAAAGAGAGAAAAGAGAGGAGGAGTTTCACCGGATGCCATGTCGTCCTGATAAGTATATTCTAGCACATGCCGCAGGGAAGTGATGAACCATTTCCGAATTTACTATGAACGTTTTGTGAACGCTATAAAACGTCAAATGTCTACTCTGGACGGACAGAAAACAGGGCGTTGAGTACCCGCCAGTTCTGCGGAAAGGGGCGGTTGAGGTTCCAGTAGCCCACGCCGTCCATGCCGTACTCCGGGATCAGATCCAGCTTGGCCTGGATGGAACGGGCGTCCTCAAACCAGACCTCATGCTCGCCGCCGTGCTCATCGGTATAGCGGAACCAGGGGGCCTGGGACTGGGGGCTGTACTGGATCTCCGCTCCGTAGCGGACGGCCAGGGCCACCGCCTCCTGGGGGGAGAGGGACCGGGCCTTGGTGCGGCCCTGGACGAAGGGGAGGGGCCAGTCGTACCCGTAGAGGGGCACCCCCAGCCACAGCTTTTCCGCCGGGATCTCGGTGAGGGCGTACTCCACCACCCGGCGCACATTGGGCAGGGGGGCCACCGCCATGGGCGGGCCGTAGGTATAGCCCCACTCATAGGTCATGAGGAGCACCCGCTCCACGGCGGCGCCAATGGCGGCGTAGTCGTGGCCCTCATACAGGGTGCCCTGCTGGTTGGCGGAGGTCTTGGGGGCCAGGGCGGCGATGATCGGCAGCCCCAGGGGGCGGAGCCGGTCGCTCAGCCGGGACAGGAAGGCCGCGTAGGCCCCCGCGTCCTCGGGGGGCAGGTATTCAAAGTCCACGTCCAAGCCCTGATAGCCCTTCTGGAGCAGCATGGCCTCCAGGCTGTTGATCAGCGTGTCCTGCAGCACCTGGTCGGTGAGGGCCAGGTGGGCCAGCTCGTTGGAGAAGCCGCCGCTCTCCGTGAGGGTGGACAGGTGCATCAGCGGGGCGGTGCCCAGCTCCGCGGCGGCGGACAGGAGGGCCCCGTCGTCCAGCTCCACCAGCGCTCCAGTGGAAGTGAAGCCGTAGGTGAAGGGGGTCAGATAGGTGAGGTAGGGCAGGACGGCGTGGAGCAGGGAGGCGGGGATGAAGGGATAGGCGTAGCCATTGGTGGTCAGTCCCTCCTCCGGCTGGCTGTCATAGGCGATCACCAGGGTTTCCCCCGGATAGATATCTGGCTGCCCGCCCAGGATGGGGTTGTTGCGGTAGAGCTGCCGCAGGGACAGGCCGTAGGAGGCGGCGATGGAGGAGGCCGTCTCCCCGGGCTGCACCGCATGGGTCTGGAGGGGGAACTGGACCACCAGCGCCTGCCCCACCGCCAGGCGGCCGGAGCTCTCCAGCCCGTTGTCCAGCACCAGCTGGGACATGGGGATGCCGTACGCCAGGGCGATGGAGTAGGCGCTCTCTCCCGGCTGCACCACGTGGATGAGCATGTCGGCGCCTCACAGCAGGGTGATGAAGTCGCCGCTGGCCCAGCCCACGACGCCGTCGAAGCGCACCACATACCAGCCCTCCCACTGGTTGAGGACGGTAAGGCGGGCGCCGTCATAGGCCCTGGCGATCACGGCGGAGGAGGTGTCCGGCTTATCCCGTATGTTCAGGTGACCCCAGGACACGTCCACCACGGCTGGCCGGGGGGCCTGGGGCTCCAGGAAGGGGAGGCCGAAGTACTCGGTGAGGGAGAGGACGATGCTGCGGGCAATGGCGTCCAGGTTGTTTTTGACCCAGGCGGCGTCATCCGGGTTGTCGTGGTAGCCCAGCTCCAGGAACACCGAGGGGGCCCGCACCCGGCGCACCTCGCCGATGGAGGTGGTGGGCTCCGCCCGCACCAG
>CALWXU010000073.1 GCA_944385585.1 uncultured Flavonifractor sp.
TGCGCGGAGAAGAAGGTGCTGGTCACCGAGGGCTGCCAGGGCTGCCTGGCCCACCCCTGCGAGGAGGTGTGCCCCAAGGACGCCATCAAGCTGGACCGCTACAACGGCCGCTCCCGCATCGACCAGGAAAAGTGCATCCAGTGCGGCCGCTGTGCCGACGTTTGCTCCTATAAGGCCATCATCGTGCAGGAGCGGCCCTGCGCCGTGGCCTGCGGCGTGGACGCCATCGGCTCCGACGCCAACGGCAAGGCGGACATCGACCCGGACAAGTGCGTCTCCTGCGGCATGTGCCTGGTGAACTGCCCCTTCGGCGCCATCGCCGACAAGTCCCAGATCTTCCAGGTCATCCGGGCCATCCAGTCCGGCGAGCGGGTGTACGCCGCCGTGGCCCCCGCCTTCGTGGGCCAGTTCGGCCCCAAGGTCACCCCCGGCAAGCTCCGCGCCGCCATGAAGGCCCTGGGCTTCGCGGACGTGTTTGAGGTGGCCATCGGCGCCGACCTGTGCGCCACCCAGGAGGCGGAGGACTTTGTCCGGGAGGTTCCGGAGGAGCTCCCCTTCATGGGCACCTCCTGCTGTCCGGCCTGGTCGGTCATGGCCAAAAAGCTCTACCCAGACCACGCCAACTGCATCTCCATGGCCCTTACCCCCATGACTCTCACCGCCCGGCTCATCAAGCACAACCACCCCAACGGCAAGGTGGTGTTCATCGGCCCCTGCGCCGCCAAGAAGCTGGAGGCCATGCGCAAGAGCGTGCGCAGCGAGGTGGACTTCGTCCTCACCTTTGAGGAGATGGCCGGCATCTTCGACGCCAGGCACATCGAGCTGGAGAGCCTGCCGGAGGACCCCGACGGCGTCAACGACGCCTCCACCGACGGGCGCGGCTTCGCCGTGTCCGGCGGCGTGGCCCGCGCGGTGGTGGACGTGATCCAGCAGCGCTACCCCGGCCGGGAGGTCAACGTGGTCAAGGCCGAGGGGCTGCGGGAGTGCCGCAAGATGATCGGCGACGCGGTGAAGGGGAAATACCCCGGCTATCTGCTGGAGGGCATGGCCTGTCCCGGCGGCTGCGTGGCCGGCGCCGGCACCATGCAGCCCATCAAGAAATCCCAGGCGGCCGTCGGCCTCTACGCGCGCCAGGCCAAGCACAAGACCTCCAGCGAGACGGAGCACATCAAGGAGCTGGACAAGCTGGTGGAGTGACCCTGCCGCGTCCGGCAGCAGCCAAAACGCCCCGCCCCGGAGCCGCAGCTCCGGGGCGGGGCGTCGTTTCATCTGCATGGGCGCCGCGGCAGGGGCGGGGCCAGCCGGTCAGGCCTGCCCGCCCGGGCCGTCCAGGCGGCTGCGCACATCCCGGCGCAGCAGGGTATAGAGGATGGAGGCGATGGGCACGCTGAGGAGCACGCCCAGCAGGCTGCCCACGCTGCCGCCCACGGTGACGGCGGCCAGCACCCACATGCCGGGCAGGCCGATGGAGGTGCCCACCACCTTGGGGTAGATCACATTGCCCTCAAACTGCTGGAGGATGACCAGGAAGATCAGGAAGATCAGGGCCTTGAGGGGGGAGACCACCAGCAGCAGCAGGGCGGAGACGATGGCCCCGATGTAGGCCCCGGCCACCGGGATGATGGCGGAGGAGCCCACGATCACACCGATCAAGGGGGCATAGTCGGCCTGGATGAAGAGCATCCCCACAGCGGTCAGGCCGCCGATGATGCACGCCTCGGTGAGCTGCCCGGTGACAAAGCGGGTGAAGGTGTCGGCGGTGAGATGCACCACATCCGCGACAGGGCCGGCGATCCTTGCGGGCATATAGGCCCGGAACACCCGGCGGCACTGGGCCAGCAGCTTCTCCTGCCCGGAGAGCATGTAGATGGAGAACACGATGGCCAGCACCCCGGTCACCACCGCGGAGACCAGGCTGCTGGTGACGGAGGCCACCAGCTGGGGCCCTGTGTCGGACAGGAAGGCCAGCACCTGGTCAAACAGCCCGTTGAGCTTTTCGTTGAGCCAGGAGAGGTCCAGGGTCTCCGCGTCCAGGTTCAGCTGGTCGATGATGTGGTTATAGCTGGACTGGAGATTGGACAGGTATCCGCTCAGGTTGAGCACAAAGGTCTGGATGCTCTCTACAAATTTCGGCAGCACATAGGAGAAGATGGCGGTGATCACCGCGATGAGGGCCAGGTAGGAGGACAGCACCGCCAGAGGGCGGGCGGCCTTCCGGGCCCTGGTGTTTCCCAGGCCCCGCTGGTAGAGCCGGTGGAAGAAGTGACAGGGGCGGTTGAGCACGAAGGCGATGGCAAAGCCGATGAGCAGCGGCTGGAGCACGCCCAGGCACCACATCACCGCCCCGCCGATTACATTCAGCCGGGCCAGCACCACCACCAGCACCACCGCGTAGGTGATGATGAGAAGGATACTCTTGAAAAGTTTTTTGTCCATAGCAGCCCCCGGTCTTGTCTGAGTTTACGATACGAAGGGTTTCCTCTCCCCAACTATAGCACGGTCCCAATCACAGCGTCAACGGAAAACAGGCGTTTTTATACAAGTTTAAGAAAAATCCAAGGAAACTTAAAATTTTCCTTGACAGACAGCCCCCGCCCCGCTATAATCATAGTAAACATATATGAATTTGGTATTTTAGAAGGGAGCGATATCCATGTCCCGTTTTATCTATGCCGACCACGCGGGCACCACCGCCCTGTCCCGCGCCGCGCTGGAGGCCATGGCCCCCTATCTGACCGAGCGCTACGGCAACCCCTCCAGCCTCTACCGCTTCGGGCAGGAGGCCAAGTCCGACCTGGAGCAGGCCCGGTCCGACGTGGCCGCCTGCATCGGCGCGAAGCCAGAGGAGCTCTTCTTCACCTCCGGCGGCACCGAGGCGGACAACTGGGCCCTGAAGGGCGTGCTGGAGTGGATGGCCCTCAAGGGAAAACCCACCGGCCACATCATCACCTCCGCCATCGAGCACCACGCCATCCTCCACACCGCCCAGCACCTGGAGAAGCAGGGGTACGATGTGACCTACCTGCCGGTGGACGAGCTGGGGCGGGTGAGCCCCGCCGAGGTGGAGGCCGCCATCCGGCCCGACACCCTGCTCATCTCCATCATGGCCGCCAACAACGAGATCGGCACCATCCAGCCGGTGGCCGAGATCGGGGCCGTCGCCCGGAAGCACAAGGTCCTCTTCCACACCGACGCGGTGCAGGCCGTGGGCCACATCCCGGTGGACGTGGAGGCGTGGAACGTGGACCTGCTCTCCCTGTCCGCCCACAAGTTCCAGGGGCCCAAGGGGGTGGGCGCCCTGTATGTCCGCAAGCCCCTGCGCCTGCCCCCCCTGATCCACGGCGGCGGGCAGGAGAAGGGCCGCCGCTCCGGCACCGAGAACGTGGCCGGCGTGGTGGGCATGGCCGCCGCCCTGAAGGAGGCCGCGGCCCAGCTGGAGACGGAGGGCGCCCGGCTGTCCGCCCTGCGGGACCGGCTGATCGACGGCCTGACCCGGCTGCCCTATTCCAGGCTCACCGGCGACCCGGCCAACCGGCTGCCCGGCACCGCCTCCTTCGTCTTTGAGGGGGTGGAGGGGGAGGCCCTGCTCCTCCACCTGGACAGCAGGGGTATCTGCGCCTCCTCCGGCTCGGCCTGCTCCTCCGCCTCCCTGGACCCCTCCCACGTGCTGCTGGCCATCGGCCTGCCCCACGCCATCGCCCACGGCTCCCTGCGGCTGTCCCTGGGCGCGGACAACACCGACGCCGACGTGGACGCCATTCTGGCCGCCGTGCCGGAGGTGGTGGCCTACCTGCGGGAGATGTCCCCCGTGTGGGACGCCGCCGAGCAGAAACCCACCTGGGTTGTGGAATGAGAAAGGAGTTTTCGACATGCTGTATTCCGATAAAGTAATGGACCACTTTGAGCACCCCCGCAACGTGGGGAGCCTCCCCGACGCCAACGCCGTGGGCCAGGTGGGCAACCCCAAGTGCGGCGACATCATGAAGATGTACCTGAACATCGACGACAACGGCGTGATCACCGACGTGAAGTTCCAGACCTTCGGCTGCGGCTCCGCCATCGCCACCTCCTCCATGGCCACCGAGATGATCAAGGGCAAGACCATCCAGCAGGCCATGGAGCTGACCAACGCCGCCGTGGCGGAGGCCCTGGACGGTCTGCCCGGCTATAAGATGCACTGCTCCGTGCTGGCGGAGGAGGCCATCAAGGCCGCCCTGGCGGACTACTACCGCCGCCGGGGGGAGGAGGTGCCCGAGAACCTCCGCCTCCCCTGCGACGATGAGGAGCACGGCTGCTGCTCCTGCGGGGCCTGACGGCCCCGCCCCCCAGACAGCGCCCCGGAACCGCCGGTTCCGGGGCGCTGCTTCGCGTGGCCCCGATTTCCCCCTGAAAAAAAGCGGAAAACAGGACTTGACAAAAGCCGACAAGAGGTCTATCCTAGTAATAGGAATTATTACTAAATTAGGAGGACACATCCATGGAAGTCAAAGGAACCCGCACAGAGCAGAACCTGCTGGCCGCCTTCAGCGGCGAGTCCATGGCCCGCAACAAGTATCTCTTTTTTGCCGACAAGGCCCGGCAGGAGGGCCACGAGGACGTGGCCGCCCTCTTTGAGCGCATGGCCCAGAACGAGGGGGTCCACGGCAAGCTGCTCTATCAGATGCTCACCGGCGTGGGCACCACGGCGGAGAACCTCCAGGAGGCCATCAGCGGCGAGTATGGGGAGTGGACCAAGCTCTATCCCAGCTTTGCCCAGACCGCCCGGGAGGAGGGGCTGGACCAGGTGGCCGCCCTCTTTGACCAGATTGCCCAGATCGAGAAGGACCACGAGTACCGCTTCATGAGCGCCCTGGTGGCCCTCAACCAGGGCGGGAAGGCCAAGGAGGCGCCGGCCCCCGCCCCCCAGGAGAGGACCGTCACGGCGGAGGGCTGGCGCTGCGTGTTCTGCGGGGCCGTCTACGAGAAGCGGCCAGACGTGTGCGGCGTCTGTGAGGCCATCGGCTCCTTCGAGCCCACCACCTTCCAGAAAAAGGTGAGCGGATAAGTTCAGACAGCTTGGGCAGGAGACAGACCGCCGCCGGCGTTCGCCGGCGGCGGCTTTGCGCGTCCTGCCGCCCCTGCCGCGGGCTTTTTCCTTGACAGGGGGCGGGACCTGTCATAAAATAGGACGGAACTACGTGAATCTGGATAGGAGAGTATGGTCCTGTGATCGAATTAAGACATATTTCCAAGGTGTTCCCCACCGCCGACGGGGATTTTCAGGCCCTGGACGATATCAGCCTGACCATCCGGGACGGGGACATCTTCGGCATTGTGGGCATGTCCGGCGCGGGCAAGTCCACTTTGGTGCGGTGCATCAACCTGCTGGAGCGGCCCACCGAGGGCCAGGTGCTCATGGACGGGCTTCTGGAGACGGAGGACGGGGGCCCCGTGGACCTGTGCAAGCTGTCCCCCGCCCAGCTGCGCCGGGCCCGGCGGTCCATCAGCATGATCTTCCAGCAGTTCAACCTGCTCATGCAGCGCACCTGCCTGAAGAACATCTGCTTCCCCATGGAGATCGCCGGGGTGCCCAAGGCGGAGGCCAAAAAGCGCGCCCTGGAGTACCTGGACATCGTGGGCCTGCCCGACAAGGCCAACGCCTACCCCGCCCAGCTGTCCGGCGGGCAGAAGCAGCGCATCGCCATCGCCCGGGCCCTGGCCTCCAACCCCAAGGTGCTGCTGTGCGACGAGGCCACCAGCGCCCTGGACCCCACCACCACCCGGTCCATTTTGAAGCTGATTCAGGACATCAACCAGCGCCTGGGCATCACCGCCGTGATCATCACCCACGAGATGGCGGTGGTGGAGGCCATCTGCACCCGCGTGGCCATCCTGGAGAGGGGCCATATGGTGGAGACCGGCACGGTGGAGGAGGTATTCTCCAACCCCAAGACCGAGGCGGGCCGCCGCCTGGTGTTCCCCGAGGGGGCCAACATCGACAAGTTCCCCGTGGCGGACGTGGTGCGGGTGGTGTTCAACGGCGGCTCCTCCTACGAGCCCCTCATCGCCTCCCTGGCCATCGACTGCGGCGTGAAGGTGAACATCCTGGGGGCCGACACCCGCAACGTCAACGGCAAGGCCTTCGGCTCCATGCTGCTGGGCCTGCCGGAGGACAAGGGCGAGGCCGCCAAGGCCATGAGCTATCTCAGGGCCCAGAAGGACGTAACCGTGGAGGAGGTGCCCGACTACCATGCTTGACTTGTTCAACAGCCCGGAGGTACAGGAGCAGTTCTCCCTCTTTCTGGAGCTCCTGCCCGGCAACATCTGGGACACCCTGTACTCCACCGTACTGGCCACCGTATTCGCCTATATCATCGGCCTGCCCCTGGGCATCCTCCTGGTCACCGGGGAGCGGGAGGGGGTGCGCCCCCTGCCCCGCTGGTTCATGGCGGCCCTCAACTTCATCATCAACATCCTCCGCTCCGTGCCCTTCCTGATCCTGATGATCCTGGCCATCCCCCTGTCCCGGCTGATCCTGGGCACCAGCGTGGGCACCAACGCCATGATCCCGCCCCTGGTGATCGCCGCCTTCCCCTTCGTGGCCCGCATGGTGGAGTCCTCCCTGCGGGAGGTGGACCGCGGCGTGCTGGAGGCCGCCCAGGCCATGGGCGCCTCCCCCTTCCAGATCGTGCGCAAGGTGCTGCTGCCCGAGGCGCTGCCCTCCCTGCTCACCAGCGCCACCACCGTCACCATCACCATCCTGGGCTACGGCGCCATGGCGGGCATCATCGGCGGCTCCGGCCTGGGCGCCACCGCCATCAACTACGGCTATTACCGCACCCAGCTGGTGATTGAGTACGCCGCGGTGATCGTGCTGGTGATTTTGGTGCAGATCATCCAGTCCATCGGCACCCGCACCGCGGTGGGCTCCGACCGGCGCATCACCAAAAAGGGCCGCCGGAAGGGCCTGCGGGACGCCAACCGGCAGGTGAGCCGGGACAAGCGCGTCCCCCCGGGAGCGATGTGAAAATCGGCAGGATGGGCAAACCACCCGGTTTGTCCATCCTCTCTTTTTGTGCAGGATACCCGGTTGACAGGAGGGGCCTTTCGGTTGTAAACTAAACGCAACCCAAGCGGAACTGAATACGCCCTACAAACGCGAGGAAGAGAAGAGTAGGCTGGAAGATACGGCACAGAGAGCCCGGGATGGTGGAAACGGGTACGGAAGGTCCGGCGGAAGATGGTCTCGGAGCGGCGCGGCTGACTGCGGAGGGAATTCCGCACAGGCTGCGACGGGAGCGCCCGTCAGCGCGCGGGAGTATGCTTGTACTCCATAAGGCCCCTGTCGTGAGGCAGGGGTGAAGCAAGGTGGTACCACGAAGCGGAAAGCTCTCGTCCTTGAAATTGGATTCAAGGGCGTTTTTTTGTGCTCTGATTTGGGAAAACCACCTCACCTGAGGAACATGAAAAGGAGAAATGCAACATGAAGAAGCTCGTCTCTCTGCTCCTGTCCGGCGTTCTGGCCGTGGGCCTGCTGGCCGGCTGCGGCGGCAACACCGGCAGCTCCGGCACCGCCGACACCCCCGCCGCCAACACCGAGTCCCCCGCCGCCTCCACCGAGACCGGCTCCCTGGAGGGCACCACCCTGAAGGTGGGCGCCACCCCCGCCCCCCACGCCGAGATCCTGGAGGTCATCGTGCCCATCCTGGCCGAGCAGGGCATCACCCTGGAGATCGTCCAGTACAACGACTACGTCCAGCCCAACAACGCCGTGGAGGACGGCTCCCTGGACGCCAACTACTTCCAGCACATCACCTACATGAACGACTTCAATGAGCAGAACGGCACCCACCTGGTCAGCGCCGCCGAGGTCCACTACGAGCCCATGAGCCTGTACGCCGGCAAGGTGACCAGCCTGGATGCGCTGCCCGACGGCGCCCTCATCGGCGTGCCCAACGACGCCACCAACGAGGCCCGGGCCCTGCTGGTGCTCCAGCAGGAGGGCCTGATCACCCTGCGGGACGGCGCCGGCATCACCGCCACCATCAACGACATCGTGGACAACCCCAAGAACCTCCAGTTCTCCGAGATGGAGGCCGCCCAGCTGCCCCTCCGCCTGGCCGACCTGGACATGGCCGTGATCAACGGCAACTACGCCATTGACGCCGGCCTGTCCATGGACGACGCCCTGGCCACCGAGTCCGCCGACGGAGAGGCCGCCCAGGCCTACGTCAACGTGCTGGCCGTCAAGGAGGGGCGGGAAACCGACCCCGCCATCCAGGCCCTGGCCGCCGCCCTGTGCAGCGACGAGGTCAAGACCTACATCGAGGAGAACTACAACGGCGCCGTGGTTGCCGTGTTTTGATCCAAGAGGCGGGTACAAGCGCCGCAAGACCATGCAGGAGCCCGGCACACAGTGTGTGCCGGGTTCCTTTTGCCGAAATTCCTATTGCCAATCTAGGGTTTTGGGAGTATACTGAGAAAAAAGCAAAGGAGGCCCTGCGTATGCGCATCGCCGATACCCTGCCCGAGCTGATCGGGCGCACCCCTCTGCTCCGGCTGGAGCGGTTCGCCCCCGGCGGCGGCCTGCTGGCCAAGCTGGAGACCTTCAACCCCCTGTCCTCCGCCAAGGACCGGGCGGGGCTGTATATGATCCGCGACGCGGAGGAGCGGGGCCTGCTCAGGCCCGGCGCGGCGATTGTGGAGCCCACCAGCGGCAACACCGGCGTGGCCCTGGCCTACATCGGCCGCCTGCGGGGCTACCGGGTGGTGCTCACCATGCCGGAGACCATGAGCTGGGAGCGGCGGGCCCTCCTGGCCGCCCTGGGGGCGGAGCTGGTGCTCACCGACGGGACGAGGGGCATGGCCGGGGCCATCGAGAAGGCCAAAGAGCTGGTGGCCTCCACCCCCGGCGCCTGGATGCCGGATCAGTTCAACAACCCGGCCAACGCCAGGGCCCACTATGAGACCACCGGCCCGGAGCTGTGGGCGGACACGGAGGGGAATGTGGACGTGCTGGTGTCCGCGGTGGGCTCCGGCGGCACCATCACCGGCGCGGGCCGCTACCTGAAGGAGCAGAACCCGGCCATCCGCGTGGTGGCGGTGGAGCCCGCCGAATCCCCCGTCCTCTCCGGCGGCAGACCGGGCCCCCATAAGATCCAGGGCATCGGCGCGGGCTTTGTCCCCGGCACCCTGGACCTGTCCGTGGTGGACGAGGTTGTCACCGTCACCGGCGGCGAGGCCTACGCCGCCGCCAGGGAGCTGGCCAGGACGGAGGGGGTGCTCACCGGCGTGTCCTCCGGCGCGGCGGCCCACGCCGCCAGGCAGCTCTCCCGGCGGCCGGACATGGCGGGAAAGACCATCGCCGTCATCCTCCCCGACACCGGGGAGCGGTATCTCTCCTCCGGGCTGTTCGACTGACGCAGCGGGACGGAAAAATCCCCGCCGCGGCAGAGCCGCGGCGGGGATTTTGGACAGTTATGCAGGTTCGCTGCCGCACTTCTCCTGATAACGGCTGACCAGGTCCGCCAGGGTCAGGCGGTCCACCACGCTGGAGACGGCGGCCTGGATCTGCTGCCAGACCTCCATGGTGACGCACTGGTCGGCCCGGCTGCAGCGGCAGGTGTCGTCCTGGTCCACACAGCTCACCGGGGCCAGGTTGCCCTCCAGCACCCGCAGGATCTCCCCCACGGTGTACTCCTCCGGCTCCCG
>CALWXU010000074.1 GCA_944385585.1 uncultured Flavonifractor sp.
GGCGTGGCCCGGGGGGTGTTCACCAACGAGGCGGGCATGGGCACCTCCGCCATCGCCCACGCCGCCTCCAACACCAGAGAGCCCGCCGAGCAGGGCATGTGGGGCATCTTCGAGGTGTTCATCGCCACCCTCTGCGTCTGCTCCGTCACGGCCCTGGTGATCCTCACCTCCGGCGTGTACCAGGAGGAGGCCGCCCTGGCCGCCATCCAGGCGGGTACAGTGACCCGGGCCATGACCGGGGCCCCCCTGTCCGCCGCCGCCTTTTCCACGGTGTACGGCCCCTTCGGCGGGGCCTTCGTGTCGGTGTGCCTGCTCCTGTTCGCCTTCACCTCCCTGCTGGGCACCAGCTACTACGGGGAGCGGGGGCTCCAGTACCTCACCGGCTCCGACCGCTGGAGGCTCCCCTTCCGGGCGGCCTTCCTGGCGGCCATCGTGATAGGCAGCGTGGGGGACGTGGCGGTGGTGTGGCAGCTGGCCGACATCTTCAACGGCCTGATGGCCCTGCCCAACCTGTGCGCCCTGCTGGCCCTGTCACCGGAGGCCCTGTCCCTGCTAAAGCACTGGACAGCGGCTAGAGCAGGCGCAGCTGAGAGGCCCGGGCGGAGGCACAAGGCACATCGATAATCTCGTCCTCCGGGCCGGGACAGCCCACCAGCAGGGGGCTGTCCGTGCGTCGGGATGCAGACAAAATCACGGCAAACTCCCCTCCCAGGTGAAAAACAGGCGGACAGCGACGCTGTCCGCCTGTATGGGCTGCTCTTATGCGGCCGCCGACCGGGCGGTCTCCGTGCCCTCCTGGGCATCTGCGGGCTCCGTCTCCTGGCCGGTGGTTGGCGGAGCGGGCTCCACCTCCGTGGGGGCGGACGCCTCCGCCCGCTGGTAGGAGGTGATGGTGCCGCCGCCCAGGATGTCAGCGCTGCTCTCCGTGTCGGCCACGTCGTGCTCGATGGTGACGGAGTCGCCCGCGTCCAGAATCACCGCCGCCTGGCTGTCCGCGGCGGAGACGGCGTAGAACACGTCCTCCCCCTCCAGGCGGAAGAAGTAGTAGGTGTTGCCGTCCAGCACGGCGGAGCGGACCTCGGCAATCACGCCGCTGGCCTCGGTCTGGGGCAGCTCCTCCTCCACGGTGATGCCGCTGGCGCCCAGCAGACGGATATAGCTCTCCTCGCACTCGGACACGGTACCGCCAGTGGCCACCACCTGATACTGGGCCACGTTGACCATGGCGTACATCTTCACCAGATTGTCCTGGCCCTTCAGGGGGATGAAGTAGGTGGGCTCCCCGCTGATGTTGAGCAGCAGGGGGAAGGTGGCCACATATCCCAGATCCTGCACCTCGCTCTGGGCGGAGGCCTGGGCGGCGGCCTCGGTGGCGCCGGGGGCCTCGTAGAACCTGGTCTCCTTGGTGCGCTGGTTGGACAGCAGGAAGCCCAGGTTGGACTGGTCGGCGTTGGCGGAGGTGACGCCGGTGTACATATACACGTCGTCGTTGAGGGCGATATAATTGGAGCCCGCGGTGGTGACGGTCACGTCCCGCTGGCCGAAGATGGAGTTGATGAAGCCGTTGACATAGGTGCCGTGGTAGTCGTATTGCTGCATGATCAGCTCCGGAGTGAACACGTTGTCCACCCAGGTGGGAATCTCACTGAGCTCGTAATAGGTGCTCTCGCCGGTGATGGCGTTGCACAGCACCGCGCCGGCGATGTCGGTGCCGCCGAACAGGCCGATGGTCTTGACCACCCTGGGGGCGATCCACCAGGGGCTGCCCTCCTCGTCGACCTCAAACTGGGGGGTTCCGAAGATGAAGGTGGGGTACTGGAAGCGCAGGTGGCGGGCGATGTTGCGGTTGAGGGGCTCGGAGAAGGAGTACTTCATGCCCTCGCTCAGGCGCACCACTGTGGCCTCCTGGCTGGCCATGTCCACGATCACATAGGCGGGCAGGCCCTGGGCGCGGTTGGTGAACCACTTGATCAGGTCGGCATAGGCGATGGGGGCCACCCGGACAGGCCGGCCCTGGTAGTTGATCTGGGTGGAGTCGTTGGAATACTCAAACTGGCTCACCATGTCGCTGAGGGTGCCCATCTGGCGGTCGCCCAGGTACTCGGCGGAGGAGCGGTCCAGGGTGGGGATCTCGTCGAAGGAGATCTGGCTGATGTCCTCGGTGAACTTCCCATTCTCCACAGTGAGCAGGTCCCGGTAGGCCGCCGCCCGGAAGATGGGGGCGGAGAGGATGGCCCCCACCAGGGCCACGGCCAGCAGGGCCAGGAACAGGATCCCCACAGGCAGGCACTGCTGCTTGATGAAGCGCAGGTAGTCCCTGGGCCCGCCCCCGCTGGTGACCACGTTCATGCCGGAGGTGACCAGGGCGCAGGCCACGTACACCACGCAGAGAATGCCCACGAAGGTATAGAAGTCGCTGGACTGGAGGTTGATGGGCGGCAGGGCCACGTAGAAATAGACCAGGCCCACCACAGCGGTGACGAGCAGGCTGACCAGGACCTTGCCCAGCCGGCTCCTGGGGCCCTTTCCGTGTTTGGTCGGCTTTTGTTCCATAGCTTTGCTTCTCCTTTGGTTTCCAATGGGCGCACACGGCGCGCTGAGGGTAGTATACCCGAAATCCCGGAAATTGGCAAGGGGCTACTGCCCCACCACCGCTTTCCCCCTCCATCTGCCCCGCAGATAGGCGGCGGCGCTGATGGCCAGGCCCAGGGCCCAGCCGATGGGATAGGCCCAGTAGAGCTCCTCCGGCCCGAAGAAGTGGGCCAGCAGGTAGGCCGCCGGCACCCGCACCACCCACAGGGAGAGGATGGAGGCCACCATGGGCACCACAGTGGCCCCGGCGCCCCGGAGGACGGCGCCCAGGATAAACATCATGGCCAGGATAAACATGGGGGTGAGCACCCGGAGCAGGTAGGCCTCCCCGGCGGCCACCACCGCGGGCTCCTGGTTGAAGAGCATCAGCAGGGGGCGGCGCAGGGGCACCACCACCGCCGTGATGGCGATGCACACCAGGGTGCCCAGTGCCAGGGCCCGCCGCGCGCCGGTTTTGACCCGGTCCAGCCGCCCGGCGCCGATGTTCTGCCCCACATAGGTGGTGGTGGCGGTGGTGAAGGACTGGATGGGCATGAAGGCGAAGGTGTCGATCTTGTTGGCGGCGGTGAAGCCGGCGGAGAAGTCGTTCCCAAAGCCGTTGATCAGCGCCTGCATCATGAGGATGCCCACGGAAAACTGGCACTGCTGGATGGCGGAGG
This sequence comes from uncultured Flavonifractor sp., assembly GCA_944385585.1. Lineage (GTDB taxonomy): Bacteria > Bacillota > Clostridia > Oscillospirales > Oscillospiraceae > Flavonifractor. The sequence continues at coordinate 3,252 of CALWXU010000074.1, forward strand.
GAATCCCCAGGCGGACCACCTGTCCCAGCAGCCGCCGGTCCAGCTTCATCTGGAAAAAGCGGATGTGGAGGAAGGGGTATTTCCGGTTGATGAAAAAGATGCCGAACACCCAGGAGCAGAACTGGGCGATGATGGTGGCCAGGGCCACGCCGAACACGCCCCAGTGGAAGGCCAGCACGAACAGGAGGTCCAGCGCCACATTGATGCCGCAGGCCACCGCCAGGAATACCAGGGGGGTCTTGCTGTCCCCCAGCCCCTGGAGGATGCCGGCGTTCAGGTTGTAGCCCAATGAGCCGATGATGCCCCCCAGCACCACCATGCAGTACACCCTGGCCTGGTCAAAGGCCTCCGGCGGCACCCGGATCAGGGTGAGCAGCGGGCCGCTCACCGCCACCCCCAGCACCGTCAGGGGGAGGATCACCACCAGCAGGGCGCTGTAGATGGTGTCCACCGTGCGGGCCGCGGCGGCCTGGTCCCCGGCGCCGATGTACTGGGCGATCATGATGGTGGCGCCCATGGCGAAGCCGATGAACAGAGAGGACAGCAGAAAGATGATCGGGAACCCGGTGCCCACGGCGGTGAGGGCGGAGGAGCCCACAAACTGCCCCACCACCACCGAGTCCACCATGTTGTAGAGCTGCTGAAAGACGTTCCCCACCAGCAGGGGGAGCGAAAAGAGGAGGATCAGCCGGGTGGGGGAGCCCTGGGTCATGTCGAAGGCGCCGTGCTCCCGCCTGCATATGTCGCTCATAGCGGTTTCATTCCTTTGCTCCAATTACGTTCCGGCGAGCCGCGCCCGCTCGTAGATGATGCGCAGGCCGTCCAGCACCAGCTGGGGGTCCACCACGTCGATGAGGCCGGTGTTGTCCGCCACCATGCGGGACAGGCCGCCGGTGGCCACCACCTTGACGTCCGGGTATCCCATCTCCGACTTTGCCTGCCGGATGAGGTATTCGATGGCGCCGATGTAGCCCAGCACCGCCCCGGCCTGGATCTGCCCCACGGCGGTGAGGCCCAGGACGGTGTCCGGCTTGGCCAGCTCGATGCGGGGCAGCAGGGCGGTCTTTTGGAACAGGCCGTCCACCGACACCCGCACCCCGGCGGTGATGCAGCCGCCCAGGTAGACCCCCTCCCGGCTCACCGCGTCCAGGGTGGTGGCGGTACCGAAATCCAGGACGATGACGGGGGCGCCGTATTTGGCGATGGCGGCGATGTCCGCCGCCGCCCGGTCGGGGCCCAGCCGCTCGTCGCTGTCACACGCCACATATGGCAGGCCCGGGTCCAGGCCGTCGTCCAGAACCAGAGGCCGCTTCCCCACGTATTTGCGCACCGCGGTGCTCAGGGTGTGCATCACCTGGGGCACCACCGAGCCGATCACCACGTCCTCCACCTGCCCCAGCTCCAGCCCGAAGCGCTGGAAGTACTGGCACAGCCACAGCCCCAGCTCGTCGCTGGTGCGGTTGGCGTCGGTCATGAGGCGGAAGCTGCCGGCCAGCTCCTCCCCCCGGAAAATGCCGAACTCCATGTTGGTATTGCCCACGTCAATGACGAGCAGCATCCTGCCTCTCCCCTTTCTCAAATCTGCGACAGATAGCACACAGCCCCGCCCTCCTCCAGGACGGCCACGGCGCAGCTGGGCTGGACCATGCTCCCGGCCGCGCCGGGGTTGACGATCCACAGCCCGTTCTGGAACTCACACAGGGCCTCATGGGTGTGGCCGAAGCACAGCAGCTGGGCCCCCGCCTCCCTGGCCGCCCGGACCGCCAGGGCGATGCCGGACTTCACGTGGTAGGTGTGGCCGTGGGTCATGAAAATTTTGACCCCCTCCAGGGTGAACACCCGCTCCTCCGGCAGGTCCGGCCGGCGGCCGTCGCAGTTGCCCGGCACATAGGTGACGGGCAGCTGGGGAAACCGGCGGGAGAGCTCCTCCGCGTCCCGGGCAAGATCCCCCATGTGGAGCACCCGGTCCGGGCTCTCCAGCCGCACCGCGTCCGCCATGCCGGCCACATTTCCGTGGGAGTCGGAAAAAAGAAGCAGCTTCACGCTATCACCTTTCCTGGGAACGCTCATAGAATGGAGCGAACCCTCTTATAAATAACTGAGATGGAGCTGATGAAGATGGAAAAGCCCCCGTCCAACCTGGACGAACTGAAGAAGGACCCCCGGGCCGCCGGCCTGCTGAAAAACCAGGCCCTGCTGCAGAGCCTGCTGTCCTCCCCCGACACCAGGCGGCTTATGGAGCTGCTGCAGCAGCGGGGGGGCGACGGCCTGAAGGCCGCCGCGGCCAGGGGGGACACCCAGGCCCTGGCCGGCATGCTCCGGCAGGTGATGGACACCAGGGAGGGGGCCGCGCTGGCGGACCGGCTCCGCCGGGCGGTGCCCCCGGAGGGACCGCAGAAGTAGCGTTTGGGAGAGGGGGCGTACGCCGTGGCCGAATTTGAGGAAAAACTCCAGGCGATCCTCGGGGACCCCGAGGCCATGGGACAGATCGCCTCCCTGGCCCAGGCCCTGTCCGGCGGGCAGGCGGGGGACGGCGCCCCGGCGGCGCAGGAGGGGCAGGCGGCCGAGACGCCCCCCGCCGGGGAGGGTCCCGCCCCCGACCTGTCCGCCCTGCTGGGGGCGCTGGGCGGCGGGGAGAACCCCCTGTCCGGGCTGGACCCCCAGCTGCTCCAGGCCGGACTGCGCCTGTTCGCCGAGTACTCCGCCGCCGACGGCCAAAAGGAGGCCCTGCTGGCCGCTCTGCGCCCCTTCGTCAAGCCGGAGCGGTACGCCAGGCTGGACAAGGCGATCCAGATCGCCAGGCTGGCCCGGGTGATCCGGGTGGCCTTCCGGCTCTTCCAGAGCCGCAGAGAGGAGGATGGGCCGGATGTATAACCGCTATATCCCCAACGGCGCGTCCTACACCCGCATCCCGGAGGAGGACGCGCCGCCCTCCCGCACCCCGCCGGAGCCGGAGCGGCCCGCCGCGCCGGAAAAGCCCCCGGAGGGCAGGGCGGCCGCCGGCCTGTCCAAGCTGCTCAAGGGCCTCAAGCTGGACGGGCTGGACACCGGCGACGTGCTGCTGCTGCTCATCCTGCTCTTTCTCTTTCTGGAGGGGGACGACCTGGAGCTGGTGATCACCCTGGGTCTGCTCCTGCTGCTGGGGCTGGACTAGCCTGCTCCCCCACCGTGTGGAGCACCGTGCCGTCCGGCAGGGCAAAATCAGTCCCAGCCGGGGCCGGCCGCTCCACGGCGTAGGCCGTCATGCGGTAGGTCAGCACGCCGTCCTGGGCGGTCTCGGCGCTGACCAGCAGGCCGCTGTCCACCGACACCCAGTACCGCTCCACATAGCCCAGCGCGTCCGGGGCGGTCTCCACATAGATACAGGCCAGGCCCCCCCGCTCCTCATAGCCGGCGGCGGCGATGTCCGCCGTCTCCAGGTCCAGCACGTCCTCATAGGTGGGGATGCGCTGGCCCTCCAGATCCGCCGAGCGGCTGTCCGCCGGGCCGGTGACGGGGGTGCGGTCGCCGCCGTACCACAGCCAGAACCGGCCGTCCCCCACAATGGTGTGCCGGACAGCGCCGCCGGGCAGGGACGCCTCCGTCATGGTCCAGCCGCCGTCCACCCACACCTGGGCGGTGGTGACGCCGCTCTCCCCCTCCCCCCAGAAGTCCTCGATGGTGACGGTGCGGAGGTAGCTCTCCGGCCGGGTGAGGGTTTCGCCGATGACGGCCTGCACCGTCTCCGGCGTCACGTCCACCAGCACCACGCCGCTGTCCGCGCCGGGATCCCCTCCCGGCGCGGCGGAGGCCGCCGGGGTGGGCAGGACGATCTTGGCCGTGTCCGGCACAAAGAGCCGCAGGCCAAAGCTGGACAGCATAGCCACCACAATGACGGCGGCGATGAGCACCACCATCAGATTGCGCTTTTTTCGCTCCAAAGCCGGACACCTCCTCTCAAGGTTTTGCCTGGGGCAAGACGCTTGGATCGTCTCCGCCATCGAGCCGGCTTATGCCTGAAACTCGTCGGGCCGCTCAGGGCGCAGGCCAAACTTCCACTCGATGGCGTCAACGATGCGGCGGCAGGCGTGGCCGTCGCCGTAGGGGTTCACCGCGTGGGCCATGGCCCTGTAGGCGCCCTCGTCGCGCAGGAGCTCCGATGCCAGGGAGAAGATCTTCTCCTCCTCCGTGCCCGCCAGGCGCACCGTGCCGGCCTGGACCGCCTCCGGGCGCTCCGTCTCCCGCCGGAGGACAAGCACCGGCCGCCCCAGGGCGGGGGCCTCCTCCTGGAGCCCGCCGGAGTCGGTCATCACCAGGCAGCAGCGGGCCATCAGGTTGTGCATCTCGTCGGCGGACAGGGGGTCGATGAGGTGGATGCGGGGGTGGCCGGACAGGTATTCCCCCGCCGCCTCCCGCACCACCGGGGACAGGTGGACGGGGTAGACCAGCTCCACATCGGGGAAGGCATCCGCCAGGCGGCGCAGGGCGGTCATGATGCTGGCCATGGGCGCGCCGTAGTTCTCCCGCCGGTGGCAGGTCACCAGGATGATGCGCCTGCCCGCGTAGTCCAGGCCGTTGAGGGCCTGGGTGGAGAAGCGGTAGTCCGGCCGCACGGTGGTTTTCAGCGCGTCGATCACCGTATTGCCCGTGACGAACACCCCGTCGGTGATCCCCTCCCGGGCCAGGTTCTCCCGGTTGGCGGGGGTGGGGCAGAAGTGCAGGTCGGCGATGTCCCCCACCAGCCGGCGGTTCATCTCCTCGGGGAAGGGGGAGTACTTGTCCCAGGTGCGCAGGCCGGCCTCCACATGGCCCACCGGGATCTGGCGGTAGAAGGCGGCCAGGGCCCCGGCGAAGGTGGTGGAGGTGTCCCCGTGGACCAGCACCAGGTCTGGCTCGGCCTGCTCCAGCACCCCCTCCATGCCCAGCAGGCACTTGGTGGTGATGGTGGACAGGGTCTGCCGGGGCTCCATGATGTTCAGGTCGTAGTCGGGCCGGATGCGGAAGATCTCCAGCACCGAATCCAGCATCTCCCGGTGCTGGGCGGTGACGCAGCAGATAGAGGCAATGCCGGCCCGGCCCTGGAGCTCCCGCACCAGGGGGGCCATCTTGACGGCCTCCGGCCGGGTGCCGAAGATCGTCATCACACGAATGGGCTTCATGGCTTTTCCTCCTGGTCCACGCCGTCCGGGTCCGGCTTATTTTTCCTGTCGGCTCCATTACTCCCCATGAAGATCAGGGCGGAGACGGCCCCGGCAAAGCACAGGGCCAGCAGGAGCAGCATGGCCTTCACCGGCCCGCTGGTGGTGAGCACCACGGCGGACAGGCCCAGGATGGCGCTGACCACATAGAGCACCGCCACCGCCTGCTTCTGGTTGAAGCCCATGTCGATGAGCCGGTGGTGCACGTGGCTCCGGTCGGCGTGCATGGGGCTCTGCCCGTGGGCAATGCGGCGGATGAAGGCGAAGCAGGTGTCAAAGATGGGCAGGCCCAGCATGAGGAAGGGCACGGCAAAGGAGATGATGGTGTAGAACTTGAACAGGCCCTGGATGGACACCACCGCCAGGATGTACCCCAGGAAGGTGGAGCCGGTGTCCCCCATGAAGATCTTGGCCGGGTTCATGTTGTAGGGCAGGAAGCCCAGGCAGCCGCCGGCCAGGGCGGCCATGAGGATGGCCACGTCGGCCTCGCTGACCACCAGGGCGATGACCAGCAGGGTCATGGAGCTGATGGTGGACACGCCGCAGGCCAGGCCGTCCAGCCCGTCGATGAGGTTGACGGCATTGGTGATGGCCACGATCCAGATCACAGTCACCGGGATGGAGAGCCAGCCCAGCTCCCAGTACAGGTCGGAGGAGAATACGTTGGGGTTGGAGATGGCCTCGATCACATTGCCGGAGCACACCGCCACCAAAGCGGCGATGATCTGCACCACGAACTTGAACATGGCCCGCAGGGAGTAGATGTCGTCGAAGATGCCCAGCACCACAATGATGACCGCCCCCAGCAGCATGCCCCGCATCTGGCTGTCCAGCTCCAGGAAGAGCAGCACACTGAGCAGGAAGCCCAGGAAGATGGCCAGTCCGCCCATGCGGGGGATGGGGTGGTCGTGCATGCGGCGGCCGTCCTT
>CALWXU010000075.1 GCA_944385585.1 uncultured Flavonifractor sp.
ACCCTGGTGTACCGGCTGGAGAAGATCAAGAAGCTCACCGGCCTCGACCTGCGGGAGTTTGACGACGCCATCACCTTCAAGGTGGCGCTGATGGTCAAGAAGTACCTGATCTCCCGGGGCATCGACAACTGAACCACACCAGGAGGGGCGCCGCCGCGGCGGCGCCCCTCCTGGTGTCGCGCATTTCTTTCGAATACGACAGATGAGGTAACCGAGCGTGATACGTCTAATTGACATACAGAAGTCCTACGACAACGGGACCAAGGCCCTGAAGGGGGTCAATCTGCGCATTGACGACGGGGAGTTTGTCTTTCTGGTGGGCCCCTCCGGCTCCGGCAAGTCCACCATCATCAAGCTCATCACCGCCGAGATCGCCCCCTCCGGCGGGCGGCTGATGGTCAACGGCTACAACCTGAACAACATCCGGCCCCGGCAGGTGCCCTACATGCGGCGCACCCTGGGGGTCATTTTCCAGGATTTCCGGCTCATCGAGAAAAAGACGGTGAAGGAGAACCTGACCTTCGCCATGCGGGCGGTGGGGGCCTCCCCCCGGGAGATCCGCAAGCGGGTGCCCTATGTGCTGGATCTGGTGGGGCTGGATCAGAAGGGGGACCGGATGCCCAGCCAGCTCTCCGGCGGCGAGCAGCAGCGTGTGGCCATCGCCCGCGCCCTGGTGAACAACCCCAAGATGATCATCGCCGACGAGCCCACCGGGAACCTGGACCCCATGCGCTCCCTGGAGATCATGATGCTGCTGGAGCGCATCAACGAGCTGGGCACCACCCTGCTGGTGGTCACCCACGAGAAGGAGCTGGTCAACCGCTTCTCCAAGCGGGTGGTGGCCATTGAGAACGGCAGGATCATCAGCGACGAGACGGGCGGGTATTACAACAATGAGACAACGATATGATTTCGGCTATTTCCTCTCTGAGGGCTTTCACAGCATTTTCACCCACGGGTTCATGTCCTTCGCCGCGGTGTGCATGATCGTCTGCTGCCTGCTCATCATGGGTTCCTTCACCCTGGTGGCGGTGAACGCGGAGAGCATGTTCAGCGATCTGGAGGCGGAGAACCAGTTTACAGCCTATATCGACGAGACCATCCCCCAGGACGAGGCCAGGGCCCTCCAGGATGACATCGAGGCGGTGCCCAACGTGTCCCGGGCGGAGTTTGTCACCAAGGAGCAGGCCCAGGAGGACTTCGAGGCCCGGTATGAGGGCAACGAGCTCTTTGAGGGGCTGCCAGCGGACACCTACCGGGACCGGTTCCACATCTACCTGGACGACATCAGCCTGCTGGCCGAGACCGAGGCGGCGGTGAAGGAGGTGGCCGGTGTGGCCGACACCCAGTCCGCCCCCGAGATTGCCGAGGGCTTTACCGTCATCCGCAACATCGCCGGGGCGGTGGCCGTCATCCTGGTGGTGATCCTGCTGGCGGTGAGCCTGTTCATCATCGCCAACACCATCAAGCTGGCCACCTTCAACCGGCGGGAGGAGATCGCCATCATGAAGATGTGCGGCGCCACCAACGCCTTTGTCCGCTGGCCCTTCGTGTTTGAGGGCCTGATCCTGGGCCTGGTGGGTGCGGTGGTCGCCTTCTTCCTCCAGTGGGGGATCTACGTGCTGGTGGGCAACGCCATCAGCGGGGAGGACACCATCTCCCTCATCACCGTGCTCCCCTTCCAGCCCATGGCGCTGCGGGTGCTGGGGGTGTTTGTCCTCACCGGCTTTGTCATCGGCGCCGGCGGTTCACTGGCGGCCATTCGGAAATTCCTGCAGGTCTGACAGAGACAAGGAGGCGGCTATGCCGGAACCCAGAGGGAATCAACGGCTGCGGCGGGGCGTGTGCGCCCTGCTGACGGCGGCGGTCCTGGCGCCCGTGTGGGGGGCGGCCGCCTTGCCGGTGGGCGCGGTCACCCAGGGCGACATCGACGCGCTGAAGGCCCAGCAGGCGGAGAGCCAGGAGCGGCAGGACGCGCTGGAGCAGCAGCTCTCCCAGGTAGAGGCGGACCGGGACGCGGCCCGGGAGCAGCGGGAGCTGCTGGGGCGGCAGCTGAACGCCATCAACGCCGAGCTGGAGAGCATCAACCGGCAGATTGCCTGGTACGACGGGGAGATCGCCCAAAAGGAGGAGGCGCGCATCGCGGCCGAGGCCAGGGAGGCGGAGCAGTACGAGCTGTTCTGCCAGCGGGTGCGCGCCATGGAGGAGGGGGGGACGGTGTCCTACTGGTCCATCCTCTTCAACGCGGAGAGCTTCTCCGAGCTGCTGGACCGCCTGGCCGATGTGGAGGCGGTGATGGACTACGACAACCAGGTGATGAACGAGCTCACCGCCGTCCGGGAGGAGCTGGAGCGGCTCCAGGCGGAGCTGGAGGCCGCCCGGGCCGAGGAGCAGGAGGCCAGGGAGGCCCAGGAGGCCGCCCGGGCCCGTCAGCAGGAGAAGGTGGCCCAGGCCCAGGCGCTGCTGGACCAGATCAACACCGATCTGGCGGAGGTCAACCGCCAGCTGGACGCCGAACATGCGGAGTGGGCCGCCATCGGGGCGGAGATCGACCGCAAGCAGAGGGCGCTGGAGGAGCAGCGGCGGCAGAACAACGTGCAGCTGCCCCCCGCCGGCGGATGGCAGTGGCCCCTGCCGTCGGCCAACCTGAAGCTGACCTCCGCCTTCGGCTTCCGGATGCACCCGGTGGACCATGTGCCCCACAGCCATACCGGCGTGGACGTGGCGGCCTCCACCGGCACCCCCATCTATGCGGCCCGGGGCGGCCAGGTGATCATGTCGGAGTACGGCGCCGGGGTCAACTGGTCCTACGGCAACTTCGTGGTCATCGACCACGGCGACGGCACCACCACCCTCTACGCCCACATGTCCTCCCGGGCGGTGAGCGAGGGGGAGCTGGTCCAGCAGGGGCAGACCATCGGCTATGTGGGCACCACCGGAAACGTGAAGGGGGCCCACCTCCACTTTGAGGTGCGGGTCAACGGCCAGCGGACAGACCCGGAGGACTATTACACCGGCCTCCCCCTGATCCGCGCGTACAACTGGTAAACGGACTTACTTAAAGGAGCGGCGACGTGGCAAAGAAGCAGAATTTCAATCAGAAGCACAGGAAACAGAAGGTGGAGTGGCGGCGGGTATTCGTCGGCGGGGTGGCGGTGGTGCTGGCCCTGCTGCTCCTGCTGCCCATGGTGACCATGATCCTGGGGGCCGCCGGCGCGGTGACCCAGAGTGAGATCGACGCCCTGAAGCGGGAGCAGGCGGAGAGCCAGGCCCGCCAGGAGGAGCTGGAGGACCAGCTGGCCGACGCGGAGGCGGAGCAGGCGGAGGCCCAGCAGCGGCGGCAGCTCCTCCAGGCCCAGCTGGATGCCATCAATGCCGAGCTGGAGAGCATTGACGCCCAGATCGCCTACTATGACGCGGAGATCGCCCAGAAGGAGGAGGAGCGCATCGCGGCCGAGGCCAGGGAGGCGGAGCAGTATGAGCTGTTCTGCCAGCGGGTGCGCGCCATGGAGGAGGAGGGGACGGTGTCCTACTGGTCCATCCTCTTCAACGCGGAGAACTTCTCCGAGCTGCTGGACCGCCTGGCCGACGTGGAGGCGGTGATGGACTATGACAACCAGGTGATGAACGAGCTCATCGCCGTCCGGGAGGAGCTGGAGCGGCTCCAGGCGGAGCTGGAGACCGCCCGGGCCGAGGAGCAGGAGGCCAGGGACCAGCAGGCGGCCGCCCAGGCCCAGCAGCAGGCCAAGGTGGCCGAGGCCCAGGCGCTGCTGGACCAGATCAACGCCGACCTGGAGGAGGTCAACCGCCAGCTGGATGAGGAGAGCGAGGCGGCGGCGGAGATCCAGGCGGAGATCGCCCAGAAGCAGCGCCAGCTGGAGGAGCAGCGGCGGCAGAACAACGTCACCATCGACTCGGAGACCAGCTACCTGTGGCCCCTGCCGGGCTACTACCGGCTGTCCTCCATGTTCGGCTACCGCATCCACCCCATCACCGGCAGGGCCCACAGCCACACCGGCATCGACATCCCTGCCCCCGCCAACACCTCCATCCTGGCCTGCAAGAGCGGGCAGGTGGTCACCTCCGCTTACCACTACTCCTACGGCAACTACGTGGTCATCGACCACGGCAACGGCAACTCCACCCTCTACGCCCACATGTCCTCCCGGGCGGTGAGCGAGGGGGAGATGGTCACCCAGGGGCAGACCATCGGCTATGTGGGCACCACCGGCAGCTCCACCGGCAACCACCTCCATCTGGAGGTGCGGGACAACTACACCCGGGTGGACCCGGAGAGCAAGTTCCCCAGCCTGTCCCTGACCCACCCCTGGTAGGGGGCGCGCCGCGGCACAGTACAGACAAGATATGCTCTGAGGCGGGCGGAGGCGTTGGCCTCCGCCCGCCCCCTTATCTCCCCGGAAAGGACGGTATCCCATGCTGAAAAAACAATTTTCCCTGCTCCACCTGCTCCTGGCCGCGGCGCTCACCGCCGCGGCGGTGCTGGCGGGGGGCGCCCTGCTCCTGAGCCAGCTCATGGGCAGCGGCGGCCGCTCCCTGGTGGAGGCCCTGTACCTGATCAACACCCGCTTTGTGGGGGAGTACGACGAGGACGCCGTGGTGGACGCCGCCCTGGAGGGGATGGTGGAGGCCCTGGGCGACCGGTGGAGCTACACCCTGACGGCGGAGGAGCTGGCCGCCCAGAACCAGCGGCGCACCAATCAGTATGTGGGCATCGGCGTCACCGTCAGCTACGAGCGGGAGGAGGGCCTGGAGATCCTGGAGGTGACCGCCGGAGGCCCGGCGGAGGCCGCCGGCCTCCTGGCCGGCGAGGTGATCACCGCCGCGGACGGCACCTCCCTGGCGGGGGAGGCCCGCTACGAGGGGGCCTCCCTGATCCAGGGGGAGGAGGGCACCACCGTCACCCTGGAGGTGCTGGGGGCGGACGGCGCGGCCCGCACCGTGACGGTGGAGCGGGCCAGCATCGAGACCGACCCGGTGCGCAGCGAGATGCTGGCGGGGGACGTGGGCTATGTGGCCCTGTCCAACTTCTACGACAACAGCGCCCAGCGGCTGGAGGGGGCGGTGGAGGACCTCCGGGCGCAGGGGGCGCAGGCCCTGGTGTTCGACATGCGGGATAACGGCGGCGGCTACCTCCACGAGCTCACCGACATGCTGGACTTCCTCCTGCCGGAGGGGCCCATCTTCATCAGCCGGGACCGGGCGGGCAATGAGGAGATCACCGATTCCGACGCCGCCTGCGTGGACCTGCCCATGGCGGTGCTGGTCAACGCCAACACCTACTCCGCCGCCGAGTTCTTCGCCGCCGAGCTCCAGGAGCAGGGGGTGGCGGTGATCGTGGGGGAGCCCACCAGCGGCAAGGGCTACTCCCAGCAGACCTTCACCCTGGCCTACGGCGGGGCGGTCAACATCTCCACCGCCGCCTACTACACCGGCGGCGGCACCTCCCTCATCGGCACCGGCCTGACCCTGGACGCGGAGGTGTATAACACCGACGACGGCACGGACGCCCAGCTGGAGGCGGCGCTGGAGCTGCTGGCGGAGTGATCTCCGCCCCAAACTCGAAAAATCTGCACAAAACCCTTGACTGTAAACCCGCTTGATACCTTACCATGGGTCCGAGGAGGTGGGCGCAATGACCATCGGAGAGCTGGAGGCCCTGCTGGACATGCCCAGGGCCAGCATCCGCTTCTATGAGCAGGAGGGCTTCATCCGCCCCAAACGGGAGGCCAACAACTACCGGGACTACTCGGAGGAGGACGCGGACACCCTGCGCAAGGTGAAGCTGCTGCGGCAGCTGGGCCTGTCCCTGGAGGACATCCGCCGGGCCCAGCGGGGGGAGCGTCCCCTGGGGGCCCTGCTGGCGCAGCAGGAGGCCGCCCTGGCCCGGCAGCGGGCCGACCTGGACTGGGCGGGGCAGGTGTGCCGCGCCATGCGGGAGGACGGGGTGGACTTCGCCACCCTGGACGCGCCCAGGTATTTAAACCGGCTGAACCGCCCGGCGGACCAGCCCGGCTTCTTCGACCTGCGCTCCGACGCGGCCCCCACCGTGTCCCACCCCTGGCGGCGGTACTTTGCCAGGAGCCTGGACTGGGGCCTGTGCGCCCTGGTGTGGTCAGTCATCCAGCTCTTCCTGCTGCGCTGGCACCCGGATTCCAGTCTGTTCATCACCCTGCTGGAGAGCTACATCACCTACGGGATCCTGATGGTTCTGGAGCCCATCCTCCTGTGCACCTGGGGGTATACGCCGGGCAAGTGGATCTTCGGCCTGGCGGTGCGCAATCCGGAGGGGGGAAAGCTCACCTGGGCCCAGGCCCGGGCCCGCACCTGGGGGGTGTTCGTCCGGGGCGAGGGCTGCGGCATCCCGTTTTACAGCCTCTGGCGCAACTACAAGTGCTACCGCTGCTGTGCCGACGGGGAGCCGGAGGCGTGGGAGGAGGGTACCTCCTACACCATCCGGGACACCAGAGTGCGGCGGTGCTGGGGCTTCGTGGCCGCCCGGGCTGCCTTGATTGGGCTGAGTGTCTTTCTGGCGCTCCAGTCCCTGCTGCCCATCCACCGGGGGCCCCTCACGCCAGAGGAGTACGCCGCCAACGTCAACGACATGATGCGGATTTTTGGGGATAGCAGCCCCGTGTATCTGGACGACACCGGCCACTGGGTGCAGGATACCAGCCGGGGGAACGTCTTTCTCATGGATCTGGACGGCCCGCCCCCCGACCACCAGCTGACGGTGGACGAGGACACGGGACTGGTCACCGCCGTGAAGCTGGAGGTGGCCCGGACGGGGGCGAAGGCCACCGCCGCGCCCGTCTTTCAGCAGCAGGTGGCGGCCCAGTGCTTCGCCGCCGCCCAGGGGCGGTATAACGGCTTTACCTGGTGGACCAGCGGCATATTGGACGCCATCGCGGACCGGCCCTTCGAGAGCTACACCCTCCAGGCCGGGAATGTGACCATTACCCAGACCGTGGAGACCAGAGGGTATGAGGCAAGCTCCTCCGGCGTCCTGTTCTCCCTGGAGGGCGGGACGAATGCCTACTATCACCTGGTATTTACCCTGGAGCTGGAACAGACGACATAGACAAAAGCGGCGGCCCGGCGGGCCGCCGCTTTTGTCCGAACTGCGGAGGGATCGCCTCTTGACCTTCGTATAATACGAGGGTTTATAATAGAGAGCAGTTAAGGAGGTTTTACTGTGACACCCGAGATACTCACGGGCCCCATCCGGAAGCTGACGGAGGGGCTCACCTGGAAGAAGATCCTTTGCATTGTGCTGGGGGCGGCCATCACCACCTTCGGCATCCACAACATCCACCAGCAGGTGGGCATCACCGAGGGGGGCATCATGGGCCTGATGCTGCTGCTCCACCACTGGTTCGGCCTGTCGCCGGCCCTGCTGACCCCTCTGCTGGACGCGCTGTGCTACCTGCTGGCCTTCAAGTGCCTGGGCGGGCAGTTCCTGAAGATCTCCATCCTGTCCACCGGCAGCGTGGCCCTGTTTTATAAGCTGTGGGAGCAGTTCCCCCCGATGCTGCCAGACCTGTCCGCCTGGCCGCTCCTGGCCGCCCTGGCGGGGGGCGCGTTTGTGGGGGTGGGGGTGGGCCTGATCATCCGGCAGGGGGGCTCCGCCGGCGGCGACGACGCCCTGGCCCTCACCATCTCCCGGGTGACCCATTGGAGGCTGTCCTGGTGCTATCTGTTCACCGATCTGACGGTGCTGGCCCTGTCCCTCACCTATATCCCCGTGTTGCGTATCGCCTGCTCCCTGGTGACGGTGACCCTGTCCTCCTTCCTCATTGACCGGATTCAGACCGCAGCGCTGCCCCGTCGGGCCGCGGAGGCGGAGTAAGGCCCACCGCTGCGGTTCCCTTTCGCCCGGCCAGCAGGAAGCCACTGGTGAGGGCGGTGAGGGGGGCCACGGTCACCAGGCCGAAGGAGCCCACCACCGTGTGGATGATCTCCGAGGCCACGTATTTGTAGTTGAGAATGTTGTACAGGGGGGTGCCCTGGGCCATAAAGACCATGAGCAGTGCCACATAGCCGCCGGAGTAGGCCAGCAGCAGGGTGGTGGTCATGGTGCCCATGGCGGCCCGGCCCACGTTCATGCCGGAGCGCGCCGCCTCCCACCGGGAGAGGTCGGGCCGCTTCTCCACCACCTCGTGGACGGCGGAGGTGATGTCCACGCTGAGGTCGATCACCGCACCAGCGGAGCCGATGAAGATGGAGGCCATGAAGATCTGGGTGAGGCTGAGATCCTGGAAGCCGGAGTAGAGCAGGCTCTCGGAGTAGGACATGACCGCCCCGTGGATCTGGAACAGGTCGGTGAACACCATCCCCAGCACGCAGGTGACCAGCACCCCCAAAAAGGCCCCCGACACGGCGGCGGCGCACCGCCGGTCAAAGCCGTACACCAGGCCGATGATGAACAGGGTGAGCACCAGGGTCACCGCAAGGCCGATGAGGATGGGGTTGTACCCCTTGAGGTAGAGGGGCACCAGCACCTTCCACAGCATGAGGATGGTCATCACGAAGGAGGCGATGGCCCGCACGCCGGTGCGTCCGGCAAAGAGGATGAGGAACACCGCAAAGACGGCGGCCAGCAGAAGCTCCTTGTTGATGCGGTAGTGGTCGGTCATGGTGACCGACAGGATCTCGTCCCCCTGGTAGCTCACCACCACCATGGCCTTGTCGCCGGGGGCGAAGAGCTTGTCCTGCTCCAGGGAGCCGTTGAGCATGTTGACGCCGGTGGCGGTCTGCCCCTTGAAGCGGCTGCCCAGCAGCTCCAGGGTGCAGATCTGCTCGCCGGAGCGCACCAGGCCGGTGTCGATGATGGCGGAGTCGTCCACCGCCAGCACCCGGGCGGCGCAGCGGTCGGCCTCCTGATACTGGAGGGCCCCCTCAAAGCCGGTGGGGATGGCCAGCAGGACGGCAATGAGCAGCAGGCACAGGGCCAGGGGGGCGTAATAGCGGCGCCTGGCCGGGTCGCGGAGAAGGGAAGTCATAGGGTGTAATAGTCCTTTCTGCACCAGCAGACGGATGCGGCGCTTGGCCGCATCCGTCTGCTGGCATATGTGGAAGTGGGGAAGTGGAAAGCGGAGGGGGTTACTGCACGCCCAGCATGCCGGCCAGCTTGTAGTAGACCTGGGTGTTGTCGTAGTAGCCGTTGAACACCTCGGCGTTGACGCCGTGGGCCAGCACGGCCACGGGCAGGCCGGTGTGGCTGTAAGAGGTGAAGGAGATGCCGGACTTGTTGTTGATGATGTGGGTGATGGTGACGCTCAGGGGCTCGTAGGTGCCGTAGAG
>CALWXU010000076.1 GCA_944385585.1 uncultured Flavonifractor sp.
AGATCGGCACGCCGCCGGAATTGCTGATGATAATGTCCATGGTGCACCTTCTTGTTCTACTGTATATATCCAGCATATACAGTATGACACACGCATCCCCTCTTGTCAAGAGGGAAAATACGGGGTAAACTGGAGGAAGCCTGAGAAAGGGGTTGAACGCCCATGTATGCGCCCATTTTGGAGATTGACACCCGCAAGGTGACGGAGAACGCCCGGCGGCTCCGCGACTTCTGCGCCGACCGGGGGGTGGAGCTGGCCTTTGTCACCAAGGGCTTCTCCGCCCGGCTGGAGGTGATCCGCGCCGCCCAGGCGGGGGGGATCACCCGCTTCGCCGACAGCCGGCTGAAAAACATCGCCGCCGCCAAGGCCGCCATCCCCGGCCTGCACTACCTGCTCATCCGCATACCCGCCATGGACGAGGCGGAGGACGTGGTCCGCTGGGCGGACTGCAGCCTGCAGAGCCAGATTGAGGTGATCCGCGCCGTGTCCGACGCCGCCCTCCGGGCGGGCAAGGTCCACCCCATCATCCTGATGATCGACGTGGGCGATCTGCGGGAGGGGGTGTTCGGGATGGAGCAGCTGGACGAGATCGCCCCCCAGATCCAGGCCTGCCCCGGCGTGGAGCTCATCGGCCTGGGCACCAACGTGGGCTGCTACGGCAGCGTGCTGCCCTCGGTGGAGAACACGAAGATCCTGGTGGAGCTGCGGGACTACCTCAACGGCAAATACGGCTTCCACATCACCACCCTGTCCGGCGGGGCCACCTGCACCCTCAAGCTGCTGGAGGACGGCCTGCTGCCCCGCGGGATCAACCACCTGCGGGTGGGGGAGGCGGTGCTCTACGGGGAGGACACCACCGGCAGCCGCTTCCTGGAGGGCTATCACCCCGACGCCTTCCACTTCAAGGCCCAGGTGGTGGAGCTGCGCCGCAAGCCCTCGGTGCCCATCGGCGAGCGGGGGCGGGACGGCAAGGGGGATATCCCCGAATACCCCGACCGGGGGGTGCGCCTGCGGGCCATCTGCGCCGCCGGCAAGCAGGACGTGGCCTGGGCCGCCCTCACCCCCACCCTGCCGGGGGCGGAGATGATCGGCGCCAGCTCCGACCACCTGATCGTGGACGTGGAGGACTGCGCCGGGCAGGTCCATGTGGGGGACTGGATGGACTTCCGCTGCGGCTATATGGCCGTGCTGGACGCCACCACCTCCGCCTATGTGGAGGTGCGCACCCTGCCGTAGGGCCGGAACGGGAGGAAAGCAAAAGAGCGGGGAAGCCATCAGGCTTCCCCGCTCTTTTTCATAGCAGGCGAAGTGTCACTTACTTGTGGTCCACACCATACATATGGGCGATGAGGTCCAGCACCTTGTTGGAGTAGCCGATCTCGTTGTCGTACCAGGAGACCACCTTCACAAAGGTGTCGGTCAGGGCGATGCCGGCCTTGGCGTCGAAGATGGAGGTGCGGGGGTCGCCCAGGAAGTCGGAGGACACCACGTCCTCGTCGGTGTAGCCCAGGATGCCCTTGAGCTCACCCTCGGAGGCCTTCTTCATGGCGGCGCAGATCTCGTCGTACTTGGCGGGCTTGGCCAGGTTGACGGTCAGATCCACCACGGACACGTCCAGGGTGGGGACACGCATGGACATGCCGGTCAGCTTGCCGTTGAGCTCGGGAATGACCTTGCCCACGGCCTTGGCGGCGCCGGTGGAGGAGGGGATGATGTTGCCGGCAGCGGCACGGCCGCCGCGCCAGTCCTTCTTGGAGGGGCCGTCCACGGTCTTCTGGGTGGCGGTGGTGGAGTGGACGGTGGTCATCAGGCCGTCGGTGATGCCCCAGTTGTCATGCAGCACCTTGGCGATGGGGGCCAGGCAGTTGGTGGTGCAGGAGGCGTTGGACACGAAGGTCATGTCGGGGGTGTACTTGTCCAGGTTGACGCCGCAGACGAACATGGGGGTGTCGTCCTTGGAGGGGGCGGACATGACCACCTTCTTGGCGCCGGCGTCGATGTGGGCCTGGGCCTTCTCCTTGGTCAGGAACACGCCGGTGGACTCCACCACGTACTCGGCGCCCGCCTCGCCCCAGGGGATGTCCTTGGGGTCCATGCAGGCGAAGAACTTCACAGTCTTGCCGTTGACGATGATGGCGTCGTCGGTGTACTCGATGGTGCCGTCAAAGCGGCCGTGCATGGTATCGTAACGGAGCATATAGGCCATGTAGTCGGGGGTCATGAAGGGGTCGTTGATGCCCACGAACTCGATGTCGGGGCGGTTGATGCCCGCGCGGAACACCAGGCGGCCGATGCGGCCAAAACCGTTAATGCCAACTTTAATGCTCATACTGAATCGCTCCTTCGTTCTAAATAAATTCTTAGATGCTCTTTTTCAGCGCGCCTACATTATAAACGAAACCAGAGCGATTGAAAAGGGGGAAAAGCGAAAACTTGATTGGGAAACTGTATAAATTTATGGGGCCATTATCGGTAAACGCGGCAGTTTCGACTGAAATCGACATTTTCCCTTGAGGAGAACGCCAAATTTTGCTATACTGGCGATGCTGTAAACATTCCCCGCGGGTCTGCACATGATAGGGGGAGCGGAGCGGAGAGGAGGGCGCGCCTTGGACACGAACAGAGAGGATCTCGGACCGCTCCTGGTGGAGCAGTTCCGGCAGCAGATGAACAACCTGGCGGCGGCGATCCAGCTGCTGACCCCGGTGGTGCAGGAGAAGGCGGGGGCGCAGTACGACCCCTATCTGGCCATCCTCCACCAGAGCCTGTACCGCATGATGCGCATGGTGGGCAGCCTGGAGTATCTCCAGCTCTCGCCCGAGGATGCGGCCCCCCGGGAGACCACCCTGGATCTGGCCGGGCTGTGCCGGGAGCTGGCCAGGCAGGCGGCCCCCCTGGCGGAGACGGCGGGGGTCCGCTTCTCCTGGGAGGAGGAGACGGGCAGCCTGCTCACCCACGGGGACGCCGGGCAGCTGCGGCGGATGCTGCTCAACCTGGTGTCCAACGCCCTGCGCGCGGCGGGGGAAGGGGGCCAGGCGGGCATGCGCCTGGCCCGGCGGGACGGCCGGGCGTCCATCACCGTGTGGGACACCGGCGCCGGCTGGGAGCCGGAGCCCACAGAGGAGGAGCTGCTCCGCCGGCCGGGCAGCCTGGGCCTGGGGCTGCAGGTGGCCCGCCGCATCGCCGCCGCCCACGGGGGGAGCATCGTGTTCCAGCAGCAGGAGGAGCGGGGCTCCCGGGCTATCGTCACCCTGCCTATCCGGCCGCCGGAGCCGGGGGAGACGCTGAAAACGCCGTCCATGGGCTTTGACGGTAGCGGCGGCTTCTCCGACGTGCTGGTGGAGCTTTCGGGGGTGCTGCCCTACCGGGCGTTCCTCCCCGCGGATCTGGAGTAGCGCTCCGGATTTTTCGATTTGCCGTATGGACGCTCTGGGATGTGGGCATGCTGTTCCTATCACAGATGAGGAGGGATCCCCATGTCCACCGCCTTTGACCAGAGTGAAACCAGGCTCAACCTCATGCGGGCCTTCGCCGGCGAGAGCCAGGCCCGCAACCGCTACACCTTCGCCGCCGGGCTGGCGAAGAAGAAAAACCTCTTCGTGCTGGAGGGGGTGTTCACCTTCACCGCCGACCAGGAGCGGGCCCACGCCAAGGTATTCTACAACCTGCTGGAGAAGGCGTCCGGCCAGAACCTGCAGGTGGACGGCACCTACCCGGTGGAGCTGTTCCCCGATATCCTGGACCACCTGCGCTCCGCCCAGCACAACGAGTACCAGGAGTGGAACCACGACTACGCCGCCTTTTCCAAGACCGCCCAGGAGGAGGGCTTCCCCGAGATCGCCCACATCTTCTCCATGATCGCCGGCATCGAAAAGACCCACGGCGACCGCTTCGGGCAGTTTGCCCAGCTGCTGGAGCAGGACAAGCTCTTTGTGTCCGACGCGGAGGTCAAGTGGGTGTGCCTCAACTGCGGCCAGGTGGTGGACGCCACCATGGCCCCCGCCGTGTGCCCCGTGTGCAGGCACCCCCAGGGCTACTTTGTGCGCTGGGAGATGGCGCCCTTCCAATGAGGCCCCTTTCCGCAGAGCAACCCGGCCGGCCGCCCAACAGGCGGCCGGCCGGGTTTTCTTCTGCCGCTGCGGCTACAGCCCGCTGAGGGCCTGGGCCAGCACGGCGAACAGGGGCAGTGTGACAATGGAGAGCAGGGTGGACAGGGTGATGAACTGCACCCCCGGGACGGGGTCCCGGCCGAAGCGCTGGGCAAAGAGGCCGGTGGCCCCCGCCGCGGGCACGGCGGAGAGGAGCACCACCGTGCAGTAGAGCGCCGGGGACAGGCGGAGGGGCAGGATCAGCAGGGCGGCCAGCAGGGGCACCACCACCAGCCGGAGGGCGGAGGCCAGATAGAGCCGGGGCTGCCGGAAGCAGGCGGCCAGATCGGCCTCTGCCAGCTGGGCGCCGATGATCACCATGGCCAGCGGCGTGTTCAGATCCCCCAGGAAGGAGACGGCGCTGGCGATGGGGGAGGGGAAGCGCAGCCCGGTGAAAAAGAGGACCAGCCCCGCCGACAGGCCCAGCACGCCGGGGTTGACCACCGCCCGCCTGAGGGAGAAGTTCTGCCGCCCGCCCATCAGCATCACGCCGATGGTCCAGCTGATCAGGTTAAAGGCCCCCATGCTGAGGGCCCCGTAGATCAGGGCCCCGCTGCCCAGAACGGCCTCCACCAGAGGCAGGCCCATGAAGCTGTTGTTGCCTAGGATGGTGCCGAAGCGGAGGCTGTCCCGGGCGTCGGGGGGCTGCCTTCGGAAAAAGAGAAGGGTGAGGAGGAAGGTGAGCAGATAGATGGAGAGAAAGACCGACTCGCCCACCAGCACCTCCCGCATCAGGGCGGGGGTGGCCTCCACCAGGAAGCTGTCCACGATGATGCAGGGGGTGACAATGTAGAGCAGCAGATAGGACATCTGGCCCCGGCCCTCTTCCGTGAGCTTGCCCAGCCGGCCCAGGACAAAGCCCACCCCCATCATCAAAAATAAAGTGGCCACCTGGCCGGTGACCGTCAAAAAGTTGGCGAACAAGGAAACCCCTCCCAGTGGAACTGTCTGTCAAATCCTTTCTATTAAACCACAAAATCTGACAAAAGGGAATGAATTTTTTCTTGCAGCAACAGGCGCCATCCGGTATAATAAATGGACGACATCGGGAGAGAGGGAGCACAGCCATGGAAGTTTTAGTGATCGACGGGCAGGGCGGGCGCATCGGGCAGCAGCTCATCAAGGCCATCCTGGCCCGCTATCCGGGGGTGGAGATCACCGCCATCGGCACCAACAGCCTGGCCGCCGCCGCCATGCTCAAGGGGGGCGCGGCCCGGGCGGCCACGGGGGAGAACGCCCTGCTGGTGGCCTGCCGCCGGGCGGACGTGATCCTGGGGCCCCTGGGGATTGTCATCGCCGACGCGCTGATGGGGGAGATCTCCCCGGCCATGGCGGTGGCGGTGGCCCAGGCCAGGGCCAAGCGGATTCTCATCCCCCTCAACCAGTGCGACAACCTGGTGGCCGGCGTGGCGGAGATGCCGGTGGGCCGCCTGCTGGACAGCGCGGTGGCCGAGCTGGGCAAAGCCCTGGAGCAGGGGGGTTGACAGGGACCGCCCCCTGGTGCTATAATAACCGGGAATTTCGGCAGGAAGCCGGAGCGGCGGGCCAGAGCCCGCGAGACCCAGTGCGGCGCGTCCATATTGTTCAGAAGAAATACCAGGAAGGTATTGCTTTCCCCTCGGGGGAGGCAATGCCTTTTTTGCGTGCAAGGAGGTTTTTCCCCATGAAAACAGTGTCCCGCCCCTACCAGCTCCGGCTCCGCCGGCTGGTCTATTCCGCCCTGTTCCTGGCCCTGGCCCTGGTGCTGCCCTTCCTCACCGGGCAGATCCCCCAGATCGGCTCCGCCCTGAGCCCCATGCACATCCCGGTGCTGCTGTGCGGCTTTGTGTGCGGCTGGCCCTGGGGGCTGGCGGTGGGCTTCATCGCCCCCCTGCTGCGCCACCTGCTGTTCGGCATGCCCCCCCTGATTACCGCAATCGCCATGGCCTTTGAGCTGGCGGCGTACGGCGCCGTTACCGGCCTGCTCTACCGGCTCCTGCCCAAGCGCCCCGGCTACATCTACGTCTCCCTGGTCAGCGCCATGGTGCTGGGCCGGGTGGTGTGGGGCTGCGCCCGGTTTGTGATCGCCGGCCTGCAGGACACCACCTTCCCCCTGTCCGCCTTCTGGGCCGGGGCGGTGACCTCCGCCATCCCCGGCATCATCTGCCACATCGTGCTCATCCCCATCCTGGTGCTGGCGCTGCAGAGGGGAGGGGTGGTGCTCAATGGGGCCGCTGTGGCCGATCCTGTCCGCGCACGGGGCGCGGTATCCCCGGATGGAGCCCTGTGACGCGGTCAAGCTGGTCTATCAGAGCGTGCTGGGCGGCGGCCACCTGATCGCCGACCCGGGGCAGAGCATGTCCCGGCTGACGGCGGAGTACGCCGCCGTGGCCCAGACCGCCGGCCCCCTGTATGAGGCGCTGGGGAACGGCGCGGTGCGGGTGCACCTGTCCCGGCTGGACGCCTGGGGGGTGGCCCCGGCGGCCCTCAACGACTGGTTTGTCCGCTCCGCAGAGGCGTTTCACGGCACCCGGGAGGGGCTGGAGGCCGGCCTGGAGGAGCTGGCCAGGGCGGCGGAGGCCGGGCTGTTTGCCTTCTCCCCGGCGGCCCTGGCCGGGTATCTGGCGGCCTACCGGGCCGCGGGCTGCCCGCCGGCGTCCCACTCAGAGGCCTACCGCGCGGCCTATCACCCGGCCTACCGGGTGGGACTGCGCACCCTGCTGCCGCAGGCGCTGCAGGGCCAGCAATGAAAAAAGGCGGTCCCGGAATCCGAGGATTCCGGGACCGCCTTTTCAGCCGCGGCGGCGTTCAGCTGCCGAACTTGTCCAGATAGCCCATGAACAGGATGATCAGCACCACGAAGGGCAGGATATACTTGAAGTACACCCGGAACCGGGCGGGGAAGCGGACGCCCCTGCCCATGTCAACCTCCGCCAGGAAGCTGTCAAAGCCCCAGCCCCACCTGGAACAGCAGAACAGGAGATAGATTACCGAGCCGATGGGCAGCAGGTTGTTGCTCACCAGGAAGTCCTCCAGATCCATGATGCTCATGCCGAAGGGCTGGAAGCTGCTCCACAGGTTGTTGCCCAGCAGGCAGGGCAGGCTGAGTAGCAGGATCAGCACCAGGTTGGCCGCCACCGCCCTGCCCCGGGCGATGCCCCACTTGTCCATCCAGCAGGCCAGGATGTTCTCAAACACGGCGGTGACGGTGGACAGGGCGGCGAAGAACAGGAACACGAAGAACAGCGCGCCCCACAGCCGGCCGCCTGGCATGGAGTTGAACACGTTGGGCAGGGTGACGAAGATCAGGTTGGGCCCCGAGTCCGGATTGACCCCAAAGGCGAAGGCGGAGGGGAAGATGATCAGGCCAGAGGTGAAGGCCACAAAGGTGTCCAGCACGCCGATGCTGATGCACTCGCCGAAGAGGCGGCGCTCCTTGCCGATGTAGCTGCCAAAGATGGCCATGGCGCCGATACCCAGGCTCAGGGTGAAGAAGGACTGGCCCATGGCGGCATAGATGGCCTCAAAGAGGCGGAAGCTCCCGTCGGCGTCGTACATCAGGTTGTTGAAGTTGGGCACCAGATAGAACTTCAGCCCCTCCACCGCGCCGGGCAGGGTGAGGGAGCGCACCGCCAGTACCACCAGCAGGGCCAGCAGGCAGAGCATCATGGCCTTGTTGGCCTTCTCCACGCCGTTTTTCAGGCCCCGGCTGCACACCGCCATGCCCAGCACCACCACGATCACCATGAACAGCAGCTGGACGCCCACGTCCTGGGTCCGCATGGTGGAGAAGGCCTCGCCCACCTGGGCGGTGTCCATGCCCTCAAACTGGCCGGAGGCCAGCTTGAAGAAGTAGAGCAGCAGCCAGCCGGCGATGGTGGTGTAGAACATCATCAGCAGGTAGTTGCCGGCCATGCCGAACCAGCCGTACCAGTGCCACTTGGTGCCCTTGGGCTCCAGCTGCTGGAAGGACATGGTGATGCTCTTGCGGCTGGCCCGGCCCACGGCGAACTCCATGGACATGATGGGCAGCCCCATGATCAGCAGGAACACGATGTAGATGAGCACAAAGGCCGCGCCGCCGTACTGCCCCACGATATAGGGGAAGCGCCAGACGTTGCCCAGGCCGATGGCGCACCCGGCGGAGATGAGCACAAAGCCCAGCCGGGATGCAAAGGTTTCTCTCTCTTTCACACACTTGTACCTCCTTGAACAGGCCGCTGAGGCGGTCCACGAAACATCATAGACCATTTTCAAGATACTGTCAACGGAGAAGGGGCGGGGCGGCGGATTTCTCCGCCGCCCCGCCCCGCAGATTGCCGAGCCCCGCCCGGGAAGGGGAGCCCCGCAGAGCTCGCGCGGCGACAGCCGCGCGAAGCAAATAAAATTAGTTTTTAGACGCGGCATGCGCGTGGCTGAAAACACTTCTCAACCCGCAAGTGTGGGGTTTGCCCGTCTCTGGCGGGCAAACCCCGCGCACAGTGGTCCGCAATTTTTTCCCAAAGGCGGCCCGCCGCCTTTGGGAGGCGCAGGCCTACAGCCAGTCGTCAATCACATCCCGCAGGGCCACCGGGGGCACCTGGTTGCGCTGGAGCAGCTCCAGCAGATGGTCGATGCGCTCCGGCCGGACCGTGAGGTTGCGCACCGCCTCCGCCTCCCCGTCCGGCGACACCACCTTGACGCCATAGCTCTCACACAGCAGGCCGCCGCCCAGCTCCAGCTCGTCCACCAGGAGGTAATAGCGGAGCCTGCCTTCCAGATTTTCGGAGGATTCTGCCTGCTCCGGCTCGATGAGTAATTCCCTCATTTTGTGCTTGCTCCCTTCCTGATTTTCCTTGACATCATTATATTGTGTTTTCCAACATTTGTAAAGTATGGAAAGGGCGCAAGTTTCGACAGGAAGGGGCAAAAAGCGGGTTCAGCCCCGCTCCAGGGCCTCCAGGGCGGCCTCCGCCGCCTGGCTGATGGCCTCGGCAAAGGTGGGGTGGGGCCGCACCGGGCGGAGCAGCTGCTCCGCCGTCAGGCCCAGGGTGACGGCCAG
>CALWXU010000077.1 GCA_944385585.1 uncultured Flavonifractor sp.
AAAGGAGGATACTTTTTTCGCATAGCTAAAGCTTTTTGGAACCACCGGCAGCGCCGGTGGTTTTCTTTTACAAAAAAGCGCCCGCCCCCTGCAATGGGGGCGGGCGCCGCTTTTCTCAGGCCTTCAGCCGCAGCCACTCGCTGGTGTACAGATCCAGGATGTCCTGGGGCAGATTGGTATAGGCCTCGCACTGGGCCATGACCTCCGCGTCGGGGTAGGCCATGGGGTCGCCAGACACCTCGGGGTCCAGCTCCTCCCGCACGCTCATCAGCGGGGTGGAGTACCAGATCTCCTCGCAGTTCTTCAGGCCGGCCTGGGTGGAGCACATGTAGTTGATGAAGGCCTCGGCGTTCTCCTTGTTGGACGCGCCCTTGGGGATGCACATGGCGTCCACGTAGATGTTGGTGCCCTCCTCGGGCAGGTAGAAGGCCAGGTCGGGGTTGTTCTCCGCCATGGTCAGGTAGTCGCCGTAGTAGTAGGTGCCGATGGCGGCGTTGCCGCCCTCCAGAGCGCCGAAGATCTCATCCATGGCGTACCGCTGGAGGATGGGCTTCTGCTCAATGAGGGTGTCCACCGCCTCGGTGATCTGGGCGGCGTCGGTGGTGTTGTAGGAGTAACCCAGGCGCTTGAGGGCGATGCCGATGGCGTCCCGGGAGTTGTCGATCATGATGATGTCATTGGCGTATTTCTCATTCCACAGCAGGTCCCAGCTGCCGGTATCCGCCTCATCCACCATGGTGGTGTTGTAGATGACGCCCATCAGGCCCCACATGTAGGGGACGGAGTACAGGTTCTCCGGGTCGTACTCGGGGTTTTTCAGCTCCGGGTCGATGTCGGAGAAGTTGGGGATGTTGTCGAAGTTCAGCGGCTCCAGCATGTCCTCCTCGATGAGGCGGGAGATCATGTAGTCGGAGGGGATGATCACATCGTAGTCGGCGCCGTCGCCGTCCAGCACGGCGTACATGGTCTCGTTGCTGTCATAGGTCTGGTAGTTGACCTTGATGCCGGTCTCCCTCTCGAAGTCCTCCAGCACGGACATGTCGATATACTCGCCCCAGTTGTACACGTTTACCTCACCGGCAGAGCTGCCGCCTCCGCAGCCGCTCAGGCAGGACGCCGCCAGAGCGGTGCCGAGGGCCAATGCCACAAATTTTTTCAATTCTCTCTCGTGCTCCTTTCAGACACAAAATCATATTTTCCAACGCGCTCCCGCGCGGCTGGAACGGGGAAAGGGGTCAGGGCCGGGGATCGGCCCGCCGCTCGGCCCGGATGGCCGCCTGGATGCGCCGGTCCTGCCGGCTCTGCCGCACGTTGATGACCACCATCAGGGCGATCACCACCACGAACATGAGGGTGGACAGGGCGTTGATCTCCGGGCTGATGCGCCGGCGCACCATGGAGTAGACCACCATGGACAGGGTGTTGGCCCCGGAGCCGGCGGTGAAGTAGCTGATCACAAAGTCGTCGATGCTCATGGTGAAGGCGATGAGGGCCCCGTTGAGCACGCCGGGCAGGATCTCGGGCAGGATCACCTTGCGGAAGGCGTACCACCCGGTGGCGCCCAGATCCTGGGCGGCCTCAAAGATGTTGGGATCCAGCTGCCGCAGCTTGGGCATGACGGACAGGATCACGTAGGGGATGTTGAAGGTGATGTGGGCGATGAGCAGGGTGCCGAAGCCCAGCCGGAGCCGCAGCCCCAGGCCGCCGAACAGGCCGTTGAGGGCCCCCAGGGCCAGCACGAACAGCAGCATCATGGACACGCCGGTGATGATGTCCGCGTTGGTCAGGGGGATGTTGTTGACGGTCATGCAGACGGTGCGGGCGCGCCGCTTCATGTTGGCAAAGCCGATGGCCGCCGCCGTGCCCGCCGCCGTGGCGATGGCGGCGGAGAGGAGGGAGACCAGCAGGGTGGTCTGCAGGGCCTCCAGCACATAGCTGTCCTGAAACAGCTCCACATACCACTGCAGGGAGAAGCCGCCCCATACCGAGCTGCTCTGGGATGCGTTGAAGGAGAACGCGATGAGCACCAGGATGGGGGCATACAGGAAGGCAAACACCAGGACCAGGAAGAGCTTGCTGAAGATTCCGTTGCGTTTCACAGCAGCACCGCCTCCCCCTCTCCCTCGCCGAAGCGGTTCATGATCCCCATGCACACCAGCACGATCACCATCATCACCAGGGAGATGGCCGAGCCCAGATGGGGGTTGTAGGCGTTGCCCAAAAACTGCATCTCAATGAGATCGCCCAGCAGGATGTTGGTGCCGCCCCCCAGCAGGCGGGAGATGACGAAGGTGGACACCGAGGGGATGAACACCATGGTCACCCCCGAGAGCACGCCGGGCAGGCTCAGGGGGAAGATCACCTTGCGGAACACCTGACGGCTGTTGGCGCCCAGATCCTGGGCCGCCTCGATGACCCGGGGGTCGATCTTCTCGATGACGGAGAAGATGGGCAGGATCATGAAGGGCAGGAAGTTGTACACCATGCCCAGCACCACCGCCCCCTGGGAGCCCAGGAACTCAAAATAGGCCACGTCGGTGGGCAGGGCCAGGCTGAAGGCCCCGTTGAGGGCGCCGTTCAGGGCATTGACCAGGTTGAAAAAGCCCAGGGAGCCCAGGATGTTGTTGATGAACCCGTTGCGCTCCAGCAGGAACATCCAGGAGTAGGTGCGCAGCAGGAAGTTCATCCACATGGGCAGCATAATGAGCATGTTGGCTATGCGGCGGAAGCCGGGGGGCGTCCGGGCCAGCAGGTAGGCCGCCGGGTAGCCGATGAGGATGCAGATCACCGTGGCGATGGCGGCCAGCAGGAAGGAGCGGGCAAACACGCCGGCATATCCCGCCATGCCCGCGAAGTTCTGCAGGGTCACCTGCCAGCTGCCGTCGGCCAGCTCCACAGTGAAGGCGTAGGCCGCCACCACGATGAGGGGAGCCACCACAAACAGGGCCATCCACAGCACGTAGGGCGCGGAGAGCCACACCAGCCGTCTACTCTTCATCGCCGTCCTCCGCCTCCAGCCGGTCCTCGTTGAGTTCGTCGTACTCGGAGGAATAGGAGCTGTAGTCGCCGAACATGCCGGAATAGGCGCTCTTCTTCATGATGTGGAAGCCGTCGGGGTCGATCTTCACCCCAATCCTGGCCCCTACAGGGGAGAAGTCGGTGGTCTGGATGAGCCACTTGAAGCCCCGGAAGTCCACGATGATGTCGTAGTGCATGCCCTTGAAGGTGACCTCGGTGACGGTGCCGGTGAGCTGGCCCTGCTCCTCGGGGACGATGTCGATGTCCTCGGGCCGGATCACCACGTCCACCGGCTCGTTGGGGGCGAAGCCGCCGTCCAGGCAGGGGAACTTTTTGCCGTACATGCCCACCACCCTGTCCTCGTGCATGACGCCGTCGATGATGTTGGACTCGCCGATGAAGTCGGCCACAAAGGCGTTCTTGGGCTCGTTGTAGATGTCCTCGGGGGTGCCGATCTGCTGGATCTTGCCCTCGTTCATCACCACCACCGTGTCGGACATGGTGAGGGCCTCCTCCTGGTCGTGGGTGACGTAGATAAAGGTGATGCCCACCTGCTGCTGGATGCGCTTGAGCTCGATCTGCATGTCCTTGCGCAGCTTCAGGTCCAGGGCGCCCAGCGGCTCGTCCAGCAGCAGCACCTGGGGCCGGTTGACGATGGCCCGGGCGATGGCCACCCGCTGCTGCTGCCCGCCGGAGAGGGAGTTCACCGACCGCCTGCCGTAGCCGGACAGGTTCACCAGGGCCAGGGCCTCGTCCACCCGCCGCTTGATCTCCTCCTCCGGGACCTTCACATAGCGGGTGCGCTTGGGGTCGGAGGGGTCGGGCACCGGCACCTTGTTGATGCGCAGCCCAAAGGCCACATTCTCGAAGATGTTCATGTGGCTGAACAGGGCGTATTTCTGAAAAACGGTATTGACCTTCCGCTTGTGGGGCGGAACGTCATTAATCCTCACGCCGTCGAAGAACACATCGCCGGAGGTAGGCTTCTGAAAGCCGCCGATGATACGAAGTGTCGTGGTCTTGCCACACCCGGAGGGCCCGAGCAGCGTGAGGAATTCCTTGTCATTGATATAAAGGTTGATGTGGTCCAGAATGACGTCGTCGTCAAATTTCATGAAGCAATCCGACAGGCGGATCAATTCCTTGGACATGTATCCTCCCCCATTTCAAGATGGCAGTAAAGGGCGTACCCAAACCGGCGGTTGGGTACGCCCTAATGACGAGACAACTATATATGTTCCCACGAAAAATGTCAATAATAAATCTGAAATTTTTCCCGGATTTTACGGCTCCGGCCTCGGGACCGCCGCCGCAGGGAAATACTCCTCCGCAAAATCCACGGTTTTCACGGTGAACACCCTGCCCCGCAGGTACTCCAGCACGCCGGCGTCGGTGGGGAAGGAAAAGGCCAGCTTGTAGGAGTACAGCGCCTGGAAGGAGCGGCCGTACTTTTTGTTGTCCCGCTCCCGGCCGTACTTGCCGTCCCCCAGCAGGGGGTGGCCGGCGGCGGCGAACTGGGCGCGGATCTGGTGGGTGCGGCCGGTGAGCAGCTCGCACTCCACCAGGGACAGGCCGCCGGCGGTCTCCAGGGTGCGGTAGCGGGTGGCGGCGCTCCGCCCGCCGGGGACGGGATGGGAGAACACCTTCACCTGTGCCCTGTCCTCGTCCTTCAGCAGAAAGCCCTCCAGCGTCCCCCGGGGCGGGCTCATGCGGCCGTGGATGACGGCCAGGTAGTACTTGGCGATCTCCCGGTCCCGGATCTTCTGGTTGAGCACCCGCAGGGTCTCTGCGTTCTTGGCGGCCATGACGATGCCGCCGGTGTTGCGGTCGATGCGGTTGCACAGGGCGGGGGCGAAGGAGTGCTCGTCCCGGGGGTTCCACTCCTTCTTCTGATAGAGGTAGGCCTGGATGTGGGTGATGAGGGTGTTGACCTTCTCGTGCTCGTCGGCGTGGCAGAGCAGGCCGGGCCGCTTGTCCAGCAGCAGCAGGTTCTCGTCCTCGTACACAATGTCCAGCCGGGGCTTGAACACGGACAGGAAGGCGTTGTCCTCCCGGGGCTGGTCGAAGAACTCGTCATTGATATAGAGCTGGAGCACGTCCCCCTCCTTCAGCCGCACGTCCCGCTGGGAGCCCTTTCCGTTTACCTTCACCCGCTTGAGGCGGATGTACTTCTGGGCCAGGGGGCCGGGGAGCAGGGGGAGGGTCTTGGCCAGCCAGCGGTCCAGCCGCTGCCCGGCGTCGTTTTTTCCGATGGTAAATTCTTTCATGGTCCAGCCTCACATAGATGGATCGGTTTTTCGGCTATTATATCATAAAGGTCCTCCCCTGGGAAGGGAAAACGCTCTTGCATCCCCCGCCGCATCTGTGATATCATAGAAAAACACCCCGTAAAGGGGGTTTACCTGCTGTACTTTGCCAAAAAGCGGGTTTTTCCGAAAAAACCATTTGACATTGGGCCCCGGTTTGGGTATAATGTCAGCTGTGCCATTATGTGAGGTGTACCATGCGTTTGGATCTCCGTCCCATCCTCCACGTCCCCGGCGCGTCCCTGCCCTTCGACTTCTCCCTGGATCTCTCCGGGCTGGACTTCTACGGGGAGCGTCCCTTTACCCAGCCCGTCCGGGTGAGCGGCTCGGTCCGGAATATGGCGGACGCCCTGCTGCTGGAGGGGAAGGCGGAAACCACGCTGTCCCTGGTGTGCGACCGCTGTCTCAGGCCCTTCCGGCAGGAGATGGACCTGCCGGTGGAGACCCTGCTGGCCGAGGCGCTGGAGGACGAGGAGAACGACGAGATCGTCCTTCTGACCGACGGCCAGGTGGATCTGGACGAG
Organism: uncultured Flavonifractor sp.; assembly: GCA_944385585.1. Lineage (GTDB taxonomy): Bacteria > Bacillota > Clostridia > Oscillospirales > Oscillospiraceae > Flavonifractor. The sequence continues at coordinate 5,849 of CALWXU010000077.1, forward strand.
GTCTTTACCACCGCCGCGGTGCTGGCCATGGACGCCAAGCATGTGTGCTCCGAGGACTGCAAGGGGCTGTGCCCCACCTGCGGCGCGGACCTGAACCAGGGTCCCTGCGGCTGCAGGCCTGAAGGTGATCCACGTTTCGCTGCCCTCGCGCAGCTGTTGGATAAAGAGAACGAGTAAGTTTTGCCCGGCCAGGGCATGAACCTAAGGAGGTGTCATACATGGCAGTCCCTAAGAGTAAAGTGTCCAAGCAGCGCCGGAATAAGCGCCGCAGCTCCGTGTGGAAGCTGGAAACTCCGGGCGTTACCACCTGCCCCAAGTGCGGTGCGTTCCGTCTGCCCCACCGGATGTGCACGAGCTGCATGAGCTACAAGGGTCATGAGTTCGGCAAGGTGGAGGCCACCGCCGAGGCGAAGTAAATAGCCGAAAAGAAGAGGGGATTGGCGCCCCTCTTTCTTTTTGCCCAGAACTGGGGTACAATGTAGGGGAGGGATGTTCCATCCCGCCGTCAGCGGCGCAGCTCCGCGGGGACGGCCCGTGTCCGCCCCCGGGCTGCGCTCCGTCGGCTGCCCCCGAAAAAGGAGGCCGGCATCTATGAGCCTGACCAAAATTCAATCTGTGGACGCCCACAGCCCGGCCCGGCGGGCGGGGGTGCGGCCGGGGGAGGTGCTGACCCACATCAACGGCCACCCCATTGTGGACGTGCTGGACTATAAGTTCCACGCCTACGACCCCCGGCTGGAGCTGACCCTGACGGGGCCGGATGGCCGCGCCCGCACGGTGCGGGTGCGCAAGGACGAGGGGGAGGATCTGGGCCTCAATTTTGAGAGCTATCTGATGGACCGGGCCCGCTCCTGCGCCAACCGCTGCATCTTCTGCTTCGTGGACCAGATGCCCCCCGGCATGCGGGAGACCCTCTACTTCAAGGACGACGACGCCCGCCTGTCCTTCCTCATGGGCAACTATATCACCCTGACCAACCTGTCGGCGCGGGAGATCGACCGCATCTGCGCGCTGCGCATCTCCCCCGTCAACATCTCGGTCCACGCCACCGACCCCGCCCTGCGGGAGGCCATGCTGAAGCACCGCCGGGCCGGGGAGTGCCTGGAGATCATGGGCCGGTTCGCCCAGGCGGGCATCGCCATGAATTGCCAGATTGTAGCCTGCCCCGGCGTCAACGACGGCCCCGCCCTGGAGCGCACCCTGTCCGACCTGGGGGCCCTCCACCCGGCGGTGGAGAGCGTGGCGGTGGTGCCGGTGGGCCTGACCAAATTCCGGGAGGGGCTGTGCCGGATCGACCCCTATACCCCGGCCCAGGCCGCCGCCCTCATCGACCAGGTGGAGGCCTTTGCCGCCGCCTTCCTGGAGAAGCACGGCACCAGCCTGGCCTGGTGCTCCGACGAATTCTATCTCATCGCCGGCCGGGCGCTGCCGGAGAAGGCCTACTACGAGGACATGAACCAGCTGGAGAACGGCGTGGGCATGCTGCGGCTGCTGCTCCAGCAGGCGGAGCTGGCCCTGGAGGACGGCGAGCTGGCCGGGCTGGCGCCGCCCCCCTTTTCCATCGCCACCGGTGTATCTGCGGCCCCCTTTTTGCAGAAAATCGTTGACAGGTGCCGGGAAACATGTGCTAATATAAACGGATCGGTCTATCCCATTGTCAACCACTTCTTTGGGGAGACCATCACCGTCTCCGGCCTGATCACCGGCGGGGATCTGATCGACCAGCTCCGGGGCAGGGCCCTGGGGGAGCGGCTGCTCATCCCCTCCAGCATGCTGCGCGCCGGGGAGCGGGTGTTCCTGGACGACGTGACCGTGGAGCAGGCGGAGGCGGCCCTGGGCGTCCCTGTCTGCCCGGTGGACGCCGAGAGCGGCTTTGACCTGGTGGACGCCCTGTTCGGGCAGGAGCCGGAGCCGCCGGGCTATGCCCTGCCGCCGGAGGCGGAATACTATCGCTATAACCCATGACGGAAGAGGGAGCGTGATACATGTTGAAGCCCTTAGTTGCTATCGTCGGGCGGCCAAACGTGGGGAAGTCCATGCTGTTCAACAAGCTGGTGGGCCAGCGGCTGTCCATCGTGGAGGATACCCCCGGCGTCACCCGGGACCGGCTGTACGCCGAGGCGGAGTGGCGGAACCGGAGGTTTGACCTGGTGGACACCGGCGGCATCGAGCCCTCCGCCGACAGCGAGATTTTATCCTTCATGCGCCAGCAGGCGGAGATCGCCATCCAGAACGCCACGGTGATCGTGTTCCTGTGCGACATCAAGACCGGCCTGACCGCCTCCGACCAGGAGGTGGCCAACATGCTGCTGCGCTCCCATAAGCCGGTGGTTCTGGCCGTAAACAAGATGGACCAGGTGGGCATGACCAACCCGGACATCTACGAGTTCTACAACCTGGGCCTGGGCGACCCCATCGCCGTGTCCGCCGTCCACGGCCACGGCACCGGCGACCTGCTGGACGCCTGCTTCCAGCACTTCCCCCCCGAGGACGGGGCGGAGGCGGAGGACGACGTGACCAAGGTGGCCATCATCGGCAAGCCCAACGTGGGCAAGTCCTCCCTGGTCAACCGGATCCTGGGGGAGCAGCGGGTGATCGTCAGCGACATGGCGGGCACCACCCGGGATGCGGTGGACAGCTATTTTGAGAACGCCAAGGGCAAGTACCTGCTTATCGACACCGCCGGCATGCGCAAAAAGTCCAAGGTGGACGACCGCATTGAGAAATTCTCCGTCCTCCGGGCCACCATGGCCATCGAGCGCTCCGATGTGTGCCTCATCCTGATCGACGCCAACGAGGGGGTCACCGAGCAGGACACCAAGGTGGCCGGTCTGGCCCACGAGGCGGGCAAGGCCTGCATCATCGTGGTCAACAAGTGGGACGCCGTTGAGAAGGACGACAAGACCATGGACCGGATGCGCGCCGACGTGCGGCGGGACCTGTCCTACATGACCTACGCCCCCATTGTGTTCATCTCCGCCCTGACGGGGCAGCGGGTGGACCGGCTCTTCGACCTGATCAACTATGTGAACGACCAGGCGGCCATGCGCATCACCACCGGCATGCTCAACACCGTGCTGGCCGACGCCACCGCCCGGGTGCAGCCCCCCACGGACAAGGGCCGGCGGCTGAAGATCTACTATATGACCCAGGTGGGGGTCAAGCCCCCCCACTTCGTCTGCTTCTGCAACGACGCCAAGCTGTTCCACTTCTCCTATCAGCGGTATCTGGAGAA
>CALWXU010000078.1 GCA_944385585.1 uncultured Flavonifractor sp.
ACCACCGCCTCGGAGTAGGGGGCCACCCCCTCCCGGCACAGGACGGCGGTGAGGATGTCGCTGTGGCTCTGCTCCTCACTGGACAGCTCCAGGCGCCGCTCCACCGGCGGGAACTCCATCCTGTCCACCGGCAGCTTGAACCGCTGCCGCAGCATGGCGGGGATCAGGTTGAAGTCCCGGGTGGCCATGATGGGGGTGACGCGGTTGCGGATGAGGCTGTTGAGGGAGGGCTCCAGATTGCCGTGGAGGGTGTAGTTGAGGGCGAATATGCCCGCCAGCTCCCCGTCGATGGCGCAGAACACGGCGTTTTTCACGTTGAGCCCCTGGGGCAGGGTGATCTCCATCAGCCCCATGAAGGCCGCCGAGCCCACCAGCACCTGCTGGTTCCGGATGACGGCGGACAGGCCGCCCTCGTAGACGGTCAGCTCCGAGGCCCGGCGGTAGACGCACCCCTGGGCGCGGAGCAGGTCGTGGAAGATCTTGTCCAGGCCGCTGCCGGAATCCCGGATCAGGGTGGCGGTGTCGGACACCACCTTGTCCACCGGGAAGTCCCCGAAGATCTTGATGCCGTTGAGGGCTACGCAGCCCGGGGGGAAGAAGTCGGTGTCGGTGAGCAGGATGCCGCTGCCGCCGGTGGCGGTGACCCCGTCCCACCCGGCGATGGCCGCCCCGGAGCGGCTCAACCGCTGGGTGAGGGTCAGCCAGGGCAGGGCGTAGCACAGCGCCCCGGACAGGGAGGTGGAGGCGGTGAGGGTGGCCGACAGGCACCACAGCAGCCGCTCCGGCGCGCCGTGGCCCACGGAGGCGGCCAGACTCAGCAGCAGGCAGGCGAGGCTCAGCAGCGGGCAGACCCGGAAAAAAATCCGCTCCGCCCCGTCGGCGGCCTGCATCTGCCGGCCAAAGCCGATGGGCTCCCCCGACCACTTGGCGTAGGTGTCCCGGCCGCTCCACCTGCCCTCGTCCAGGGTCACCAGATAGGGGTGGGCGGCGGAGGCCGCCGTGCGGCAGGCCAGGCGCTGGGCCCGCCGCTTCCGCCGCACGCCCCGCATCAGCAGGAAGATCCCCAGGATAACGGCGGCGCAGTAGGGCATCTGCCCCTCCCGGGGGTCCAGCCGGTACATGGTCAGCGCGTCGGCCAGGGTGGCGGCGGCGGCGAACACCAGCAGGGTGTCCATGCCGAACTCCAGCCGGATCAGCCGGAACAGGCCCCGGGCCAGGGCGTCGACGCCCACCAGCATGGCCAGGCCCTGGGCCGCCGCGAGCAGCAGCACCCGCAGCTGGGGGGTGAGGGCGGCGGGGTAGGGGAACAGGTCCACCGTCAGGTAGAGGGCGGGGATGAGCAGCAGGAACACCAGCACCGAGCGGATGCCCAGGGATTTGAGACCCTTGCCGTACCGCCGGGCCAGGTCGGCCGGCGGCAGGTCGGGGGCGGGGGGCGGCTGCCGCCGGGGGCGGCGCTCCCGCCGGCGCTCCGGCGGCTCCTCCTCGTCGGTGCCGGGGATGAAGGCCTCCGCCCGGCGGACCTCCTCGTCGTCCTCCTTTCCCTCCTCTTCAAACATGTGCTCGGCGTAGTCGTCCGCCTTCTGGAACAGGCGGTTGAGTCCCTCGGCGATGGGATTGTCCGAGGCGGGGCCCTCTCCGCCGGGGAACTCCACCACCTTGTCCTCCTCCGGCTCGCCGTCCTCAACGGCCTCCGGCGCTTCCGGCGGCTCCGGCGCGGGTGCGCGCTCGGCCGGGGGCGGGGCGGGCCGGGGCTGGGCCTGCCGGCCCTCCCCCGGAAAGCTCACCACCCTGCCGCCCCCCGGCGGCGGTGGCGGGGAGGCCCCCCTGGGCCGCCGGTTCACCGGCGGGAAGGGGATGGTGTCCTCCTCCTTCCAGCGGGTGGGCTTGGGAGGGCCCCCGCCGAACTCCGCCAGGATCTCCTCCAGGGAGAACTCCTCCGGGCCGGGCGTGCCTGTATTCCGTTTGTCGTCCCGGTCGTCGGACATGGCTCTCACCTGCTTTGCGTGGTTGGATCGGTGGGCGGCGGGCCGGCCCCTGGCCGGCCCCTTTGCGTAAATGGCGGTTAAAAACGTCCGGAGGCGAATTGATTTCGCCGCAGGACACCAATACCCGCTCCGCCACCGGCGGGCGGCCACCCGCGCTGTGCGCGGGTGAGGGGGGTATCGAGCCAAGTCGCCGGCTTTGCCGGCACGCAGGCTCGTATCTAGGGGGGATAAAATCCCCCCTAGAGCTGCATGCGTTGCCGGACGGCCTCGTACATCAAAATCGCCGCCGCGGCGGAGGCGTTGAGGGAGTTGAGCCTGCCCTTCATGGGGATGCGCACCCTGAAGTCGCACTTCTCCGCCACCAGGCGGCCCATGCCGGTGCCCTCGCTGCCGATGACGATGGCGGCGGGGCCCTTGAGATCCGCGTCGTAGAGCAGCCGGTCCCCGTCGGCGGCGGTGCCGAACACCCACACCCCCGCCTCCTTCAGCTCGTCCAGCAGGGCGGGCAGGTTGGGCACCCGGGCCACCGGCACGTGGCTCACCGCGCCGGCGGAGGTCTTGGCCACCACGGCGGTGAGGCCGGCGGAGCGCCGCTTGGGGATGATCACCCCGTGGGCCCCGGCGCACTCGGCGGTGCGGATCACCGCCCCCAGGTTGTGGGGGTCGGAGAGCTCGTCGCACACGATGACCAGGGGGGGCTCCCCCTTCTCTTTCGCGGCGTTGAGGATGTCGTCCACACTGGCGTACTCCCGCACCGCCGCCAGGGCGATCACCCCCTGATGGGAATGGGTGCGGCTCATGCCGTCCAGCTTGCGCCGGTCGCACTCCACCACCACAATCCCCCTGCCCCGGGCCGTGGAGGCGATGTGCCCCAGGGCGGAATCGGTCTCCCCCCGGGCCAGGTAGATCTTGTCCACGGGCGTGCCCGCCCGCAGGGCCTCGATCACCGCATTGCGCCCCTCGATGATGCCGTCGGCCTCCGTCTCCGGGCCGGGCCTGCGCTCCTTCATGCTCGTTCCGCCTTTCTCCGTGTGTTTCACAGCCACCAGTATATCACAAGATCCCGGATCAAAAAAGCCAAACTTGTTGGAATGACGCGGAAAAGGATTCCCGCCGGAGGGCGGGAATCCTTTTTGATGGGCCGCGGCCCTCCGGGGCCCGCTTACGCCAGGGCCCGGTACAGGAAGGTCATGATCTGCCCACGGGTGCAGGTCGTGTCGGGGGAGAACCTGTCGCCGCCGGTGCCGGTGGTGACCCCCTGCTCCACCGCCCAGGCCACGGCGGGGGCGAAGTCCGCCCCGGCGGGCACGTCGGCGAAGTCCGCCGCCCCGGCGGAGGGCTGGCCGGCCAGCCTCCACAGGTAGGTCACCGCGTCGGCCCGGGTGCAGGGCGCGCCGCCGCCGAAGGCGGAGCCGGAGACCAGCCCCTCCTCCCCGGCCCACAGGGCCGCCTGCTCATAGTACGCACCGGCGGGCACGTCGGCGTAGGGATTGCCGCCGGAGGCCGCCGGGGAGCCGCTGGCCCGCCACAGGAAGGTCAGCACCTCCGCGGTGGTGCAGGTGTTGTCGGGGCTGAAGGTGGTGGCGGAGGTGCCGCTGGTGACGCCCCCGTCCACCGCCCACAGCACCGCGTCGGCGTAGTAGGCGTTCTCCTGCACGTCCGTAAAGCCGCCCACAGCCGCGGGGATTGCCTGGGCGTTGTAGTGTATGGTGACGTTCTCAAGAATGTAGTCGTCGAGATTCAGGTGGGAAGTCCCCTCCCACTGGGCCGGACTGCCGCCGTAATAAAGGTCGGTCAGGCTTTCACAGCCTTCAAATGCGGAACGGCTGACGTAGGCGGCGCTGACGGGGATGAAGATGTTGGCCAGGCTTTTGCACCTGGAAAACGTGCCTGTAGAAATGCTGGTGACGCCGTCGGGAATGGTGACGCTGGTCAGGCTCTCGCATCGGAAAAAAGCCGAGTTGCCAATGGTGGTGAGGTTCTGGGAGAGGGTGAGGCTGCTCATCCGTTTGCACCCCGAAAATGCGTGTTGCCCAATGGAGGTGACGGTGTCGGGGATGGTGATGCCGGCCAGATTCTCACAGTCCTGAAACGCATTATCCCCAATGCTGGTGATGCCGTTTGGAAGCGTGACACTGGTAAGATTTTCGCATCCCTTAAAGACGTTGCCCTCGATGCTGGTGACACCGTCCGGGATGGTGATACTGGTCAAACTGTCGCACTCAGAAAACGCCCCATAGCCGATGCTGGTAACGCCGTCAGGGATGGAAATCTCGCTCAGGCTGTCACAAGCCGCGAATAAATTGTTCGCGATGGAGGTAAGGCCGCTGGGGAGTTTAACGCGGGCAAGCTCCCAGCTGCTCCAGAACGCGTTGTTGCCGATGTTGGTGACGCTGTCAGCGATCGTGACTTCGGTCAGGTCGAAGCACCAGCTGAACGCCCGGGCACCGATGGTGGTGACGCCGTTGGGGACCGTGACGCTGGTCAGGCCCTGACAGTAGGAAAACGCGTCGTCCCCAATGCTGGTGACGCCGTCCGGGATCACCACGTCGCCGCCGGGGCCGTTGTACCTTGTCAACACCCCGTTTTCAATGACAAAGTCCTGCTCTGCCGCTGAGGCCGGAGCCGCCAGCCCCAGGCACAGCCCCAGAGCCAGCGTCAGTGCGAGAAACCGTTTCCTCATCATAACCCCTCTTCTCTGTCTGTGTGATGTTGCGGAAGCGTCCGCCGCGCCCGGCGGGCGTCCAAGCCAATTTTACCCGACAACGGGGCAGATTGCAAGCATTCCCCGCCGGTGCGCCGGGGAAATTCCCACCCGCGCTTTTCATAGAAAGTTTACAGGTTTTCTGGCCGGCTTTCTTGTTTTTTCCCGCCTCTTGTGCTATAACTATAAGTACTTTGGACGAAAATGTTTCCCACTAAGGAGGAACTTTGGCTTGAATCCAAATCATAATAACAACCGGGGGCGAGGCGGCGGCAACAACAAGCGCAATGTGACGGCCATCGTATATATTCTGCTGTGGGCCCTGGCGCTCACCCTGCTGGTGAACGTGGCCACCTCCCGCCTCCAGCAGGCGAATACGGTGGAGGTGCTCTACGGGCAGTTCCGCCAGCTGGTCATGGACGGCGTGGTGGACTCGGTGCTCATCGAGAGCGACCGCTATGTCTTTACCCTCAAGGAGGGCTACACCCTCCAGTTTGACGACGACGGCAATGTGGAGGCGGTGCAGGGAGAGGCCCAGGCCCCCTCCGGCTCCGGCGGAACCGCCGGGGAGGAGGGCGGCGGCGAGACCACCGGCGGCGCCCTGGACCTGCCCGCGCTGGAGGGCCTCATCACCTCCCCCCAGGACGGGCGCGCCTCGGGGCAGGACGGCGCGTCCTCCTCCGTGGTCTACTTCTGCGCCCCGCTGGGCGACGCCAGCCTGATCACCCTGCTGGAGGAGCAGGGCATCACCAGGTATGGCAGCGAGTATGTGGAGCCCATGAACCCCATCATCTCCCTGCTGGTGTCCTGGGTGCTGCCCATGGTGATCATCATGGTGGCCTTCTCCCTGCTCATGCGGGGCATGGCGGGCAAGATGGGCGGCGGCATCGGCAGCCTGGGCAAGTCCAACGCCAAGGTGTACGTGGAGAAAAAGACCGGCGTCACCTTTAAGGACGTGGCCGGCCAGGACGAGGCCAAGGAGTCCCTGGTGGAGATCATCGACTTCCTCCACAACCCCCAGAAGTACACCGAGATCGGCGCCAAGCTGCCCAAGGGCGCCCTGCTGGTGGGCCCGCCGGGCACCGGCAAGACCCTGCTGGCCAAGGCCGTGGCCGGCGAGGCCAGCGTGCCCTTCTTCTCCATCTCCGGCTCCGACTTCGTGGAGATGTTCGTGGGCATGGGCGCGGCCCGTGTCCGCGACCTGTTCAAGGAGGCCAACAAGATGGCCCCCTGCATCGTGTTCATCGACGAGATCGACACCATCGGCAAGTCCCGGGACAACCGCATGGGCGGCAACGACGAGCGGGAGCAGACCCTGAACCAGCTGCTGGCCGAGATGGACGGCTTCGACCCCACCAAGGGCGTCATCCTGCTGGCCGCCACCAACCGGCCGGAGGTGCTGGACCAGGCCCTGCTGCGGCCCGGCCGCTTCGACCGGCGCATCACCGTGGACCGGCCCAACCTGGCCGGCCGCCTGGCCACCCTCCAGGTGCACACCCGCAACATCCGCCTGGCCGACGACGTGGATCTGAAGAAGGTGGCCCTGGCCACCGCCGGCGCCGTGGGCGCCGATCTGGCCAACCTGGTGAACGAGGCCGCCCTCCGGGCTGTGCGCCTGGGCCGCAAGGCGGTGAACCAGGAGGATCTGCTCACCGCCTTCGAGCTGGTCATCGCCGGCGCGGAGAAGAAGGGCAGCGTCCTCAGCGAGTTTGAGAAGAAGCTGGTGGCCTATCACGAGGTGGGCCACGCCATGGTGGCCTACAAGCAGAAGCACGCCGAGCCGGTGAGCAAGATCACCATCGTCCCCCACACCCAGGGGGCCCTGGGCTACACCCTCCACCTGCCGGAGGAGGATAAGCACCTGCACACCAAGGACGAGCTGCTGGCCCAGATCACCGTCTCCATGGGCGGCCGTGTGGCCGAGGAGCTGGTGATGCACACCATGACCAACGGCGCGGCCCAGGACATCCAGGACGCCACCAGCGTGGCCCGCAACATGGTGGCCATGTTCGGCATGAGCGACGAGTTCGGCATGATGGCCCTGGCCTCCCGCCGCAACCAGTACCTGGACGGCGGCTACGGCATCGACTGCGCCCAGGACACCGCCGCCGCCATGGACCGGGCGGTACGGGATCTGATCGACTCCTGCTACAAAAAGGCCACCGAGATCCTCTCCGAGAGCCGGGAGGATATGGACAAGGTGGTGGCCTACCTGCTGGAGAAGGAGACCATCACCGGCGCGGAGATGGTGGCCATTCTGGAGGGCCGGGACCCCGCCCTGGCGGACAACTACCCCGACCCCGACGCCAAGAAGGAGGAGCCCCAGCCGGTCCCCGCCTCCGACGCCCCCATCCCCCTGGAGGGGCAGGTGGCCCCCGGCGGGGAGGAGCCGGATCGGACAGACCCCCCGCAGGGGGGCGGCGAGTTCGGCCCCGAGGGCAAGCCCCGGGAATAAGTCCGATAAAAGCCGTGCTGCCCCGGGCGGGATGGGCGGCGTAAAAAAGACTGCTTTGCAGGATGATAGGGAGCTTGAAACGGAGTGGCGCCGCGTCAGCGGCGCCACTCCTGTCATAAACGCGCCGCGGAGGGGCTGGGCCTGAGAGGCGGGGCAGAGGCGAGGCGGCGCTCCATCCGGGCGGTTTCAATCTGGAGGGCTTTCCGGCTCTTGGCCCGGTTGAGCCCCAGGAACAGGTGATATCGGTACTGCAGGGATTCTGCTCTCGGCGGGAAGCGGACGGGCTTCCCGCCGAGCTCCGCTTCCGCCAGCTCCCGGCGGCAGATCTCGTCGTCCAGCACCGCCATGTACAGGGCTCTCCGGGTGTACTCCTTCAGGGGCATCCGGTAGGTCCGCCGGTACCAGGCAAGCCCGCCCAGGCCGAGGGCCAGGGCCCCCAGGCAGACGGCCTTTTTTCCGCGGTTCATCGCTCATTCCACCTCCTGACCCGCTGGACGGGCTTGCCGGTTTTCTCCGCCAGGAAGGCCCGGAACTGGTCTGGGGAGGCGCCCTCCAGGCCGGACTTGGGAAGTGCGTGGGCGTTGGCCTTCCCCAGGAGCAGGATGAAGTAATCCCGGGTCTCCAAGGGGAGGAGGATCTTGTCATACTGCCACCTTGCCTCCGCGCCGAGGAAGGTCACCACGTAGCAGTCGGGGTGAAAGACGGTGCGGCTCACCTCGCTCCCGGGGATCTGGCGCCGATGGGCGAAGAAGGCGTTGATCGCGTCCTGCCGGAGCTGGAGGGCCACCAGCAGGGCGAAAAAGACCGCGTAGAGGGCGGCGCTCGGCGGCTCATCCAGGGAGAGCAAGAGGGAGACCGCCATCAGCGCCGCCACCACCCAGAGGTAGATGCGCACCAGCCGGTCGAAGCGCCGGCGGAGGGTCTTGCGCGCAGCCAGGGACATGGCGGCCAGGGCCCTGCGGTCGTAGCGGGTGTTACACGTGATTTCCATAAGCATCTCCTGTCTGTCTTTGTTGGAGAGAAATCTGCCGGGCTCAGTCGGCCCGGAGGGCCACCACGGGCTGGAGCTTGGAGGCCTTGGCGGCCGGATACATACCGAAGCCCACCCCCATGGCCACGGAGAACAGGAAGGCGCCGGCGGACATGGCCACGTCCGGCAGAACCACAGCCCGCAGGATGAGCTGCCCCGCGACCAGAGTACCGGCCACGCCGAGGACGATGCCCAGCAGGCCGCCGATGCCGCACACCACCGAGGCCTCAATGAGGAACTGGGCCAGGATGGACTTGCGGCGCGCACCGATGGCCTTGCGGATGCCGATCTCCCGGGTGCGCTCGGTGACGGTGACCAGCATGATGTTCATGATGCCGATGCCCCCCACCAGCAAAGAGATGGAGGCGATGCCGCCCAGAACCATGCTCATCATCCGGTTCTGATCGTCGGAGGCCTTGGCGTCCTGGTTCTCCGAATAGACGCTGAAAAAGCCCCGCTCGGTGTCGATCTGCCCCTTGAGGAAGCCGGACACCCGGGAGGAGACCTCCGCGGTGGTCTCGCTGCTGGCGGCCCGGACGGTGAAGGCGTCCAGGGTACTCTGGCGGTTGAGCAGGCGGTTCAGGGTGTAGGGCACCACCGCCATGTTGTCCATGGAGTACTCCGAGTCCGGGTCCTTGGCCCTGTAGACCCCCACCACCTCAAAGGGGTGGCCGTGGAGGAGCACCGTCTTGCCCACCGGGTTCTGATA
>CALWXU010000079.1 GCA_944385585.1 uncultured Flavonifractor sp.
TCGAAGCCCCAGACCAGGGAGCCGCCGCCGGTCATGCAGATGCCGTTGGTGGAGATGTCGGCCACCAGCTCCGGGGGCGTGCGCTCCAGCACGCCGTGGATGGCCTCCAGGATGCGGGTGGAGACCTCCTCAAAGGCCTCGATCATCTCGCTGGAGGACACGGAGAACACCCGGGGCAGGCCGGTCATCAGGCAGCGGCCCTTGATCTCCACGGTCTGCTCCTCCGGCCGGGGGAACACGCAGCCGATCTGCATCTTCAGCTCTTCCGCGGTACGCTCACCGATGAGTACATTGTGCTTGCGCCGTATGTACTTCACGATGGCCTCGTCGAACTGGTCGCCGGCGATCTTGATGGAGGTGGACTCCACGATGCCGGACAGGGAGATGACAGCGATGTCGGTGGTGCCGCCGCCGATGTCCACGATCATGTGGCCGTCGGGCTTGGCGATGTCGATGCCCGCGCCGATGGCGGCGGCCACGGGCTCCTCAATCAGGTACACCCGCCGGGCGCCGGCCTGGATGCCCGCGTCGATGACGGCGCGCTCCTCCACCTCGGTGATGCCGGAGGGGACGCAGATGACGATGCGGGGCTTGAACAGGCGGAAGGAGGTCACCTTGCGGATGAACTCCTTGAGCATCCGCTCGGTCATGTCGTAGTCGGAGATGACGCCCTCCCGCAGGGGGCGGATGGCCACGATGTTGCCGGGGGTGCGCCCCAGCATCTGCTGGGCCTCTGTCCCCACCTTCAGCAGCTTGCCCGTATTCTTGTCGATGGCCACCACGGAGGGCTCCCGCAGCACCACGCCCTTGCCTTTTACATAAACCAGGATCGAAGCCGTACCCAGGTCGATTCCAATGTCTTTACTGAACATACCCGCACCTCGAAGTCGTAATAGCTTTCGCTTTAGTTTGTCCCAAAATCTCATAAATAATCTCCTATATTATACCCAAGTGTACGTCCCATTTCAACGCTATTTTCCACAAATTTTGCGGCTTTATTTGCCTCTGGCGCGGGCAAGGGTGGCGCATACCACGTCGGAGGCCCCGGCGGCGCGGAGAATCCGGGCGCACTCAGAGATGGTGGAGCCGGTGGTAATCACGTCGTCGATGAGCAGCACCCGCTTTCCCGCCACCCGCTCCGGGTCCACGACGGCATAGGCCCCCAGCACGTTGGCCCGGCGGGCCCCGTCGTCGTCCAGGCCGGACTGGGCCCGGGTGTTGCGTTCCTTGCGCAGGGTCTCCACCGCCACGCCGCCCAGCTCCAGCGCCGCGGCGCTGCAGAGCAGGAACGCCTGGTCGTACCCCCGCTCCTTCTTCCGCTTGTCTGACAGGGGCACCCAGGTGATCAGGTCATACCGCCCCGCCAGGTGGCTGCGGACACACTGGGCCACCAGCCGGCCATAGGTTCTGTGGTAGCCCCGGCGGCCCATGAACTTGTAGCGCCGGATGGAATCCCGCACCTGGTCCCGGTAGGCCAGCGGGGAGGCGCACAGGGAGAAGAACTCCCCGGACTGCTCCGCCGCCGCGCCCTCCAGCCAGGGCAGCTCCGCCTGACAGCGGGCGCACAGGCCGGCCTCCCCGCTGGCGAGCACCCGCCCGCAGAACACGCACTTGGGCGGGAAGAGCAGATCCAGCAGCCACTCCACCGGGCCGCTCATGACAGGCCTCCGCCCGATATCGGGCCGTACTCCCGCGCAGAACCGGGGACGCACGCCCGAACGGGGCGGATACCCCGCCCATTGAGCGCGCTGTTCTCCGCTTCCGCGGCGCGGGCCGGCGTTTGGGGCGGCCGGCTGTCCGGATCGATTTTGAGGCATGGCTCCCGCTTCATGGCGGCACCTCCCTTCCCGGTGATGGGATTGATTTTATCGGCCTGGCGCGTGCGCGTCAGCTCCGCCCTTCCGGGGCCGTCCCTCCGCGGCCTCAGGCCTCTGCGAGCCAGGCCCTCAGCGCCGCCTGCACCCGCTCCAGGTCGGGGTCGCACAGCAGGGGCAGCCGCTCGGCCAGCACCTCCGGCGGGAAGTCCCACCAGCGGACGGCCTCCAGCAGGGCAATGAGCTCGTCGCTGAAGCGCTTTTTGCGCGGCCGGGCGGGATTGCCCCCCACCACGGTGTAGGGCTCCACGTCCCTCGTCACCACCGAGTAGGCGGCCACGATGGCCCCGTCGCCGATGTGGACGCCGGGCATGACCACGCACTCCCGGCCCAACCACACGTCGTTGCCCACCACTGTGTCCCCCTTCCGGGGCAGCTGGGACAGGTGGTCGGGAGCCCGCTGGGTCCAGACGCCGCCAAACACGGCAAAGGGGTAGGTGCTGACACTGCTGATGCGGTGGTTGGCCGCCCCCATGATGAAGGTGGCCCCGCTGGCGATGGAGCAGAACCTGCCGATGATCAGCCTGTCGCCGAACTCCGGGTAGTTGAAGAGCACATTGTGCTTTTCAAAGCCGGCGGGGTCGCTCTCATGGTCGTAATAGGTGTAGTCGCCCACCTGGATATTGGGGGCGGTAATCACATTTTTCAGGAAGCAGGAAGTGCCGTAGTCGTTGGGAAACACCACGTCCGGGCTTGGAATGCCGTTCACCTTGATTCACCTCTCTGTCCCGCCAGTGTACCACAGCGCCCGGCCGGATACAAGTGGGAATTGGGGGTTGACAGGCAACTGTATTATACCTATAATACAGATAGAAACCGTATTAATGGACTAATACAGTTTAGGGAAGGGGGGTGGCCGGCCTGGTCTCCTTTGACGGGCTCCGTCTGGAGGATGGGATGCCCATCTATCTGCAGATTATCCGGTTCCTGGAGCGGGGCATCGCCGCCGGGGCGGTGCGGGACGGGGACGAGCTGCCCTCCCGCCGGGTGCTCTCCGCCCGGCTGGGGGTCAACCCCAACACCATCCAGAAGGCCTTCCGCGTCCTGGAGGAGGACGGCCTCGTCACCTCCCGGGCGGGGGCCAAGAGTGAGATCTCCCTCGCGCCGGAGCGGGCGGAGGCCATCCGCCGCCGCCTGCTGGAGGAGGAGGCCGCCGCTCTGGCGCGCGCCCTGAAACAGATGGGCCTGGACCGGGACCAGGCCGCGGCGCT
Source organism: uncultured Flavonifractor sp. (assembly GCA_944385585.1). Lineage (GTDB taxonomy): Bacteria > Bacillota > Clostridia > Oscillospirales > Oscillospiraceae > Flavonifractor. Next base: position 3,086 of record CALWXU010000079.1, read on the forward strand.
GGTGCGCCAGCTCTGGGACAGACAGGAGGAATCGCCATGAGACGCTATTGCTCTGTGCTGGGCCTGGCGGCCCGGAGCACCTTCTGGCGGGTGCTGGCCGCCACCCTGCTCTCCTGCGGGGCGGAGGCCGCCCTGTTTCTCATCACCCTGTACGGCTGGCCGTTTGTGGTCTACGGTCCCGACCAGGCGTGGAAGGCCAACAACCCCATGGGCCTGGAGGGGCTGATCGCCCACAGCCATATCGCCCTCTGCTTCGGCCTGGGGCTGCTGGCGGTGTGCGCGGCTCTGGCCTTTTTGGGGTGGGAGGGCTCCGGCTGCCGGACGGGCTATACCCTCCGCCGCCTGCGGGTGGGGGAGCGGGCCCTGTCCCTGCTGTGGGGCGGGTACGGCGCGGCCTGCCTGGTGATCTACTGGGCCGCACACGCGGGCACGGTGCTGGCCCTGTGCGGGGCCGCCCTGCCCCGCCTGTCTGAGGAGGCCGCCTCCCCGCTGTCCCTGTTTCTGGCCTGCTACCGCTCCCCCTACCTCCACGCCCTGCTGCCCCTGGAGGACGTGTGGCTGCTGGCGCGCAACCTGCTGCTCTGCGCCGGGCTGGGCCTGGGCATGGCCGCCTTTACCCACGAGCGGAGCCATGGCGGCCGGGCCTGGGGCTGGATCCCCCTGGCTCTGTGCGCCGCCCTGCTCTTCCCGCTGCCCATGGGGGCCTTCCCCTTCGGGGAGCTGGACCCCGCCTTTCTGCCCTACCTGGAGCACGAGGTGCGCATCTACGCCGGCGCCTCCATTGCGCCAGGCCTGTCGGCCCTGCTCCTGACGGCGGGGAGCGCGGGGGTGCTGGTCAATTCCCTCATCCACATTGGCGGGAGGGCCGCATATGAGAAATGAGTTCTGGTATCCGCCGGGATTCCCGTGGGAGGACGAGTGGTTTCTCCAGCGGTGCGCCCTGGCGATGACGGTTCTGGCGGGCTTTGTGGCCTTCCTGCTCCAGTTCTCCGCGGCCCTGGAGGCGCTCCAGGCGGAGCTCCTCCTCCACCAGGTCGCGGAGCTGCCCGACGACCTGCCGGCGATGCCCCCCCTCCCCGGGCTGATGGGGGGATTTGGGATCTGCTTTCTGCTCCTGGCCCTGGGGCAGGGGGTCCTGGCGCTGGCCCACTACCTGTGGCACTACCAGGGCGGGCGGAGCATCTACCGGATGCGCACGCTGCCTCAGCGCTCTGAGCTGTGGCGGCGCTGCCTGGCCGCCCCCGCCGCCGCCCTGGTCCGGTGCGCCCTGGCCGCCCTGTGCGCCGCCGCCCTGTGCGCCCTGTACTACCGTATCTTCACCCCGGCGGGCCTGCTGCCCGCCCACTGGCTGCTGGGAGGTGCCCTATGCTGGAACTGAACCACGTGCGCAAATCCTACCTGGGGTCTTGTCCGGCCCTCAACGGCGTGAGCCTGTCCATCGGGCCGGGGGAGATTGTGGGCCTGTTCGGGGCCAACGGGGCGGGCAAGACCACCCTGCTCAAGTGTGTGCTGGGCCTGCTGAAGTACGAGGGCTCCATCACCCTGGACGGGGAGGCCGTCACCCACAGGAACATCGCCCGCCTCTCCTTCGCCACCTGCGAGCACTCCTTCTTCCCCGGCCTCACCCCCGCGGCCCACCGGGACTTTTACAGGGAGCACTTTCCCACGTTCCGGGAGCGGCGGTTTGACGCGCTGATCGACTTCTTCGCCCTGCCCCTCCACCGCCGGGCCAGGGGGCTGTCCACCGGGCAGAAGAACCAGCTGGAGGTCACCCTGGCCCTGAGCCAGGGGGCGGACTACATCCTCATGGACGAGCCCTTCGCCGGCAACGACGTGTTCAACCGGGAGGACTTCTATAAGCTGCTGCTGGGCCTGCTGGAGCCGGAGGAGACCCTCTTCCTGTCCACCCACCTGCTGGAGGAGGTACGCCACTTCATCAGCCGGGCGGTGCTGCTGGACAAGGGCGCGGTGGCCGGGGACATGACCGCTGCCGCCCTGGAGGAGCAGGGGCTGAACCTGATGGATTTTGTAAAGACGTCCCTGCACTACCGGGAGGACCGGGTGCTGAACACCCTGGAGCAGCTGGACGACGGGGAGGAGGAGTAGCCATGCGCCGCGCGCTTGCCGCCTTTCTGGCCCTGGCGGCCCTGTCCGCGGGGCTGCTCATCGGGGCCTCCGCCGCCCTGGCCCCCCAAGGGGACCGGGTAGCGCTGTTCAGCCGTACCCTGGCCGGCCAGCCGGCGGCGGCGGAGGGCCTGGAGCTCACCGCCGTGCGCACCTGCGGGGACCACCTGTTCTGGGTGACCACCCTCCCCGCCCACGCGCCAGGGGAGGCCAGCACCCTCTTCGGCTTCGCCGGGGCGCCCCAGTATCTGGACATCCCCTGGGCGGAGCAGCCGCCCCTGACGGTGGAGCTGGCCCTGAACGGCTATGTGATCAACGGGGATGCCCACCCGGTCTACGATGCGATTCTGGAGGCCATGGCCGGACAGACGGAGCGCCGGCCCGGGGACGAGCTGCTGTACACGCGGGAGGACGGCACCCAGGCCCTCCGGCGGCAGGTGCCCCTGTCAGACTACACCGACGTCCTCCCCCTGACCGTGTTCTACAGCCCTGTGGACGGGATGGACGCCCTCGCCGCTCGCCTTCAGGAGTACTTCTCCATCCCCGTGCCGGACGGGCTCACGGTGGAGGTGCGGATGGCCGTGGCCCCCTCCGGCGAGCTGGTGAGCGGAACCCTCTGGCAGGATCACCTCACCCTCACCTCCCCCGGCGTGAGGCGGGGAGACGGCATCCTCTTCACCCTCTGCCCCGGCGGCGCGCTGGCCGGGGCGCTGGACGGCGGCGGGATCCCCGGCGGCTGGGGGCTGTACTGGATGGACGGCGCGGGGCGGGGCCTGGAGACCCGCTGGTCCCTGCCCGCCGGGGAGCGGCCCGCCGGATTCTGGGCCGACGGGGACACCCTCTTTTTCCTCTCCCGGGACCAGGAGACCGCCTGGCTCTACCTGCTGGACGCCGGCAGCCTGGAGACCCGCCAAAGGCTGGCGCTCTTCCCCCTGGACGGAGCGGAGGAGAATCCGATCTCCCACCTGGACGCGGAGGGGGGCTTTGCGGCCGTGGTATCCCCCGGCCACCTGTCCGTCCTGCGCCGGGACGGGGCGGGAGCGTGGGAGCTGGCTTTCACGTCGGAGACCGGCCAGCTGGAGGCGCTGGGGTGCCGCCCCCTCTACCAGCAGCTGGAGCTGATGGGGGCGGAGAGCGTGGGCTGGGCCTTTGACGGGGCGCGGCTGGCCGTCACGGGGGACTGCCTGGGCAGCCCGGATTACAGCTGGTACGCGGCGGTCTTTGCCGGCGGGGAGCTGGCCTACCTGAGCGTCTACGGCACCAGCCTGGAGCGGAGCTACTGTGAGGAGCTCACCTACTGGGGGGCGTACCTGGACACCGGCTGCACCGTCTCCCCTGCGGATTCCCCCCGCTGCCTGGCGTCGTGGGCGGATTCCGCTTCCCTTTTCCCCCCGGATGTGGTAAACTGATCAGTAGAGTAATCTCTGAAAAGGAGGGCTTGACTGTGAACCCCCTGGACGCACTGCTGCGGGCCTTGACGCCCCTGACCAAGCTGGGCCGCCCCGCCCTGGCCGCCGTGGACGGCCGCTGCGGCAGCGGCAAGAGCACCCTGTCCGCCCTGGCGGCCAGGAAGCTGGGCTGCCCCCTGTTCCACATGGACGACTTCTACCTGCCCCCGGAGCTGCGCACACCGGAGCGGCTGGCCCAGCCGGGCGGCAACGTCCACTACGAGCGGGTGGAGGCGGAGCTGCTCCGGCCCCTTCGGGCGGGCGGGAAGGCCTCCTTCCGCCCCTTTGACTGCCAGACCCTGGGGTACCGCCCCTCTGTGGAGGCCTCCGTCACCGGCCTGGCCATCCTGGAGGGCAGCTATGCCCTCCACCCCGCCCTGCGGCGGTACTACGACTATGCGGTGTTCCTCACCTGCTCCCCGGAGGAGCAGCGCCGCCGCCTGCTCAACCGGGAGGGGCCGGACCGCATGCCCAATTTCCTGCGCCGGTGGATCCCCCTGGAGGAGGCCTACTTCCAGGGCACCGGCCTGCCCGCCGGCTGCGACCTGGTGCTGGACACCTCCGGCGCCTGGTGAGACGCGGGAGCGGCGGGCGCCGGCTGTGGGGGCAAGAAACCCCGGCCGGACCCGCCATACAGAAAGGGAGCCGTCAAAGACGGCTCCCCAGGCTGTCGAAAAACCCGGTCTACGGATTATGTGTAGGCCGGGTTTCTGGCGCAAGGTGTACACAGCAGGATACAAATAAATGGAAAAAGCCCCCCCACCCCCCACACACAGCCATATGGCCAGTTTTTTGAGGTTCCTGGCAGCAAATTTCAGCTTCACCCAGTTGGTAACCTGGGCCAAGCCTCTGTACCGTGTATCACGCATAGCGTGTTTTTCCTTGCGTCTGCAAAGACCGATTTTAGCCGCCCATTCCAAGCCGGAAGCTGCGTTTTTGCCTTAAAAACGGGGCTGAAACGCAGCTTTTCCTCTTACAGAAACCTCCATGTTATACTGCTTATGAACACATGAGTAGAGAACATGGAGGTTTTGTCATGTCTGGAAATGTCATTGAGATGCCACAAGGTAAAGGGCCGCCCCCATTTGGAGACAGCAACTCAGGGCAGCGGTTTACTGCAGGGTCAGCGCGGGCTATGAGGTGCGGCAGAATCGTCTGAAGAATCAAATCGGGTTATACACCGAATACATCCAGCAAAACCCCTATTGGCGGTTGGTTGCCGCTTATTATGATACCACAGCGGGACTGCGGATGAATCATCGCCCCGGCTACCAGCAGCTGCTTAAAGATTGCAGACGAACGAATACCGACCTGATTTTAGTGGAGCCCCTCAGCGGGCTTGGGTGTGACGCGGCAGAAGCAATCAACCCAGATACGGGGGGTAAAGTACATAAAAGATCATCGACCGAACCCGAGAGGGTCGCGGCTGCCAAAACTGCGCAAATAAAAATTCTAAGAAACCATAAACGTATTGATTGGACTTGATATCTTCGGAGAACTGCCAAGCTGGCGCCGACTATGAAAAAGGCAGAATGATCCGAAAAATTAAGCCACTGATTTGACATAGTTTTATTTTTTGAAAAGAACATTGTGCGAGGCCTGGCATTGATGAGCGCCAGGCCTCGCACAGTTTTGAATTCCCATTCCCCACAGGGATTATGGGACTTTGAGCGCTATTCCTCTTGCACTTAGCTTGACACTTCACCCCATCAAATATGCGCTGAAGGCTTCTTTCAACCAGCCGGAGCAGGTCTCCGTAAAAACCGGCCGGAAACGAGCGCCCAAGTGTAGGAATAGCAGTCAATGAAGTTCCTGCAGAGTACCGCCTCCATCTTGCAGACAACCTCCAAGCGATGCCTTTCTGGCTGCCGATATCCGTTCTTTTCCCCAGTCCCCGGAAATATTGCAGAGATCCAGAGGATATTTGGCAGATCCCTGCGTGACATACGAATGAAACCCGTTGTTTATGATGTCCTGTGGGCATCAAATTGCATTTTTCCAATTATTGGGTAAATTTTACTTGGAAGCCTTGACGGCGCGGATGGCCTCGATGAGCATGGGGGTGACCTTGTAGAGGTCGCCGCAGATGCCGT
>CALWXU010000080.1 GCA_944385585.1 uncultured Flavonifractor sp.
CTCAACTCCGCCTCCGGCGTGGTGCGGGAGAAGCTGGACGACCTCTTTGCCGCCACCGTGTCCAAGGCGGAGCGGGACCAGCTGGCCACCCTCATCTACTACCCCCGGGAAAAGCTGGAGGAAATCCAGCGGGAGACGCCCGACATGCGGGAGTGGTACCGCATCACCTTCCACCGCTTGATCGAGCTGTGCCGCCTGGCCAGCTCCAAGTACACCCGCTCCAAGGTGCGCAAGGCCATGCCCAAGGAGTACGCCTACATCCTGGACGAGATGCTCCACACCCACTACGAGGACAGCGACAAGCGGGACTATTACGAGAACATCATCTCCACCGTCATCGACATCGGACGGGCCGCCGACTTCCTGGTGCAGCTGTGCGAGCTCATCAAGCGCCTGGCGGTGGACCACCTCCACGTGGTGGGGGACATCTTCGACCGGGGGCCCCGGGCGGACATCATCCTGGATTCCCTGGCGGACTACCACAGCGTGGACATCCAGTGGGGCAACCACGACGTGCTGTGGATGGGGGCGGCCTCCGGCTCCCGCACCCTGGTGGCCACGGTGCTGTCCAACTCCCTGCGCTACAACAACCTGGAGGTGATCGAGACCGGCTACGGCATCTCCCTGCGGCCCCTGTCCGTCTTTGCCAACGAGGTGTACCGGGACTGCGACGTGAGCCGCTTTGCCGTCAAGCTCACCGGGGAGGAGGCGGAGAAGTACACGGAGAAGGACAAGCTGCTCTCCGCCCGGATGTATAAGGCCATCACCATGATCCTCTTCAAGCTGGAGGGGCAGAAGATCCTCCGCAACCCCGCCTTCGGCATGGACGACCGGCTGCTGCTGGACAAGGTGGACTACGAGCACAAGACCGTCACCGTGGACGGCAAGGTCTACCCCATGCTGGACACCGACTTCCCCACCGTCAACCCGGAGGAGCCCTACGCCCTCACCCCGGAGGAGGAGATCCTGATCCACCAGCTTACCCTCTCCTTCCAGCACAGCGAGAAGCTCCAGCGCCATGTGCGCTTCCTCTACTCCAAGGGCAGCCTTTACAAGGCGTTCAACGGCAACCTGCTCTTCCACGGCTGCATCCCCATGGCGGCGGACGGCGGGCTGCTGTCCTTCACCATGGGCGGCACCCCCATGTCCGGCAGGGAATTCCTGGACTACGCCGATCTCACCGCCCGCCGTGCCTACTACTCCGCCCCCGGCTCGGCGGAGCGGGAGGCCGGCATGGACTTCCTCTGGTTCCTGTGGGCCGGCCGCAACAGCCCCATCTTCGGCCGGGACCGGATGACCACCTTCGAGCGGCGCTTCATCGCCGATGAGGCCACCTGGGCAGAGCCAAAGAACGCCTACTACCAGCTCTACAACGACCCGGCGGTGTGCGAGGCCCTGCTGAAGGAGTTCGGGCTGGAGGGCCCCCACTGCCACATCATCAACGGCCATATCCCCGTCAAGTCCAAAAAGGGGGAGAGCCCCAGGAAGGGGGGCGGCAGGCTGCTGGTGATCGACGGCGGCTTCTGCAAGGCCTATCAGGAGACCACCGGCATCGCGGGGTACACCCTCATCTACAACTCCGCCTGCTACCGCCTGGTGTCTCACCAGCCCTTTGTGGGCCGGGCGGAGGCCATCCGCACCAACCAGGACATCTCCTCCACCTCCGTGGTGTTTGAGCGGCTGGAATCCCGGCTGAAGATCGCCGGCACCGACGTGGGCCGGCAGCTCCAGGAGCAGATCGACGACCTGATGGACCTGCTCCAGGCCTATCGCAGCGGCGCCATCGCCGAGGACCACAAGGGATACTGACCGGCGGCTTGACAGCCCGTCCCGTCCCTGATAAACTGAGGAAAACGGCGGTTCCCGCCGAAAGGAGGCCCCACCATGGCCCTGATCAAATGCCCCGAGTGTGGCAAGGAGATCTCCGATCTGGCCCCGGCCTGCATCCACTGCGGCTACCCCCTGCCCCCCAGGGCGGCGGAGCCGTTCCCGCCGTCGGATGAGGAACTGCTCTCCCCCGACGAGCCCAATCGTTTCTCTGTGGTGCTCACCAGCCAATGCGCCGATCCGGAAAACCAGAAGCGGACGGTGCGGGTGCTCATCGACGAGCTGGGCATCTCCAAGGCGGAGGCCGAGGCCTATGTGGACAACGCGGAGCTGGGTCCGGTGACGCTCCGCGACGGCATGACCCAGGAATCCGCGGAGCTGCTCGCCGACACCCTCCAGCGGGCTGGCGCCCACGTCCAGGTGGTGGACGGCGGCCGGAGGGAGGGCGCGGCCGGCCCCGTTCCCGGGGAGGAGGGCCCCGTCCAGCCCGCCCCCGCCGTATACACCAGCAGCGGCCTGGGTTTTGGCGGGACGGTGCTCGCGGTGGTGGTGGGGGTGGTCGTGGCCCTGGTCATCCTGTCCTTCTTCTGAGGCGGCAGCTCCCCCTCTCCGCGGCGGTGATCGCGGCCGCCGTCCTGCTCTACGCCTGCAACCGGCTGTGGCTCCTCCCAGCCTCCAACGGGTGGGTCCGGCTCTTCCTGGCGGGCTATTTCAGCGACATCCTGGCCGGCGCCCTGCTCCTGGCTCTGCTGGAGCTGCTTCTGGCCGCCGGGCGGCTGCCGCCCCTCACCGCCCTGCCCGCCGCCCTCCTGTTCCTCCTGGCCTGCGGCCTGTTTCTGGAGCTTGCCCCCCTGCTCTACCGGCCCTCCTCGGTGTGCGACCCCTGGGATGTGGCCGCCTATCTGGCCGGGGGGCTGCTGTTCCTCCCCCTGGAGCGGCGGCTGCTCCGGACCTGTCCGCCCCATATGATGTAAAAAACCCGTTTCAGGGCACAACGCCCTGGAACGGGTTTTTTGCAGGCTGTCAGTCCTTGGCCGCCTCATTGACACAGCGCAGGGCGTTCAGGCTGCGGGGATAGCCGATGTAGGGCAGGCACTGGGAGATGACCTGGATCAGGAGCTGCTTGTCGTTGCCCACCTTCATATTGCCCGCCGCGTGGCTGGTGAGCTGGGGCTCACATCCCCCCTGGGCCGCCAGGAAGCAGAAGGTGATCAGCTCCCGCTGCCGGTTGTCCAGCCCCCTGCGGGTATAGTAGTCGCCGAAGCAGTTGGCCGCCAGCCAGCGGTTGATGTGGCGGCTCTCCTCCGGGCCGCTGTCCTGGAAGCCCCGCATCCCCTCACCGAAAATGTCCACCTGGACCTGGTTGCCCGCCTCCAGGCGGGTGGCCAGGGTGGTGGTGGCCTGCCCCTCCAGGGGGAGGGACACGCCCCGGGCGGCCAGCACCTCGTTGACCGCGCCCAGGAAGGGCCGCACCCGGCCCATGCCCAGATAGGCCACCGCCTGGTAGACCACCTCCTTCACCTCCACCGGGGTGAGGCCGAAGTCCAGGGCGGCGGGCAGCACCGCCCGGAACTCCTCCACCCCCTGGCAGCCCAGCAGGGCGGCCAGGATGGCCAGGAACCGGGTCTTGTCGTCCAGCCCCCCCTGGTTGGCCGCCTCCACCAGGGCGAAGTGGTCAAAGCGCGCGATCAGCTCCGGGTCGGCGGCGGCAAGGGCCTCATGACAGCTGGGGTACGCCCCCGCCTGCACCTGCTTGGAAAATTCAGAACCGGCCATACAGCCCTCTCCTTTCTGCCCCAACGGGCCGGGGCTGGCGGCCTCTGCCGCCCGCCGGATGTTGTCCTACTTCAGCTTTTTGTACTCCGCGCCGTCCACCGGCTCGCACCACTCGTTGGAGGTCTCCTCGCCCGGCACCTCCACGGCCAGGTGGGCAAACCAGCTGTCCGGCGCGGCGCCGTGCCAGTGCTTCACCTCCGGGGGGATCTCCACCACGTCGCCGGGATGGAGCTCCCGGGCGGGCTGCCCCCACTCCTGGTAATAGCCCCGGCCGGCGGTGCACAGCAGAATCTGCCCACCCCCCGACTTGGCGTGGTGGATGTGCCAGTTGTTGCGGCAGCCCGGCTCAAAGGTCACGTTGCCGATGCCCACGCCGCGGGTGGTCAGCATGTTCAGATAGCTCTGGCCCACAAAGTACTTTCCAAAGGCCGTGTTCTTCTCCCCTACGGGGAACACACTCAGCGCTTCCGGTTTCATCTGAGCTCCTCCTTACAGAACAGGTTTCTTTACCGCATCGATCCAGGCGTCCAGCTTCTCCTCCGGCGTCACCAGCTCCGTGCCGCCGGTGAAGTCGAAGCGGACCGCCTTGCCGCACACCACATCCGCAATCTCCTGATAGGCCGGTGCAGGGCTCCACCGTCCGGAGCTCCGCCAGATCGCCCCCTGTGGCCGCATGGAGCCGCCGGGCGATGCGCCTGGCGCTGCCGCTGGACAGGGAACAGCAGACGATCAGCGGCTTCTTCGTCATGCCGCACCTCTTTCTATCTGCCCACCAGGGTCATAAACCATTCCACCGTGTCGGGGTCATAGTGGGAGAAGAAGGCGCTCTCCCCCTCGTCCAGCCCCTGGATGGTGAGCATGTCCTCCTCGGACAGGGTGAAACCGAATACATCCAGGTTCTCTGCCATGCGCTCCCTGTGGGTGGACTTGGGGATCACCACCACATCGCTCTGCATCAGGAAGCGGAGCACCACCTGGGCCACGCTCTTGCCGTACCGGGCGCCGATAGCGGACAGGACAGGATTGGTGAACAGGTCCTTGCACCCCTCCGCGAAGGGGCCCCAGGATTCGTGCTGGACGCCGTACTTCTTGAGCACATTATGCGCGGCCTTCTGCTGCTGGAAGGGGTGGGTCTCAATCTGGTTCACGGCGGGCTTCACGTCCACAAAGTGGTACAGGTCGATGAAGCGGTCGGGGTAGAAGTTGCTCACGCCGATGGCCCGGAGCTTGCCCGCCCGGTACGCCTCCTCCATGGCCCGCCAGCTTCCGTAGTAGTCGCCGAAGGGCTGGTGAATGAGCATCAGGTCAATATAGCCGGTTTGGAGCTTTTTCAGGGACTCGTCGATGGACGCCTTGGCCCTCTCATAGCCGCCGTTGGTGATCCACACCTTGCTGGTGAGGAAGAGCTCCTCCCGGGGCACGCCGCTCCTCTTCACCGCCGTGCCCACGCCCTCCTCGTTGGCGTAGGCCTGGGCGGTGTCGATGGAGCGGTAGCCCACCGAGATGGCGTCGGACACGCACCGCTCACACTCGGCGGGGTCCACCTGGTACACGCCGTAGCCCAGCTTGGGCATCTGGACGCCGTTGTTCAAGGTCACATATTCCATGATTTTCTCCTTTCCGCTGCTGTCCGTCTGGTTCAGCCCTGCTTCAGCCAGTTCTCCAGGGTCGGCCTAGCGCTGCGGACGCCGCCGCCGTGGATGGCCAGGCCCTTTTTCACCGCCGCGCCGGGGCACAGGCGGCGGATGTCCGCCTCACTTCCCCCCAGGCCGCTGCCCTCGTGGGTGCAGAAGGGCCAGATGGCCTTGCCGGTGAAGTCAAAGCGCTCTAAAAAAGTGAACACCGCCATGGGCATGGTGCCCCAGTAGTTGGGATAGCCCAGGTAGATGGTGTCATAGCCGTCCAGGCTGTCCGGGTATTCCGCCAGCTCCGGCCGGGCGTCCCGGCGCTGGTCGGCCTGGGCCTCGGCGATGCAGGTGTTGTAGTCCCTGGCGTAGGGCCGCACCGGCCTGATCTGGAAGATCTCCCCGCCGGTCAGCTCCTGGAGCAGCTTCGCCGCCACCTCCGTATTGCCCACCGCCAGGGTCTTGATCTGTCCGTTGACGTAGTTCTCGTCCGCCCGGGAGAAATAGGCGATCAATGCCGCCATGGCGCTCACCCCTTTCGCCTACCAGCATAAACGAAAAGGGGTTGACAGGGAATCTCCGGTCTGTTATCTTTGTCTAAACAAAAAGTTCACACCACTACAGGAGGAACCTGCATGTTCAACCGGCAGCTCACCGCCCTTGTGGCCGTGGCGGACTGCGGCAGCTTCACCAAGGCCGCAGAGAGCCTCTACATCTCCCCTACCGCCGTCATGAAGCAGATCAACGCCCTGGAGAGCCACCTGGAGCTCCAGCTGCTGGAGCGCACCAGCCGCGGCGTCCGCCTCACCCCCGCCGGGGAGGTGATCTACAAGGACGCCAAATTCCTCTTCGACTACTCCCGCCGCTCCATCGAGAACGCCCGGCAGGCCATGAGCGCCCACGACACCACCTTCTGCGTGGGCACTTCCCTGCTCAACCCGGCCAAGCCCTTCATGGATCTGTGGTACCGGGTCAGCCGGGACTTTCCGGGGTACAAGCTCCACCTGGTCCCCTTTGAGGACGACCACCGGGGCATCCTGTCCGAGATCGGCGCCCTAGGCGTCAAGTTCGACTTCCTAGTGGGGGTGTGCGATTCCAAGCTGTGGCTGAACCAGTGCCAAATGCTCCCCCTGGGCCGCTATCAGAAGATGTGCGCCATGTCACGCAGCCACCCCCTGGCCCAAAAGGAGCGGCTCACGCTGGAGGATCTGGAGGGGCAGACCCTGATGATGGTGAAGGAGGGGGATTCCCAGACCAACGACTTCATCCGCAACGACCTGCGCCGCAACCATCCCCGCATCCAGATCGAGGACACGCCCCGCTTCTACGACATCTCTGTGTTCAACCGCTGTGCCGAGACGGGCAGCATCCTGCTCTCCCTGGAGTGCTGGCGGGACGTCCACCCCGCTCTGGTCACCCTGCCCGTGGACTGGGACTACAGCATCACCTACGGCCTGCTCTACGCCCTGGAGCCCCCGGAGGATGTACAGCGGTTTGTGGACACGGTGGCGCGGCTGCTCCCGCCCCAGCCGGCCTGACGAAAAAACGCCGCCGGACGCTGTCCGGCGGCGGCATTGCTCTATGGCGTTTTGACGGGCTGCTGCAGCTCTCCCACGCAGAAGAAGGTGTAGTGCCCACTGGCGTATACGGTGCCGTCCTCCCCGGAGATGGCCACAGATACCAGGCAGGTGGTTCGGCCCCGGTGCTCCACCTTGGCCCGGGCGGTGACCCGCCCCCCCTTGGCGGAGCGGACAAAGTCCAGGCTGCCATGCAGGGTCACATACTTCCGTCCATCCGTCCGGCAGGCAATCCCGGAGGCACAGTCCGCCAGGGTGTAATAGGCCCCCCCGTGGAGGTAGCCGTATGGGTTCAGGCTGTTGGGCCCCATGTCCAAGAACGCCTCGCCCCTATCTTCTCCCGTCTGCCGGGAGGTAATCCCATTGTAAAGGGCAAAGGCGTTGGCCGCCGTTACCGCATGAAACAGCGCCTCGTCCAGCATCAAATCCCCGCTTCCTCTATTGCAAAATAATCCGGCCGTCCTCCACACGCTCCACGGTGGCCAGGGCCTCCACCCGCACCCCCATCCGGCGAAGGACGCGACCGCCTTCCCGCATGGATTTCTCAATGGCGACGGCCACGCCGGCCACCTCGCCGCCGGCCTTGGATACCAGCTCCAGCATGCCCAGGGCGGACTGGCCGTTGGACAGGATGTCGTCCACCACCAGCACCACGTCGTCCTGATCCAGATATTTTTTGGACACCCGCATGGTATAGGTCTTATCCATGGTAAAGGAGTGGGCCTCCGCCGAGTACACGTCCGGGTCAATGTAGCCCGTCCGGAACCGCTTGGCATAGACCGCCGGCACCCCCAGGGCCCGGGCCGTGAAACAGGCCAGGGCGATGCCGGAGCTCTCCACGGTAAGCACCTTGGTGATCTTCTCTCCCCGGAACCGCTTGGCCAGGACCTCGCCCATCCGTTCCATCAGGGCGACGTCGATGCAGTGGTTGAGGAACATGTCCACGTGGATGATGTCCCCCTCGCCTACCACCGCCTGGCTCAGAATCCGCCGCTTTAACTCTTCCATGCCGCTCCCTTCCGTCTGCCCACAGGCAGTCTGGCTGCTGTTCTCATCATACGCATCAAGGAAAACCAAGCGTCCTTTCCACGGCGGGGCGAACCATTCCCGGCGGCTCCCTCCGGAGGCCAGAATCAATCTGCCGAAGCCATCCGTTTCCTGAGAGGACGCTGCCCGCAAGGCCAGCGCCCGTTCATAGGCGGTTCGGCTGCGCGGCCGGGCCGTATGGCCGGGCCGCCGGACGGTGGATTCCTGGGCCTTATTATAAACTATTTTGGCCCATCCTGCAATATTGACAAGCATTGAAAAATAGGGTATTCTAATAAACGCGGCAGAGGGGAACCCCTTTCACGTGCCGGGGAGACCGACACCATCGTCAGCGGCGGCGCGGGAAGCTGCGCACAGGCATCCCAAAAAGTGAATCACAGGTTGTAAATCGGACCACCGATTTTCAATAGCTGGAGGTGTACCCAAGTGGTTGAAGGGTCCGGATTCGAAAACGTGTAGGTCATTTCTCCGCCTGACCCCGCAACCCATTGATTTTACTGGGATTCCGGTTTATCTACGCTT
>CALWXU010000081.1 GCA_944385585.1 uncultured Flavonifractor sp.
ATCAAGACCTTCGGCGGCTACGAGCTGAAGGTGAAGCTGGGCTATGAGGTCACCGGCACCCTGAAGGTGGTCGTGGCGGAGGCCTGAGGAAGTCCAGGGGGATCCAATCCCCCCGGTTTCGCGCCCCGCGGCGCGGGTCGTGGCGTTTTCCGGAGAAGCACCCGCAAGGGGTACGCCATATCCGTAAGGCGGCAAAGCCGCCAACGGCTATGCAGTGAATTCCCCGGAAAACAGAGTTTGAATTGCTTTCACCCGCGGTGCGGGTGAAGCTCTGCGGGGCGTCCGCTGTTTCCAGTCCCAGGAGGTGAGAAGATGCCAGGTGAAGAGGAGCTGCTCAGCCGCCAGATGCCCCACAGCGCGGAGGCGGAGCAGAGCGTGCTGGGCTCCATGCTCATTGACGAGCGGTGCGTGCCGGAGGTGATCGAGGCCCTCAAGCCGGAGGACTTCTACCTGCGCACCAACCGGGAGATCTATGAGACGATCTACTCCATGTTCAACTTCTCCCTGCCCATCGACCCGGTGACGGTGCTGGAGCACATGCGCCAGAACGGGGTCTACAACGAGAACACCTCCCGGAGCTACCTGCTCCAGCTGATGGAGATCACCCCCACGGCGGCCAACGTGAAGGAGTACGTGGCCATCATGAAGGACAAGGCCCTGCTGCGGCACATCGCCGAGACGGCGGGGGAGCTGACCGCCCTGGTGCAGGAGGGCACCGGCACGGGGCAGGAGGTGCTCAAGGCCGCCGAGCAGCGCATCTACGCCATCCGGCAGGGGCGGGCGTCCGAGGGGCTCATCCACATCTCCAGCGTGATTCTGGGCGTGTATGAGCGGCTCAACGAGCTGGCCGCCAGCGACCAGGCGGTGCCCGGCCTGTCCACCGGCCTGCCCGACGTGGACATGGCCATCTCGGGGCTGAACAAGTCCGACCTGATCCTCCTGGCCGCCCGGCCGGGCATGGGCAAGACCTCCTTCGCCCTGAACCTGCTGCTCCACGCGGGCAAGTTCTCCGGCAAGACGGTGGTGTTCTTCTCCCTGGAGATGAGCCGGGAGCAGCTGTGCATGCGCCTGATCTCCAGCGAGTCCTTCGTGGACAACAAGAAGCTGGTGACGGGCAAGCTCAGTGAGGACGACTGGACCAAGATCGCCGCCGCCTCCGCCGCCCTGAACCAGACCCAGATCCTCATCGACGACAACCCGTCCCTCTCCGTGGCGGACATGAACGCCAAGTGCCGCCGGGTGGATAACCTGGGCCTGGTGGTCATAGACTACCTCCAGCTCATGACCTCCGCCGGCGGGCCCCAGCGCAGCGGCGACAACCGGCAGCAGATCGTCTCCGACATCTCCCGGGCCCTGAAGATCATGGCCAAGGAGCTCAACGTGCCGGTGGTGTGCCTGTCCCAGCTCTCCCGCGGCCCGGAGAGCCGCTCCGACAAGCGGCCCATGCTCTCCGACCTGCGGGAATCCGGCGCCATCGAGCAGGACGCCGACATCGTCATGTTCCTCTACCGGGACGACTACTACAACGAGGACAGCGAGAACCACAACCTGGCCGAGTGCATCATCGCCAAGAACCGCCACGGCGAGACCCGTACGGTGGAGCTCCAGTGGCTGCCGGAGTACACCACCTTCTCGTCCATTGACCGGAGACACGAGGAATACTAGTGTCCAGGGGGGAATGCTTCCCCCCTGGATACGAAAGCGGTTCCCAGGGAAACCGCTTTCGATACCCCCCTCACCCGCGCACAGCGCGGGTGGTTGCCCGCCGATGGCGGAGCAAGCAGCGGTGTGCTGCGCAGGCACATGTCCTGCTCCGCACAGATGTTGATTTGATTTCCGCCTGCGGCGGAAACTCTGCGAGGCCGTAGGGCCGGCATAGATGCCGGCCGCTGAGAAGGAGAACTATGATTGAAGCCGTCAAAGCCCTGACAGCGGAATACGACATGCTGCCCCCGGGGGGCGCGGTGCTGTGCGCCGTGTCCGGCGGGGCGGACTCCATGTGCCTGCTCCACCTGCTGCTGGAGCTGTCCCGGGAGGGCGGCTTCCGGGTGTGCGCCGCCCACTACCACCACGGGATGCGGGGGGCGGCGGCCGACGCCGACGCCGCGTTCGTCTCCCGGTGGTGTGCCGACCGGGGCGTTCCCTGCGCCGTGGAGCGGGGGGACGTGTACGCCGAGGCAGAGCGCCGGGGCCTGGGGGTGGAGGAGACGGGGCGGCGGCTCCGGTACGAGTTCCTCCGCCGCGCGGCGGCGGAGCTGGGCTGCGGGCGCGTCGCCACCGCCCACAACGCCGACGACAACCTGGAGACCCTGCTGCTCCACCTGGCGCGGGGGACGGGGCTCCACGGCCTGGCGGGCATACCGCCCCGCCGGGGGGAGATTGTCCGCCCCCTGCTCACCACCTCCCGGGCGGAGATCACGGCCTATCTGGAGGAGCACAACGTCCCCCACGTGGAGGACGCCACCAACGCTGACGAGTACTACGCCCGCAACCGCATCCGGCGGCAGGTGGTGCCGGTGCTGCGGCAGCTCAACCCCCGCCTCACCGAGAGCGCGGCGGAGACCATGGGCTACCTCCGGGCCGACGACGACTTTCTCAACGCCCAGGCCGCGGCGGCCTGCCAAAACGCCCGGTGGGCGGAGGACGACCTGGTCATCGAGGCCAGATACATCGCCCAGCTGCCCGCGGCCATCGCCCCCCGGGCGGTGCGCCGCCTGCTGGAGATGATGGGGGACGGGGACACCAACTGCTCCGCCGCCCATTTGAAGGCGGTGGTCAGCCTGGCCAGGGGGGAGGACCCCTCCGCCGTGGTGTACCTGCCCGGCGGGCGGCTGGCCCAGCGGGTCTATCAGGAGCTGCTGCTCACCACCCAGGCAGACCCCCTGCCCCCCTTCCCGGCCGAGCCCCTGTGCCTGGACGGGGAGACGGAGGCGGCCGGCACGCCCTGGCGGGCGTCCTGCCGCCGGGTGACCTGCCCGGAGGCGGGGGAGGAGCAGCAAGGCGCATTTTATTTGGCCCGGGATTCCATCCAGGGCCCCCTGCTGCTCCGCCCCCGGCAGACCGGGGACGAGATTGCCCTGCCCCGGCGGGGGGGCACCAAGAGCCTGAAGAAGCTGTTCATCGACGAGAAGATCCCCCGGCGGGAGCGGGAGCGCATCCCGGTGCTGGCCGACAACCGCGGCGTGGCGGCGGTGGCGGGCTTCGGCCCGGACCAGAGCCGCGCCGCCCGGCCGGGACAGCCGGCCTATGAAATCCGCTTTTGGAAAGCAGACTGAACAGAAAAGAGGATAGGATCATGGAGCATATGCTGGAGAAAGACGTGGAGCGGGTGCTCTTCTCTGAGGAGGAGCTGCGCCAGAGGGTGGCGGAGATCGCCGCCGAGATCGACCGGGACTACGCGGGGAAGGAGCCCCTGCTGGTCAGCGTGCTGCGGGGCTCCTTTGTGTTCATGGCGGACCTGGTGCGGCAGATCCACCTGCCCTGCACGGTGGACTTTATGGCGGTGTCCTCCTACGGCTCCGGCACCACCAGCTCCGGGCAGGTGAAGATCGTCAAGGATCTCAGCGAGCAAATTGAGGGCAAGGACGTGCTGGTGGTGGAGGACATCCTGGACAGCGGCAACACCCTGAGCTATCTGCTCCAGCTGCTCCAGGCCCGGCGGCCCGCCTCGGTGCGGCTGTGCACCCTGCTGGATAAGCCCTCCCGCCGCACAAAGCCGGTGGACCTGCACTACGCCGGCTTTTCCATCCCGGACTACTTTGTGGTGGGGTACGGCCTGGACTACGACGAAAAATACCGCAACCTGCCCTACATAGGGGTGCTGAAGCCCTCGGTGTACGGGGGGGAATGAGCCCCGTTGAGAGGCGGAATCTGCCCGGAAAGGACGTGTGCCCAGCTTGAAACCAAGAGGAAGCCTGCGCGATGTGGGCTTTTACCTGCTCATCGCCGTCATTTTGCTGATGACCATCTTCGCCCTCCGGGGCGGGACGGAGACCCGCGACCCGGCCACTTATGGCCAGGTGCGCCGCCTGCTGGAGCAGCAGCAGGTGTCCAACGTGGTGCTGGAGGACAACCGGGTCACCCTCACCCTGAAGGAGCCCCAGGACGGGCAGTACACCGTCACCTATGACGTGGGGAACCCGGAGTGGTTCTGGGACGACTTCAACGACCTGATCGTGGAGCAGATGCGCCAGGGCATCATCCAGGACTATGACTATCCCCTGGGGTGGCAGCCCCCCTTCTGGGTGTCCTTCCTGCCGTGGATTGCCATCCTGGTGGTATTCGGCCTGCTGTGGTACTTCATGTTCCTCCGGCAGGCCGGCGCCGGCGGCGGGGGCGGCGGGGGCGGCGGCGTGGACCGCACCGCCCGCTTTGGCCGGGCCCGCACCCGCACCGCCTCCGACGAGCAGAAGAAGGTCACCTTCGCCGACGTGGCCGGCGCCGACGAGGAGAAGGAGGAGCTGCAGGAGATCGTGGAGTTCCTCAAGGACCCCAAGCGCTATCTGGACCTGGGGGCCCGCATCCCCAAGGGCGTGCTGCTGGTGGGCCCGCCGGGCACCGGCAAGACCCTGCTGGCCAAGGCGGTGGCCGGGGAGGCCGGGGTCCACTTCCTGTCCATCTCCGGCTCCGACTTCGTGGAGCTGTACGTGGGCGTGGGCGCCTCCCGGGTCCGCGACCTGTTCGACCAGGCCAAGAAGAACGCCCCCGCCATCGTGTTCATCGACGAGATCGACGCCGTGGGCCGGCAGCGGGGCGCCGGCCTGGGCGGCGGCCATGACGAGCGGGAGCAGACCCTCAACCAGCTGCTGGTGGAGATGGACGGCTTCGGCTCCAACGAGGGGGTGGTGGTCATGGCGGCCACCAACCGGCAGGACATCCTGGACCCCGCCCTGCTGCGCCCCGGCCGGTTTGACCGGCAGGTGTACGTGGGCTATCCGGACATCAAGGGCCGGGAGGCCATTTTGAAGGTCCACGCCCGCAACAAGCCCCTGGGGGACGACGTGTCCCTGGCGGAGCTGGCCAAGGGCACCGGCGGCTTCACCGGCGCGGATCTGGAGAACCTGATGAACGAGGCCGCCCTCCTCTCCGCCCGCAAGCACCACCGCTTCATCGGCATGGCCGAGCTCAGTGAGGCGGTGATCAAGGTCATCGCCGGGCCGGAGAAGAAGAGCCGGGTGGTCATTGAGCGGGAGCGGAAGCTCACCGCCTACCACGAGGCGGGCCACGCCATCGTCATCCACGACCTGCCCACCCAGGACCCGGTCCACGAGATCACCATCATCCCCCGGGGCATGGCCGGCGGCATGACCATCTCCCTGCCCCAGGAGGACGTGACCTTCCAGTCCCGGCAGCAGCTCACCGAGCGCATCGCCGTCTGCCTGGGCGGCCGGGCCGCCGAGCAGCTGGCCCTGGGGGACATCTCCACCGGCGCGGGCAGCGACCTGCAGAAGGCCAGCTCCATCGCCCGCAACATGGTCACCCGGTACGGCATGAGCGACAAGCTGGGCAATGTGGTGTTCGACTCCGGCCACGACGAGGTGTTCATCGGCCGGTCCATGGCCCAGACCAAGAGCTACTCCGAGGAGGTGGCCGCCCTCATCGACGAGGAGGTCAAGTCCCTCATCGACGGGGCCTACGCCCGGTGTGAGGACATCCTCACCCGGCGGCGGCACGAGCTGGACGTGGTGGCGGAGTACCTGCTGAAGTACGAGAACATGGACGCCAAGACCTTTGAGCAGGTCTTTACCGACCCGGAGCACCTCCAGGCCCCCGCCTCCTACCAGGCCGTGGAGGCCGAGGCCCGGGAGGAGATCCGGGAGATCGCGGAGAAAGAGGAGTCTCATGGGGAGAATTGACACGCTGCTGGGCGACATCACCCAGCTGGAGGCGGACGCCATCGTCAACGCCGCCAACTGCACCCTGCTGGGGGGCGGCGGGGTGGACGGGGCCATCCACCGGGCCGCCGGGCCGGAGCTGCTGGCCGAGTGCCGCACCCTCCACGGCTGCGCCACCGGCGAGGCCAAGATAACAAAGGGTTATAAACTGCCCGCAAAATACGTGATCCACACCCCCGGCCCCATCTGGCGGGGCGGCGGGCAGGGGGAGGAGAAGCTGCTGGCCTCCTGCTATCTCAACAGCTTGAAGCTGGCGGCGGAGTACGGCTGCAAAACCGTGGCCTTTCCCGCCATCTCCACCGGGGTGTACCGCTTCCCCCTGGCCAAGGCCGCGCCCATCGCGGTGCGCGCGGTGCGGGAGTTCCTCTCCCGCCATGACACCCCCGAGACGGTCCTCTTCGTCTGCTTTTCCCCGGAGGTAAAGGCGGCCTTTGACCAGGCCCTGGGCCAGACGTGACAGCCGGCGGCGCGTGCGGGAGCACGCGCCGCCGGCTTTGTGCGCCGGGCAGTGTAAGAAAACCGTAAGAAACGGTCGAAGCGGGATGTGCTATAATCAGATCAGATATCCGGAGGGGGGATGACAGCATGACGGTGGAGGCGCCAGTCCGGCGGAGGCGGCGGGCCCGCCGCCGGCGCGGCCCCGCGCTCTGGCCCGCCGCCCTGGCCCTGGCGCTGGTCCTGGCGGCGGTGTGGCTGGCGGGGCGTGGGAACGGCCCCGGCGCAACCAGGGCCGCCGCCGTGCCGGACACGCCGGACTGGGTCACGGTGGAGCTGCTCCCCCTCAACGAGTACTCCCGGCCGGGGGACCCCCTGGAGGAGGTCAACGGCATCGTGATCCACTACGTGGGCAACCCGGGCACCACGGCGGAGCAGAACCACAGCTACTTTTCCAACCTGGCCCAGACCGGGGAGACCTACGCCAGCAGCCACTTTTTGGTGGGGCTGGAGGGGGAGGTCATCCAAAACGTGCCCCTGGACGAGATCGCCTACTGCTCCAGCCAGCGCAACGCGGACACCATCTCCATCGAGTGCTGCCACCCTGACGACAGCGGGGAATTCACCCAGGCCACCTACGACGCCCTGGTGCGGCTCACCCGGTGGCTGATGGAGGCCTACGGCCTGGACAGCAGCCAGGTGATCCGCCACTACGACGTGACGGGAAAGATCTGCCCAAAATTCTATGTGGACAATCCGGCGGCGTGGGAGGCGTTTCTGGCGGCGCTCTCTGAATAGTCCGTTTTATAGGACAGTGCTTCTGGTATTCTGTACTCACAATGAGACAGAAAGGAGCGCTGACCGATGGATTTTGAGATTCGCTATGTGCATGGGCATGTGGAGGTTTACGACCAGGCGGGCCGGTTCCGCTTCTCCGCCGATACCGAGCGGGAGGCGCTGGAGGAGCTGGAGCAGGACTCCGCCGCGTAACACCGAGACGAGGGGCGTCCGGCCTGCAGGCCGGACGCCCTTTTTCTAATATGGGCCGCCCAGGTTGGTGACGCGCGCCAGACCCCGCCGCTCCCGCCGCCGCACAGCCTCCAGCACCTGGCGGGAGCCGCCGGGCGGAAGGGCTTGTCACAGGAGCAGCTGGCTGAGGAATTGGGAATCAGCCGTCAGCATATGGCCTCCATCGAAGCGCCCAATATGGACCGGGGCCTCTCCCTGGAACTCTTTTTCAACATTGCGACGGTTTTGGAAGTGGAGCCATATCAGCTGTTGAAGTTTCGCCCCGAAAGGGAATAGAGTGTTTTCCCTCGGATGCTCCATAAAAGTAACGGGACCGCCTCCCAAATGGGAGGCGGTCCCCATGCTGTCGAAAAAACCTCCCCGAAGCAGAGCCTCGCAGAGTTCCCGCGGCCGCAGCCGCAGGAATCAAATCAAAATCCGTCATTTCCGAGGACATGTGCCTTGGAAATGACACTTCTCGCGCAAGATGGGCCGACTTTTCCGCCAGGAATCGAGGCTCATCTTGCGCGCAGCTCTCTCGAAAAAGTGGCTGAAGCCACTTTTTCGACACGCTGAACAGGCCATGGGTCAGTCCGGGATGTACGCCCGGATGCGCAGGGTGACGCCCAGCTCCTCGCAGATCCTCCGGCACCGCTCGATGTCCTCCGGGGTCTTGTCCTTGTCCACGATGGTCATCACCACGTGGGGGACAGATTCCCGGCACCGCCGGGCGAAGTCCAGCATGGCGTCCCACGCTTTCACCCCGTCCCGGGGCTTGGTGACGGCGCAGTACTCCTCCGGCGTGGAGCCGTTGAGGGAGATGGAGATGGTGTC
>CALWXU010000082.1 GCA_944385585.1 uncultured Flavonifractor sp.
ACGAGCCTATAGGCTCTGCCCGGGGCATGCCCCAAGGGGGCTTGTGCAAACCACCGGCACGGCCGGTGGTTATGATTTGGTATTTTATTGTTTTTCGTTAAATTTATATTGACTTTCATCCAACAAAGGGATATACTGACCCCAGTGAGGTGATCCCATATGCGTGCAAAGGGAGCGGTGTCCGCCCGCTTCAGTGGCTTCGCCGCAGGGCATTTTACCCTCTCGGTGCTTGGCTTTGGGGGGTGGCTGTTCCTGTCCGGGGCCGCCGAGGTGTTCTGGTTTCCCCTCTACGTGGCTGTCCTGATGCTCCTCTATGTGCCTGCCGGCTGGCTGTCCGCCTGGCTGGGGGACTGGCCCGTCCCTGACCGGGAGACCGCCGTGAAGGCGGTGCTGTACCCGGCCCTGTGCGCCTGGGCCTGGGCCTTCGGCGGCTGGTTTCTGATGGCGGCCGGCTTCGGCACGGGAGCCCCGGCTGTGGCCCACTTGGGCATGGGCCTGCTGTCCTGCGCCCTTCTCTTTGCCAGTCCCTCGGCACTGTTCCTGCTGCTGGTTTTGGGGCGGCTTTCCGACCTGGCCGCAGCGGGTTGGGCCTTTGGCTGGTACGGGGCCATGGCGCTGGCCGGATTCCTCCCGCCTCTGCTGTTCTTTCTCGGCTCCGCCCTGCCGCGCCGAAGATAAAAAGCGGGACGCCGCCCGGCGTCCCGCTTTTTTGTCTCCGCTCGCAAAAGAGGCGGAGCAAGACTGGCAGCTATTCCGCCTTCAGCTTCTCAATTGCCGCTTTAGCCGCGTTCTGCTCCGCCCTCCAAAGCCGCCGGCGGCGGCTTTGGAGCCCTGTCCCTCTTCATCTGCTCGGGCGAAATGAATTCGCCCGGCATCAAGATTTTTGCTCCGCAAAAATGCTTGGCGCCGCATCCGCGGCGGCTCGCTCCCGCTCGCAAAAGAGGCGGAGCAGCTCTGCTTATTGTTCCGCCTTCAGCTTCTCGATCGCGGCCTTAGCCGCGTTCTGCTCCGCCTCTTTTTTGCTGCGGCCGCGGCCCTTGCCGATGGGGGCCCAGTTGAGATCCACCTCCACGGAGAAGATCTTGGCGTGGTCGGGGCCCTCAGAGCCGATGAGCCGATAGCTTAACACCTGCCCGCTCTCCCGCTGCACCAGCTCCTGCAGGGCGGTCTTATAGTCCCGGCTGGCGCTCTTCTCCCCCTCCTTGTCCAGGATGAAGCGCTGGATCAGCCTGCGGGCCGAGCCGATGCCGCCGTCCAGGTACACGGCGGCCAGCACCGCCTCCACCGCGTCGGCGGTGATGGAGGGCCGGGTGCGGCCGCCGCCGGCCTCCTCGCCCTTTCCCAGCCGGAGATAGGCCCCCAGCTCCAGCACCTGGGCCACCTCCGCCAGGCTCTCCTCGCACACCAGGGCGGCCCGGGTGCGGGTCAGATCCCCCTCCGGCAGGTCTGGGTGGGTGCGGTACAGGTAGTCCGCCACCACCATGCCCAGCACCGAATCCCCCAGAAACTCCAGGCGCTCGTTGCTCTGCACCCCCCTGCCCTTATTCTCGTTGGCGTAAGAGCTGTGGGTGAGGGCGTTCTCCAGCAGGGCCCGGTTGGCAAACCGGTAGCCCAGCTTCTCTTCCAAGGCCTCCATGGCCGTCCCTTCCTTTCAAAGCGGGAGCCCCGCCGGCGGCGGGGCTCTCCTCAGGTCTCCTCTTGTTCAGTCGTCCAGCTTGGACTTCAGATAGCGGACCAGGTCGCCCACGGTGGCAATGCCGGACAGGTCTTCGTCCGCCATGTCCTCCAGCCCGAACTCCTCCTCCACCGCCATGGTCATCTCCACAATGTCCAGGGAGTCGGCGCCCAGATCCTCAAAGGTGGTGTCCATGGTGATGCTGTCCGCATCCACGCTGAACTGCTCGGCCAGCAAGGCGGCGATCTTTTCGAAAATCATTCTTCATCTACTCCTGTCGCTTCCGTCGTCCCGACGGCTTCTTTGCACTATGATAATAGGCAAGATTGCCGTATCTGTCAATAGGTTGGCTCAAATTTTTTCCACCTTGTCCGCCGGGAGCTTCATATGGTCGATGTTCTCGGTGATATCCTCGATGATGCCGGAGGCGGCGAAGGCCTGGGCCTGCCGGATGGCGTTCTTGATGGCGTAGTCGTCGGAGGAGCCGTGGGCCTTGATCACCGGCTTGGACAGGCCCAGCAGGGCGGTGCCCCCCACCTCGCCTGCGTCCATGGACTTCTTCAGCTCCTTGAGCCCGCCGGCCACCAGCGCCGCCGCCAGCTTGGTGAAGAGGTTCTTGGTGAACATGGCCTTGAGCCGCTTGGCCATATAGCCGCCGGTGCCCTCCATGGTTTTCAGGAAGATGTTGCCCGCGTAGCCGTCGGAGACGATCACGTCCACCTGGCCGTACACCGCCTCCCGGGCCTCCACGTTGCCCTCAAAGCGGATGCGCCCCTCCTTGCCCGCCTCGGTGAGCAGGGCATAGGCCTCCCGCTGGAGGTCGGTGCCCTTGGAGGGCTCCGCCCCGATGTTCAGCAGGCCCACCTTGGGCTCCGGCCGCTTGAGCACCCGCTCGGCGTAGTAGGAGCCCATGAAGGCGAACTGGAGCAGGTACTCCGGCGTGCCCTCGGCGGTGGCGCCGCAGTCGATGAGCACCGCCCCGCCGCCGCCGGTGGGCACCACCGGCGCCAGGGCCGCCCGGCGGATGCCCTTGATGCGCCTGACCATCAGGGTGGCCGCCGAGAGCAGGGCCCCCGTGCTCCCCGCGGACACAAAGGCCGCCCCGTCCCCGTTTTTCAGCAGGTTCAGGCCCACGGTGAGGGAGGAGTCCTTCTTCTCCCGGAAGGCGGTGGCCGGGTTGTCGCACATCTCCACCACCTCGGAGGCGTGGACGATCTCCAGGCCAGGAGGCAGGTCGTCCACGCCGTCGTCCTTCAGGGCCTTCAGGATGTCCTCCCCCCGGCCCACCAGGATGACCTCCACCCCCAGCTCCCGCACGGCGGCCAGAGCACCCCGCACGTTGGAGGCCGGCGCGTTGTCCCCGCCCATGGCGTCTACGATGATCTTCATTCCGTTCCCTCTTTTCTGTGTTCTCTTGCGTGGTCTGTGCCGGCCAGAGGGCCGCTCCGCACCGGCCTGCACGGCCGCCATATATGGCGGCCCTACATGTTATCGTCCGTAGGGCCGGCATACATGCCGGCCGCCTCCCCCCGCAGGGGCCGCGGCTCGTCCGTCAGGCCCAGCAGATAGTCGGCGGATACATTGTAGTGTTCGCACAAAAGGGCGAGCTTGGCAAAGGTGGATGCCTTGCGCCCATTCTCCATTTCACCGATCTGGTTTTGCTTCACACCAAGGAAATCGGCCAGTGCCTTTTGCGTCTCTCCAGCCTGATTCCTGAGCGCCCGCAAGCGCGCACCAAATAATTCATGGCTATACACTGGCTTTCCCCCTTGACACCCCCACTAATAGCGTGTATACTTAACACACGCTATTAGTGGGGTGATGGACATGGACGACTATTTGGCAGAGCTCCTGGACTATGAAATCGAGAACCATCATCTGGACTTCCAAAAGCTCCCCGGCTATCAGGAGCGGCTGGAGCGCATCTGCGCCTGTCACGACCGGATACACGGCGTCTTTGGCCTGGACTTTCTGGACCAGCTGTCTGACCTGCACGCGGAGACAAGCAGCCTGGAGCGCCTGGCCTGCTTCCGCCACGGGTTCCGCCTGGCCCTGCGCCTGGTGCTGGACCTGCCCCGGTGAGCGCGGGCCGGCCTGGGGGCCGGCCTACACGTCCAGGGCGCCCAGAACCTCCAGGGCCCGCCTGGACAGCTCCGCGTTTTTGTTCCGCTTGTGCCCCACGGAACTAAAGTTCCGCGGGGGCCCCTTTTCTTGTTGCATCCTCGGCGGAAGTGAATTCCGCCTGCGGCAAGGTTTTGCCTCCGGCAAAACGCTTGCACGCGCCTCGCGGCGCGGCTCACTCCCGCTCGCAGGGCAAGCGGGACAACCTATTGCCAATCCAATCCGTCCAGAACCTCCAGGGCCCGTCTGGACAGCTCCGCGTTTTTGTTCCGCTTGCCCTTGACCCTGTAGCCCAGGGGCGGGATCAGGCCGAAGTTGATGTTCATGGGCTGGAAGTCGCTCACGCTCCCGTTGCTGATATACAGGGCCAGGGCGCCGGTGGCGGTCTCCTGGGGGAAGTCCACGGGGGGCCTGCCCTCCAGCCGCCGGGCCAGCTCCACCGCCGCCAGGAAGCCGGAGGCGGTGGACTCCACGTATCCCTCCACGCCGGTGATCTGCCCGGCGAAGCAGATGCGCGGCTCCTTCTTCACCCGGTAGTAGCGGTCCAGCAGCCGGGGGGAGTCCAGATAGGTGTTGCGGTGCATGACCCCGTAGCGGACGAACTCGGCGTTTTTCAGGGCGGGGATCATGGAGAACACCCGCTTCTGCTCCGGCCACTTCAGGTGGGTCTGGAAGCCCACGATGTTGTAAATGGACCCTTGGGCGTTGTCCTTGCGCAGCTGCACCACGGCGAAGGGCTCCTTCCCCGTCTTGGGGTCCTTCAGCCCCACCGGCTTCAGGGGGCCGTAGCACAGGGTGTCCCGTCCCCGCCGGGCCATGACCTCCACGGGCATGCAGCCCTCAAATACCCCGGCGTCCTCAAAGCCGTGGACCTCCGCCTCCTGGGCGGTGGTGAGGGCCTCCCAGAATGCCTGGTACTCCTCCTGGGTGAGGGGGCAGTTGATGTAGTCCGGGGTGCCCCGGTCGTACCGGGAGGCAAACCAGGCGCTGTCCATGTCCACGCTCTCAAAGGTGACCAGGGGGGCCGCCGCGTCGAAGAAGTGGAGGTAGCTGTTCTGGGGATACCGGCTGGCGATGGCCTGGGCCAGCGGGTCGGAGGTCAGCGGGCCGGAGGCCACGATCACATTTCCCTCCTCCGGGACGTCCAGCACCTCCCCCTCCACCACGGTGATGTTGGGGTGGCTGCGGATCTTCTCCGTGATGGCGGCGGAGAAGGCGTGGCGGTCCACCGCCAGGGCTCCCCCCGCCTCCACCCGGTGGGCGTCGGCGCAGGCCATAATGAGCGAGCCGCATCTGCGCAGCTCCTCCTTCAAAAGCCCCACCGCGTTCTCCAGCTGGTCGGAGCGCAGGGAGTTGGAGCACACCAGCTCCCCGAACCAGGGGCTGTGGTGGGCGGGGGTCATTTTGGCGGGCTTCATCTCACGCAGCTCCACGGGGACGCCCCGCTCCGCCAGCTGCCACGCGGCCTCCGACCCCGCCAGGCCCGCGCCGATCACAATCACCGGTTCCATGGGTTCCTCCTCTGCCGGTTCAGCGGATGAAGTTGGTCCGCTGGAATTCCTCCCGCTCCGGCAGGCCGTACTTCTCCCGGCCCAGGGCGATGCTCTTCACCAGGAAGGCCATGTTGCGGGCCAGGGTGCGCATGGTCTGCATTCCCTCCGCGTCCTGTCTGGCCTCGCCGGGCAGCGCGCCGTGAACGCCGTTCCAGTACTGGCTGGAGGCCACGGGCATGCCGCTGATGGTGAAGAACTTGTTCAGCTCGTCAAAGGTGGCAGTCAGGCCGCTCCGGCGGGCGGCGGCCACGGCGGCCCCCACCTTCATGGTCTTGTCAAAGGGGGTGGAGTAGAACAGCCGGGTGAGCAGGGCCACCAGGGCGGCGTTGGCGGAGGCGTAGTACACCGGGCTGCCCACCACCAGGCCGTCGCAGGCCGCAAGCTTGGGGGCCAGCTCGTTGACGATGTCGTCAAAGACGCACTTACCCGTCTCCGCGCACCGGCCGCAGGCGATGCAGCCGCGGATGTCCCGGTTTCCCACGTGGACCAGCTCGGTCTCCAGCCCCTCCGCGGCAAAGACCTTCTCCATCTCCTCCAGGGCCGCGGCGGTGTTGCCATGGGGCCTGGGGCTTCCGTTGAGCATGAGGATTTTCATGGGCATTCCTTCCTTCCGTTCTCACACGCCCATGCACCATCCCACCAGGGCGATGACCGCCAGGTGGGCGGGATAGAAGGCGTAGAAGAACCATTTGGGGATTTTCAGGCCGGAATGGGTCCGCACCAGGATCAGCGGCAGGGCCAGCAGGGCGAAGATGGTCCAGTTGACGGCGTGCCCGCCCACCACCAGGGCCAGGGGGTCCTCCAGGGAGCCGCCCCACAGGGCGGGGAGCCAGAACAGGATGTACAGCCCCGCCAGCAGGGCGGGCCGGTTCCGGCAGAAGTAAAAGATCAGCATCAGGATGACGCCGTTGTAGTTGTAGTCAAAGCTGCCGAAGGCCAGGGCCAGCACGCACAGCACAAAGAGCCACCACCGCCTGGTGGTCAGGCCCCACATGGCCAGCAGGCTGAGCAGCAGGGTAAAGAAGATGTTCCAGTTGGTCAGGTTTCCCAGGATGTCGTCGGCGTTGAAGGCCAGAATCCAGAAGGGCTGGGACACCACGGCGAACACCGCCAGGCGGCCCAGATAGCGCCTGATGTTGTGGGTGTAGAGCAGGCCCACCGTCATGCAGTAGCAGAACAGCGGGAAGGCCAGCCGGCCGATCCAGCGGAACACGGGCACCGCCGGGAAAAATGCCCCGCCGATGTGGTCCGCCAGCATGGCGGCGATGGCGATGAGCTTGAGCAGGTCGGTGTCCAGGTTGGTGCGCAGCTTGGGCTGTGCGGTCTGTGCGGTTTGCTTGTCCATGTTCATTTCCTCCGGTATTTCAAACTGGTTTAGGGCGTCAGGGGGAACCCCCTGACGCCTTCCCCCGGGGGAAGCGAACTCAGGTTTCGCTCTCTGTGGGCTCGGCCGCGGCCTTCCTCGCGGCGGTCTTTTTGGCGGTGGTCTTCTTCGCCGCGGCGGTTTTCTTTGCCTCAGCGGCGGACTTGGCCGCCGTTTTTTTCGCCGCGGGCTTCTTTGCGGCGGTCTTTTTCCCCGCGGCCGCCTTGGCGCCCGTCTTTTGGGCGGGCTTCTTCTCCTCCGCCGGCGGCGCGCCCTCCGCCGGGCTCTCCGCGGCGGCGGCCTTCTTCCGGTAGCCCCGCTGGTCCTCCGGCAGGAAGCTGGGGCACTCCGGGTTGATGCAGAAGGGCCTCTTGAAGCCCCGGCCCGACTTCTTGAACAGGGTGTGCCCGCACTCGGGGCAGTTGTCGCTCACCGGCACGTCCCAGGTCATGAAGTCGCACCGCTTGGATTCGTCCTTGTTGGAGTTGTTCTCGCAGCCGTAGTAGGCGTACCCCCGCTTGGAGGTCTTTTTCAGGATCTTGCCGCCGCACTTGGGGCACCGGCCCGGCATCTCGATGACGATGGGCTGGGTGTGGTCGCACTCCGGCCAGCCGGGGCAGGCCAGGAACCGGCCGAACCGGCCGGATTTATAGACCAGGTTGCGGCCGCACTTGGGGCAGATGACATCGGACACCTCGTCGGGCACCTTGATGCGCTCCCCGTCCAGGTCCTGCTCCGCCTGCTGCAGCTCCTTCTCAAAGCCGCCGTAGAACTGGCCCAGCAGGCTCTTCCAGTCCACCTTGCCGGTCTCCACCTCGTCCAGCTGCTCCTCCATGTTGGCGGTGAAGGCGGTGTCCACAATGTCGGTGAACTTGTCCTTCATCAATCCGGTGACCACCTCCCCCAGGGGGGTGGGGCGGAGGTTGCGGCCCTCCTTCACCACATACTCCCGGTCCAGGATGGTGGAGATGGTGGGGGCGTAGGTGGAGGGGCGGCCGATGCCCTTCTCCTCCAGGGCCTTGATGAGGGTGGCCTCGGTGTACCGGCTGGGGGGCTGGGTGAAGTGCTGCCCCGGGGTGAGGCCCTTCAGCTCCAGGCCCTCCCCCTCCTTCAGGTCGGGCAGGGGGGACTGGAACACCTCGTCCTCCTCGTCCTTGCCCTCCACGTATACGGCGGTGTAGCCGGAGAACTTCAGGGCGGAGTGGGTGGCCCGGAAGGTGTAGCCGGCGGACTGGGCGTCGATGGAGACGCTGTCGTACACGGCGGAGGCCATCTGGCAGGCCAGGAACCGGCTCCAGATCAGCTTGTAGAGCTTGTACTGCTC
>CALWXU010000083.1 GCA_944385585.1 uncultured Flavonifractor sp.
GCCAGGGTGGACACGGTGCAGCGGAACACCTTCTCCTCCGGCCAGGTGGCCTTGTAGACGATGGCCGCCGGGGTGTCGGGAGAATAGCCCCCGGCCAGCAGCTCCTCCTCCACCCGCTCCAGCAGGCCGGTGGACAGGAACAGCACCATGGTGCAGCCGTGGGAGGCCAGCGCGCGCAGCCGCTCCCCCTCCGGCACCGGCGTCCGCCCCGCCATGCGGGTGATGATAACCGACTGTGATACCTCCGGTAGCGTATACTCGGCGTTGAGGGCCGCCGCCGCCCCGGAGAAGGAGGACACGCCGGGGGTCACGTCGTAGGGGATGCCCAGCTTGTCCAGCTGGTCCATCTGCTCCCGGATGGCCCCATAGAGGGAAGGGTCGCCGGTGTGGAGGCGGGCGGTGACGCCGCCCCCCGCCTCGGTGTCCCGCATGACCTGAATGACCTGCTCCAGGGTCATGGAGGCGCTGTCATAGACCTGACAGCCCTCCTTCTTGTAGTCCAGCAGGGCGGGGTTCACCAGGGAGCCGGCGTAGATAATTACGTCGGCCTCCCCCAGCAGCCTGGCCCCCCGCACGGTGATCAGATCCGCCCCGCCGGGGCCCGCGCCAATGAAATGTACCATAGCATAACCTCCTGAGCGTGTAGACAAGTTGTGTGTAGGGGCGGCTATCATCCGCCCGCCGTTTCGCCATCCAGGGCCGCGCGGTGGAGGGCCGTCAGCCGGTCCGCCCCCGGCGTTTTCCCCAGGATGCCGTGCTGATTGGAGAAGAACAGGGCCTCGATGGCCAGCCCCTCCCCCGCCCGGCGCTTCAGGTGGCCGTCCAGGGCCGCCCCGATGGAGGCCATGACCGGCTGCAGCAGGCCGGCCTGCTGCAGCAGCTCCACCCCCGCGTCGGTGGTGGGGCTGTCGAAGAGGGCGCGCAGCAGCGCCCTGTCCGCCCCGGCCAGGGCGGCGTGGGCGGTGAGCGTCTCCCGCCGGGCGTCGGCGGTCTTGGAGTGGGTGTTCATGCACCCGGCGGCCGCCTTGATCAGCTTGCCCAAATGGCCCACCACCAGCACGGAGCAGAAGCCCGCCCCGGCGGCGTGGTCGATGGCCGCCCCCAGGTAGTTGCTGCACATGCACCAGCGGTCCAGGTTCAGCCCCAGCGCCTCCCGGGCGAAGGCCTCCCCGTAGTTGCCGGGGGTGAGGAGCAGATCCTCCGCCCCCGCCGCCCGCCGCTGGTCCATCTCCAGGTAGAGGGAGTCGATCAGCGCCGCCTCGCTCATGGGCCTGACGATGCCGCTGGTGCCCAGGATGGAGATGCCCCCCACGATGCCCAGCCGGGGGTTGAAGGTGCGCTTTGCCAGGGCCTCCCCCTCCGGCGCGGAGATCACCGCCCGCAGGCCGCCGGCGCCGCCGGCCTTCGCCATGGCCCGCTCCAGCTGCTCGGCGATCATCCGCCGGGGGGTGGAATTGATGGCCGCCGCCCCCACCGGCTGGTCCAGGCCGGGCAGGGTCACCCGGCCCACCCCCTCGCCGCCGTCGACGCAGACGCCGGGGGTGTCCGTCCGCTCCACCCGGGCGAAGATCAGCGCCCCGTCGGTGATGTCCGGGTCGTCGCCGCCGTCCTTGCGCACCGCGCAGGCGGCCCAGCCGTCCCCGGCGGCGTGCTCCAGCAGCTCGGCCTCCACCTCCACCCCCGCCGGGGTGGCGATGCGCACGGCGGGCAGGACCTGGCCGGTGAGGAGCAGGGCCGCGGCCCCCGCGGCGGCCGCCGCGGCGCAGGTGCCGGTGGTGTAGCCGCAGCGCAGCCGCTGCCGCCCCACGGGAATATACAGCTCCAGCTTTGCCATCCAGCCGCCTCCTGACGCAAAAAAATCCCCCTCGCTTCCGAGGGGGATTTTCGATGCCTGTACCGGGCATGCCGCACCTCTCCACCTCAGAGCTGCGCTGATCTGCACGCCACAGCCGGTCTCCTGGCTTGCGCTTCCTTCTCAGGCGCGCCTTCTCAACCCCGAAAGGGTCAATGGCCTGTGCGCCCTCGTCCACGCTTACAGTAGAGGTAAGACTGCGCCGGATTCTCACCGGCTTCCCGATGCGCGGCCCCGCCGCGCGCTGTGGCTGCTTTGATTGGTCGGTGCCTATTATATCAGCCCGTCCGGCAAAAGTAAAGGGGGGCGCGGGAAAGAATCCCCGCGCCCCCCGGCGCGCCGGAGCGGCGGCGAAGCCGCCTGCCCGAGGCGGAGCTTACAGATAGCTCTTCAGCTTCTCCACCATGTCCAGGTGCTCCCAGGGCAGGTCGACGTCGGTGCGGCCGAAGTGGCCGTAGGAGGCGGTCTGCTCGTAGATGGGCCGGCGGAGGTCCAGGTGCTCGATGATCTTGGCGGGGCGCAGGTCGAAGTTCTCGCTCACGATGGCGGAGAGCTTCTCCTCGTCCACCGCGCCGGTGCCGTAGGTGTCCACCAGCACGGAGACGGGGTGGGCCACGCCGATGGCGTAGGCCAGCTCGATCTGGCACTTTCTGCACAGGCCGGCGGCCACCAGGTTCTTGGCCACATAGCGGGCCATGTAGGCGGCGGAGCGGTCCACCTTGGTGGGGTCCTTGCCGGAGAAGCAGCCGCCGCCGTGGGCCGCGGAGCCGCCGTAGGTGTCCACGATGATCTTGCGGCCGGTCAGGCCGGTGTCGCCCACGGGGCCGCCCACCACAAAGCGGCCGGTGGGGTTGACGTAGAACTTGGTGTCCTTGGTGATGTACCGGGCGGGGATGACGGGCTTGATGATCTCCTCCACCACGGCATCCCGCAGGTCCTTCAGGGCGATGTCGGGGTCGTGCTGGGTGGACACCACGATGGCGGGGCAGGAGAGCACCTGCCCGTCGTCGCCGTACTCCACGGTGACCTGGCTCTTGCCGTCGGGGCGCAGCCACTTGAGCTGGCCGGACTTGCGCACCTCGGCCAGCCTGCGGGACAGCTTGTGGGCCATGGAGATGGGGGCGGGCATCAGCTCGGGGGTCTCGTCGCAGGCGTAGCCGAACATCATGCCCTGGTCGCCGGCGCCGATGCGGTCGGCCTCGTCGGTGCCGCCCTGCTGGAGCTCGTAGGACTGGTTCACGCCCATGGCGATGTCGGGGGACTGCTCGTCAATGGCGGTCAGCACCGCGCAGGAGCGGTAGTCGAAGCCGTAGGCCGGGTCGGTGTAGCCGATGCGCTCCACCGTGCGGCGGACGATGGAGGGGATGTCGGTGTAGTGCTGGGTGGTGATCTCCCCCATGACGGTGACCATGCCGGTGGTGGTGAAGGTCTCGCAGGCCACGTGGGCGGTGGGGTCGGCGGCCAGGATGTCATCCAGGACCGCGTCGGAGATCTGGTCGCAGATTTTGTCGGGATGCCCCTCGGTGACAGACTCCGAGGTAAAGAGACGGTTTGCCATAGCTGTTCCTTCCTTTCTGGGGTGGGCGTGAAAAACGCGCCCCGCCGGATGGCGGGGCGCGTGGAGCCCATCCATCCTCATCTTTCGATTTCCTCGCCGGATTTGGCACCTTGCACTGCAGGTTGCCGGGCTTCATCGGGCCGTTCCCTCCGCCACTCTCGATAAGGCTTATTTACTTTTCTGGGATTATTATACCCCGTTTTCTCCCCTTTTGCAATAGACAAAAGGGGGGCTCTGTATAACGCGCGGGGACGCCCCCGGACGGCGGGGCCGGGACCTAGTCGCACTGCGTGACCGTTTTCACCGCCCCGCCCTCCAGGTCGTAGAACACATAGAAGGAGATGCCGCACGGGCTGCCGTCCCGGCGGAGCACGGCGTCGAGCTGTCCCACAAAGGCCATCGGCCTGCCGTTGTGGAACTGCCACTCATCCCCCTGCAGCCAGGCCGGCTTCTCCTTCATCACCCGGAAATCCCGCTGGATGGCCTCCCTGCAGTAGGCCCGGAGCCCCTCCCGGTCCCCGCGGTAATCGGACAGCAGCCCGGAGAAATATTGCTCACACTCCAGGCTGGCGGTGGGGTCGATGTACAGATCCATCTCCGCCCCCAGGTCCAGCAGCATTTCCAGCTGATCCTCCGGCAGCTCCGTGCGGAAGGTGTCATATCCGTATTCCATCCGTGTCCTCCGATTACGCCTTCCAGCCGTTTAAGTATTCCTCCTGCTCGGGGGTGAGGGCGTCGATGGACAGGCCCATGGCGGCCAGCTTGACCCGCCCGATCTCGTCGTCGATCTCGGCGGGCACCTGGTAGAGCTTCTTCTCCAGGCCGTCCCGGTGCTTGACCAGCCACTCCAGGGCCAGGGCCTGGACGGCGAAGGACATGTCCATGATCTCGGCGGGGTGGCCGTTGCCGGCGGCCAGGTTTACCAGCCGCCCCTCGCCGATGACGTTGAGCACCCGCCCGTCTGGCAGGGTGAAGCCCTCAATGTTGTCCCGGCGCACCTCCCGGCGCACGGCCATCTTGGCCAGGCCGGCCACGTCCACCTCGCAGTCGAAGTGGCCCGCGTTGGTGAGGATGGCGTTGTGCTTCATCACTTCGAAGTGCCTGGGGGTGATCACGTCCTTGCAGCCGGTGACGGTGACGAACACGTCGCCGTATTTGGCCGCCTCGTCCATGGGCATGACCCGGAAGCCGTTCATGGTGGCGTCCAGGGCCTTGAAGGGGTCCACCTCGGTGACGATCACGTCCGCCCCCATGCCGGCAGAGCGCATGGCCACCCCCTTGCCGCACCAGCCGTAGCCGGCCACCACCACGGTCTTGCCCGCCACGATCAGGTTGGTGGTGTGCATGATGGCGTCCCACACGCTCTGCCCGGTGCCGTACTTGTTGTCGTAGTAGTGCTTGGCCTTGGCGTCGTTCACCGCCATCATGGCGCAGGGCAGGATGCCCTCCCGCTCCCGGGCCTTGAGGCGGAGGATGCCGGTGGTGGTCTCCTCACACCCGCCGAACAGGTTTTCCGCCAGATCGGCGCACTTGCCCCCCAGCAGGTGAACCAGGTCGCCGCCGTCGTCCACGATCAGGTGGGGCTTGAACCTCAGCGTCTCGATGAGCAGGCGCTCATACTCCTCGGCGCTGACGCCGTGGACGCCGAAGGTCTCCACCCCCAGGTCGGCCAGGCCGGCGGCCACGTCGTCCTGGGTGGACAGGGGGTTGGAGCCGGTGAGGCGGACCTCCGCCCCGCCCTTGGCGAGCACATAGCCCAGGTTGGCGGTCTTGGCCTCCAGGTGGACGGACACCGCCACCCGCAGGCCGGCGAAGGGCTTCTCCTTCTCGAAGCGGGCCTCGATGCCGCCCAGAGCGGGCATGAAGTCCCGCACCCAGCTGATCTTCCTGCGCCCGGAGGGGGCCAGGGACATATCCTTGACAATACTCATAAATATCCTCCTTGTGGGGCGGCCTCCGAGATGCCGGGCCCGTCCCAAAAATCCAGGGTAAGCAGGGGCTCTGTTTTGCGGAAGGCCCTCACCCTCTGGTGGATGGCCTCCAGCTGCTCCGGGGTGGGGGGTGCCGCCGGGCCATAGGCCGGGCAGGAGAAGAACCAACAGAACTTGGCCCCCATGCCGATCACCCTGTCGTAGTACGTCTTGGTTGCCACCCGCCCGGCGTTGTCCGCCGTGCAGCCGCAGGCCACGCCGAAGGGCAGCCTGTACCGCCGCAGCAGCCCCGCCGCCCGCTCCGCGTCCTCCGGGTCCACGTCCACGCGGATGGCGGGGAAGAGGTTGCCCACCCGCAGCAGGTCTATGCACAGCTGCTCGGTAATGGACCGGGGAGGCGTGAAGGCGGCAAACACGCAGTCACCGTGCTTGTTGCACAGGGCGATGGCCTCCTGCTCCAGCGCCAGGGGGTCGCCCCCGCTGACGATGAACAGGTGGCAGCCCTGGGCCTTTCGCCGCTCCACCACCTCGTCCATGCTGTCGAACTCCAGGGAGGGGCGCACGCCGTAGATGGACGCGCCGCAGCCGGCGCAGTCCATGGCGCAGGGGAAGGAGGGGTCGATAAGCACCGACCAGGGGGCGCTCTCCTGGTCCAGCTTTCCCGCCGCGCACCGCTCCGGCCAGTCCAGCAGGCCGCCGTGGATCACGAAGTTCTCAAAAATCTTCTTCAGCACCCGGTTGTCGATGTCGGTGTACATGCTCTTGATGAGCCGGTGCCAGTTGTTCTCCGGGTCGGTCATGGCCCGGTGGAACAGCTCCCGGTAGGGCGGGCTCAACCGCTCCCCCATAAATTGATCCACCCACTCCATCAGCCGGGGGAGGTTGGCGTCCGGGTCTTTTCCCAGATAGTCCAAGGCCCGGGATATGCCAAACATGCGTATTCCCTCCGGTAAGCGCACGGACGCTCCCTCCTTTCCGCCGCGCGGGCCGCAGTCCAGGCGCGGCCAAGCGTCTCATTGGAATAGCTGCATTATACCGCACTTTTCCCCAAAACACCATAGGCAATTTCCCAGTTGTGGCGGAATTCCCGTCCCGCCCTGCCGCCCTGTCTGCCTGCCGCTCCAAAGCCTGCCCTCCTGGAACACGCTTCCCTTTTTAAGGAACGCAGTGATTGCAAGGGGAGTTAAAATCCTGTCAAATTGACGGAAATCTTGGCAGCTGATTAAAAGCTCTCATACCGCCGGCGGTCAATGACGCGCGGGTTTTCTCCCTCGGTTTCATCTTGAAAAGGGACGAACGCCCTCCCGCATTGACAAGCCCGGCGCTTCCGGGATATACTATACTGATTTGATTTGTGCCGTTTTCTTTAGGAGGGAGCGCCATGCGCACCGGACTGATCACCTTCCACTTCGCCCACCACTACGGGGCCCAGCTCCAGGCCTACGCCACCATGAGGGCCATCCAGGGCCTGGGCCACGGGTGTGAGATCATCGACTACCGCCTGCCCCACACCACCCGCACCAACCAGATCTTCAAAAAGGGGGGCGGCGTGCGGGGCATGGCCTCCGACGCCCACACCGCCCTCCACTACGGGGCCTTCCAGCGGCGGTTTGCCCGGTTTGAGGCCTTTGTGGCGGAGGAGATGCGCCTGTCGCCGGAGCGGTACACCGCCTTTGAGCAGCTCCGGGCCGCCCCGCCGGAATACGACGTGTATGTGGCGGGCAGCGACCAGATCTGGAACCCCTATATCTTTCAGGACGGGCAGTTCGACCCCTCCTTCCTGCTCTCCTTCGTGAAGGAGGGCCGGCGCATCGCCTACGCCCCCAGCCTGGGGGTGCCGGAGCTGCCAGCGGACAAGGCCGCGCAGCTGCGGGAGTTCCTGGCCCCCTTCTCCGCCCTGTCGGTGCGGGAGAAGCGGGGGCAGGTGCTGTTAAAGGAGGCCGCCGGGCGGGAGGCCCGGGTGGTGCTGGACCCCACCCTGCTGCTCAATGGGAAGGACTGGGGAGCGCTGGCCGCGCCGCCCAGACGCCAGGGGCCCTATATCCTGTGCTACTTCGTCTCCGACCCCGCCGAGGCCGCCCCCTACGCCCTGGCCCTGTCCCAGCGCACCGGCTGGCCCATCGTCCAGCTGGCGGGGGCCCGGCGGAGGATCGAGGGGGCCTCGGAGGTGGTCTTTGACGCGGGCCCCCGGGAGTTCCTGGGCCTGTTCCAGCACGCCTCCGCCGTGGTGACCAACTCCTTCCACGGGGCGGCCTTCTCCCTCCAGTTCCGGAAGAACTTCTTCACCTCCATGTCCCCCAGGGAGCGCAGCGAGCCCACCTTCTCCCGCATCTACAGCCTGCTGTCCCGGCTGGGGTGCGCCGACCGGATCATCGGCCTGGACACCACCGCCCCGGTGGAGG
>CALWXU010000084.1 GCA_944385585.1 uncultured Flavonifractor sp.
CGGACGTTACGGCAGGTCTCCACACTGCCGCACCGCCGGCCCGGCGGATGCTTCCTCCTTTTTGACCGCTCCCCCGCTCTATGAAAATGGAGTAGGGCGGGAGGCTTATGATGGGGTATGCCGCTGTTTAACCGCGGCTGACCAGTTCCCCGCGGAAAAATACGTCCTTGAGCTCCAGGTTCTGGTCCAGGACCACCACGTTGGCCCGCTTGCCGGGCTCCAGGCTGCCCATGCGGCTGAAGATGCCGATGGACCGGGCGGGGTTCACCGCCGCCGCCCACACCGCGTCCTCCAGGGGGATGCCGAAGGACACGGCGGTGCGCATGCAGTTCATCAGGTCGGTGACCGAGCCGGCGATGGTGCCGTCGGCCAGGGTGGCCAGCTTGCCCTTCACCGTGACCGCCTGCCCGCCCAGGGTGTAGTCGCCGTCCGACATGCCGGCGGCCCGCATGGTGTCGGAGATGAGGATCACCCGCTTATGGCCGAACATCTGGAACACGGCCCGCACCACCGCCGGGTGGATGTGGACGCCGTCGCAGATGAGCTCCACATTGCAGATGGGGGTGTCCAGGGCGGCCCCCACCACGCCGGGGGCGCGGTGGCTGAAGGGGGGCATGGCGTTGAACAGGTGGGTCACCTGCCGGGCGCCCAGGCGGAAGGCCTCCATGGCGGTGTCGTAGTCCGCCGTGGTGTGGGCGATGGACACGGTGACCTCTCCCTCCACCGCCTCGATGAACGCCAT
The DNA here is from genome assembly GCA_944385585.1 of uncultured Flavonifractor sp. Classification (GTDB taxonomy): domain Bacteria; phylum Bacillota; class Clostridia; order Oscillospirales; family Oscillospiraceae; genus Flavonifractor. The sequence continues at coordinate 743 of CALWXU010000084.1, forward strand.
GGCGCCCGGCTCCTCCGGCGCCACGGACACCAGCTTGACCAGCCCCTTGGAGGCGGCCATCAGCCGGCGGAACATGGGCACGTCGGGGGCGTGGAGCCAGTCGCCGTTCTGGGCGCCCTTCTTGGCCATGGAGAGGAAGGGGCCCTCCAGGTTGATGCCGCACAGCTCCGCGCCGGGCTTCCCGGCGTCCCGGTGGTCGGCGGCCACCTGACAGACCTTTGTCAGCTGCCCCTCCAGCAGGGTCATGCCGGCGGGGCAGATCTGGGTGACGCCCCGGGAGAGCTCATATTGCGCCATGATCTCCAGCCCCTCGGGGTCGGCGTCGGAGAAGTCCCGGCCCATGCAGCCGTGGAAGTGGACGTCGGTGAGGCCGGGGATCACATAGCACCCCTCGGCGTCATAGGTCCTTCCGTCGGCGCTGGAATTGGAGAGCAGCCGGCCGTCAAAGCACACGTCCCGCCGGACAAAGCCCTCCTGCAGGTCAAACACCTGCCCTCCGGTTATCCGCATACGGGTACACCTGCCTCTGCCAGCTTGTGGAGGGCGGCCCGGTCGCCCACCAGGGTCACGTCGGGGTGGAGCTGGAGCACGGAGGCGGGCACCTCCTTGGTCACCGGGCCGGCAAAGGCGCGGCACACGATGTCCGCCTTCTCCTCGCCGCTGACCACCATCAGGATGCGCCGGGCGTTCATGATGTTCTTGATGCCCATGCTCAGGGCGTGGCGGGGCACCTCGTCCCGGCTCTCGAAGAAGCGCTGGTTGGCGTTGATGGTGCTCTCGGTCAGGTTCACCAGGTGGGTCTCCAGGCCGAAGTCGTCCCCCGGCTCGTTGAAGGCGATGTGGCCGTTGTGGCCCATGCCCAGCAGCTGCAGGTCGATGCCGCCCAGATCCCGGATGAGCTGGTTGTAGGCGGCGCACTCCGCCTCGGGGTTTTTGGCCAGGCCGTCCAGCACGTGGGTGTTCTCCGGCTTGATGTCGATGTGGTCGAACAGGTTGACCTGCATGAAATAGCGGTAGCTCTGCTCGTGGTGGGGGGACAGGCCCAGGTACTCGTCCAGATTGACGGAGCGGGTCTCGGCAAAGCTGAGATCCCCCTTCCTGTACCAGTCCACCAGCTGCTGGTACAGGCCCACCGGGGTGCCCCCGGTGGCCAGGCCCAGCACGCAGTTGGGCTTATAGATGACCTGGGCGGAGATGATGTTGGCCGCCCGGCGGCTCATGGCCTTGTAGTCCTCCGCTTGATAAATACGCATGCTTACAGACTCCTCACATTTAAAGTTGCAGAACCAGTGGTCTCAGCAGTATTTGGCGATGGCGGCGGCGATCATGGCGCGGGCCTCGTCCACCACGGCGGCGTCGCTGTCGACGAGGGCGGGCATGGGCTTGCGGACCGAGCCGCAGGGCACGCCCTCCTTGGCCAGGATGGCCTTCTGCACGGCGTACAGGTTGCCGTGGGCCTGGCACATCTTATAGATGATGCGGTCGATGTCGTTCTGGATCTGCCGGGCGGGCTCCATCTCGCCCTTCTGGAAGTGGTCGTACACCTTCAGGAAGAGCTCCGGCATGACGGCGTAGGTGCCGCCGATGCCGGCGCAGGCGCCCATGGCCAGACCGGAGATGTACTGCTCGTCGGGGCCGTTGAACACCAGCACCCCGGCGTCCCGCCACATCTGGATGTCCTGGACGGGCATGGAGGAGTTCTTCACCGCCACCACCCGGGGGTTCTTCTGCATCTCCCTCAGCAGGGAGGGGGTGAGGGCCACCCCGGCCAGCTGGGGGATGTTGTAGATGACGAAGTCGGTGTTGGGGGCGGCGGCGGAGATGTCATTCCAGTAGGCCGCGATGGCGTGCTCCGGCAGGTGGAAGTAGATGGGGGGGATGGCGGCGATGGCGTCCACCCCCAGCCCCTCGGCGTGGGCGGCCAGCTCCCGGCTGTCCGCGGTGTTGTTGCAGGCCACGTGGGCGATGACCACCAGCTTCCCCTTGGCCTCGGCCATGACGTTCTCCAGCACCACCTTGCGCTCTTCCACGCTCTGGTAGATGCACTCGCCGGAGGAGCCGCCCACGTACAGGCCGTTGACCCCCTTGCCGATGAGGTGGCGGGTCAGGCCCCGCACCCGCTCGGGGGAGATGCTCCCCTCCTCGTCATAGCAGGCGTAGAACGCGGGGATGACGCCCCGGTACTGATTCAAATCGCTCATACAAATCCTCGTCTCCTATTCTAACGGTAGTTGGTCCCGCATGCAGGCACGGCCCGTGCCTCAGCCCTTGACCGCGCCCATGGCGATGCCCTGGGTGAAGTACTTCTGGAAGGCGATGAACACGGCCACGATGGGGATGGCGGCCAGGGTGGCGCCGGCCATGATCAGGCCGAAGTCGCTGGACATCTCGCCCTGCATGGTGGCGATGCCCAGGGAGATGGTGTACTTGGTCTCGCTGGTCAGCATGATCAGCTGGAGGAAGTAGTCGTTCCAGGAGTTGACGAAGGTGAAGATGGCCAGGGCGCCGATGCCGGGCTTGATCATGGGAAACACCACGCTGAAGAAGGTGCGCAGCTCCCCGGCGCCGTCCACCCGTGCGGCCTCCAGGATCTCGGTGGGGATACCCTCAGAGAACTGCTTCATCAGGAACACGCCGAAGGGCCAGCCCACGGTGGGCAGGATCACCGCCCACAGGGTGTTGGACAGGGTGAGCATGTTCATCTCCTGCAGCAGGGGGATGACGATGACCTGCTTGGGCAGGGCCATGGCGCAGATGATGATGGTGAACAGCAGGCCGCGGCCGTAGAACCGCTTCTTGGCCAGGGCGTAGCCGGCCAGGGCGGCGGTGAAGCAGGTGAGGATCATGGCGCCCACGGCCATGATGACGGTATTCAGCAGCCACTGCATGGCCGGGCGGCTGAACAGCTTGACGTAGTTCTCCAGGGTGGGGCTCATGGGGAACCACTGGGGTGTGCGGGAGTTGATGGCCACGGCGTCCTTGAAGGAGCCGGTGATGATCCAGTACAGCGGGAAGATGAAAAAGACCGCCAGCAGGATCAGAATGACAATGGATGCCACCCGGTAGCCGGTGGATGTCCCGGACAGCTTGCGTTTTGCAGCGTTCATCTCTCCACCTCCTTAACCGTTGTCCGTCTTGGTGATCTTGAACTGCAGCGCGGAGAACACCGCGATGATCAGTGCCAGGACCACGCCCATGGCGTTGGCATAGCCAAAGTCATTGTAGCGGTAGACGGTGTCAAAAATATAATACATGATGGTGTCGGTGGCGTGGTTGGGGCCGCCGGAGGTGAGCAGCTGGATGAGCGCGAAGCACTGGAAGGAGTTGATGGTGGTGATGACCAGGATATAGAGGGTGGTGGGCATGATCTGGGGCCACTTGATCTTCCAGAACACCTGGAGCTTGGTGGCGCCGTCCACCTCCGCCGCCTCGATGAGGGACTGGTCCACGTTGCCCAGGGCGGCCACGTAGAGCACAATGGGCTGCCCGATGGAGGTGGTGAACAGGATCATGATGATACAGGCCAGGGCGGTGCGCTCCTCCCCCAGCCAGTTGTAGCCGGTGGTGCCGATGACCTGGTTGAGCACGCCGTAGTAGGCGTTGAAGATCCACTTCCACACCACGGTGACGGCCACGGTGCCGGTGACCACCGGCAGGTAGAACACGCACCGGAAGAAGGAGCGGGTGAAGGGCTTCATCTGATAGATGGCGGAGCCCACCCACAGGGAGAAGGCGGTGACGGTGGGCACCGCCACCACCACGATGATGACCGTATTCCAGAAGCCCCTGATAAAGACGGGGTCCTGGAACATGCGGACGTAGTTGGACAGGCCGGTAAAGGTGCCCGCCTCGCCCAGGCCCATGTCCAGGAAGCTGTAGACCACGCACATGACCATGGGGATGACCACGAATCCCACAAAGAAGATCAGGCTGGGCAGGAGGAAGAGATAGGCGGAGATGGTTTCTCTCCGGATGAGCGCCTTACTCATTCCGGAGAACTGGGACTGCCGCTGCTTTTTCGGCTTCCGCTCGGCCGGGGCCGTTACGGCATTTTGCGCCATGAGTTTCCCTCTCTTTCAAGTGGTATTTGCCTTTTTTCACCAGTCCGGCGAAAAGCAGCTGTGCCCGCCCCCTCTCGGCAGGGAGCGGGCACAGGAGTGCACGTTAGGTTTTCAGATGTGGGGCCCGATCAGCCGATGTTGGCGTTGCTGGCGGTGACGTAGTCGGTCACAGCGGTCTGCACGTCCTTGGCGTCAGTGAAGATCTGCTGGAGCATGTTCCACCAGTTGGTGCGCTGCTCGGTCCAGCCGGGGGTCAGGTTGTAGAACCGGCCCAGGTAGGTGGACATGAGGGCGAAGGGGGCCTTGGTCTCCTCCTCGTCGGTGCCGGCGTACACGTCACCGAAGTTCTCGTGGACGGGGAAGAAGCCGGTCTGCTTCACGCACTCAACCGCCTGGGTCTCGTCGTTGCACACGAAGCGGATGAACTCCTTGGCGGCCTCGATCTTGGCCTCGTCGCCGTTGTCGAAGATGCCCAGGCCGTAGAAGCCCATCTCCAGCTCGGGCACGCCGTCGTCAGAGGGGAAGGCCATGACGTAGGGGGTGAACTGGGTCTGCTCGGCGTACTGGACGTAGTTGGAGTAGTTCCAGCAGAAGGTGACGGCGCAGGTCTGGTTGGCGAAGGCCTGCAGCTCGTCAGAGGCCACGAAGGAGGTGTTGGCGTCCAGGGAGCCGTCGTCCACCATGGTCTTGAGCAGCTCCAGCGCCTGGATGTTCTCGGCGGAATCGGCGGTGTAGGCGGTGCCGTCCTCGTTGGTGAAGTAGCCGGAGTACAGGTTGTTCACCAGCGCGCGGGTGCCCTGGTCGCCGCCCTGGCCGCCGCAGTAGACGATGCCGGGGGTGATGACGTTGACGGTACCGGCGGCAATGGCGTCGCGGATGGCGGCCATGGCGCTGACAAAGCCGTCGGTGGTCCAGGTGCGGGTCTCCTCGTCGATGTACTGCAGGGCGCCGGCTGCCTCAAAGACCTCGTAGTTGATGGCCATGGAGTGGGCGGTGACGCTCAGGGGGTACATGTAGTAGGCGCCGTCCAGCTGGGAGGACTCGGCGATGCCGGCGGAGATGTCAGAGGCGGCGTCCTCGGCCCACAGGTCGGACAGATCCACCATGACGCCGCTGCGGCCCCAGTTGCCCACCAGGCGCTCCGGGCCCTCGAAGATCAGATCCGGGGTGGAGCCGCCCTGGATCGCGGAGGTCACGCGGGTGTCGCCGTTCTGATAGTCGATGGTCTCATAGGTGATCTGGATCTCGGGGTGGACCTCGTTGAACGCGGCGATGGTGGCGTCCAGGTTGTCGGCAAAGGAGCCGACCGGGTAGGTCCACAGGGTGAGGGAGACAGTCTCCGCGGAGCCGCTGCCGGTGCTGCCGGCGGGGGTCTCGCTGGAGCCGCCGCTGGGGCTCTCGGTGGTGGCGCCTCCGCCGCAGGCGGCCAGGCCCAGGGTCAGGCCGGCGGCCAGAAGGAGCGCAAGAGGTTTCCTCATGTTCATGTTACTTCCTCCTCAATTTTGATAAAATTGGCTTTTACTGTTCCATCGCCGTTGTGTAGATTGTATAATCTTATCCCCCGTTTGTCAATATGATTTTTAAAAAAATTTTCATATTTTATTTTGTCCTGCAATTTTCTTTCAAAACCGCCAGCTGCGGGGCACGGCTATATGTGCTTGTCGGAGAGCACCTCGGCCACCACCTCCCGGGTGGCGGCGCACCTGGCCGCGTCCCGGCGGCAGACCTCGTGGAAGAGCACGTCCGTCAGGTAGAGCTGGGCCACCCGGGCCGCCACGGAGCCCACCTGGAGCGGCCCCTCCCGGGAGCCGCACTGGAGCACCACGTCGGCATAGGCCGCGCCGGGCGACTTGGGGAAGCGGGTGATGAGGACGGCCATGGCCTTCCGCTCCCGGATGACCTTCAGGTTCTTCAGCAGCTCCTCGGTGGAGCCGGAGTAGGAGTAGTAGAGCACCGCGTCCCGGGCGGTCAGGTGGGAGGCGGCGATGGCCTGCATGTGGGAGTCCACCACCGCCGTGAAGCCTGGCATGCTGGTGCTGAACAGGTGGGCGGCCTCCTGGGCCAGGAGCATGGAGCCCCCCTGTCCCATGCACAGCACCTTCTCCGCCGAGAAGAGGATGTCCGCCGCCCGGCGGACGGCCTCCGGCCGGATCAGCTCCAGGGTCTGGGCCATGGCGTCCCGGTCGGCGGCGTAGAGCTTCTGGCTCATCTCCTCGATGCTGTCCTCCGGCAGGACCTCTCCCTGGGTGGGCAGGCTCTCCACCCGGCTGGCCGTGGAGTTGGCCACCGCCAGCTTAAAGGCGTTGTACCCCTTGTAGTCCAGCCGGCGGCAGAAGCGGGAGATGGTGGCCTCCGCCACGCCGGACTCCTCCGCCAGCTCGGAGATGGACATGAACTGGGTCTTATGCTGGTGGATGACCACGTAGTCGGCTACCTTTTTCTCCGCGCTGGTCAGCTGGTAATACTCGCTGTTGATCTTCTCAAAAACATTTCCGACGGGCATAGGCGCCCCCCTCCCTTACTGCGCGGCCAGGAGCTGATCCAGCATCTGATCGCACATGATCAGCATCCGCGGCAGGTGGAAGGGGCCCTTGAAGGTGCTTCCCTTGCACGCCGGCATGGTGGGCCTGCCGTCCCGGCGGAGGTAGCCGTACCAGTCGCCGAACTCGGGGTCGGAGAAGTGCTCCCTGCAGTAGTCCAGGGTGCGCTCGAACCAGGTCAGGTACTTCTCGTCGCCGGTGTCCCGGAAGATCATCAGGGAGGCG
>CALWXU010000085.1 GCA_944385585.1 uncultured Flavonifractor sp.
GGAGTTGATTGTGTTCTTATGTTAGACAGTGCCAGTATCGGGATGATCGCCGCCATGGTGGTGATGGTGATCTGTTCCGCCTATTTCTCCGCCACCGAAACCGCCTTTACCTCCCTCAACCGCATCCGCCTGAAGAGCAAGGCCGACGCGGGCAACCGCCGAGCCGCCAAGGCGCTGGAGCTGGTGGACCAGTATGACTGCCTGCTGTCCACCATCCTGGTGGGCAACAACATCGTCAACCTGACCGCCTCCTCCCTGTCCACCGTCTTTTTTACCGTGGGCCTGGGGATGCAGAACGGGGCGGTGGTGGCCACGGCGGTGATCACCATCGTGGTGCTCATCTTCGGTGAGGTGTCCCCCAAGAGCATGGCCAAGGAGCGCCCTGAGCAGTTCGCCATGTTCTCCGCCCCCATCATCGGCGCGCTGATGGTGATCCTCACCCCGGTGAACTGGCTCTTCGCCGTGCTGAAGAAGGGCCTGTCCAAGCTCATGCGGGGCGGCGGCAAGGAGGGCATTACCGAGGAGGAGCTGGTCACCATGGTGGACCAGGCGGAGAGCGAGGGCGGCCTGGACCAGCATGAGAGCAGGCTCATCCGGGCGGCCATCGAGTTCCACGACCTGGAGGTGGAGGAGATCCTCACCCCCCGGGTGGATATCGTGGCCGTGGAGGACACTGACCCCATGGAGGAGATCGCCAGCGCCTTCGCCGAGAGCGGCTACTCCCGCCTGCCCGTCTACCATGAGGACATCGACAATATCATCGGCGTCATCCACGAGAAGGACTTCCACGCCGCCAGATACCGGGGCATCACAGACGTGCGGGAGTTTGCGGGCCCCATGCTCTACACCACCGGCAACACCAAGATCTCCGAGCTGCTGCGCATCCTCCAGAAGGAGAAGGCCCATATGGTGATCGTGGTGGACGAGTACGGCGGCACCGAGGGCCTGGTCACCCTGGAGGACATCGTGGAGGAGCTGGTGGGGGAGATCTGGGACGAGCACGACGAGGTGATCGAGGAGTTCCGCAAGCAGGCAGACGGCAGCTACCTCATCTCCTGCTCCGCCGATCTCACCGACCTGTTCGACCTGTTCGCCATCAAGGGGGAGTGCGATTCCAACACCATCTCCGGCTGGGTCATGGAGCGCATCGGCAAGGTGCCCGAGGAGGGGGACCACTTTGTCTCCGACGGCCTGGACGTGACCGTCACCCGGGTGGACCACCGCCGGGTGCTGGAGATCCGGGTGGTGGTGCTCCCCGGCGAGGAGGGCGCGGACAAGGGGAAGGAGAAAAACCGCGAGTGACGCCCTGCCCCGGGCGCTGCTCTGAGAAAACAGAACCGGCACGGCCTATGGCCGTGCCGGTTTTTGGCTTCTTTTACTCCATGGGGGCGCACAGATACCACTCGTTGCCGTACTGGACGGCCAGGCCGTCCGCCGTCACCGCGTAGGGCATCCCCAGCTCCCGGTTGAAGTTGGTCTCGCCGTTCTGCTCCGGGAACGTGTCCGTGTAGGAGGAGGTGTATCCGACGACCGCCTCCGGCGCCACCTCCGCGGGGGAGGGCTGTCAACCGGCCCGTGCCCTGTCCAGCTGGAAAATCTGCCCCAGGTTCACCCCCTGGGCCTGGAGGGCGGCCAGGTAGAGGACGGCGCCGAACAGCAGGCAGGCGCCGGCGGCGGGGAGGGGGGCCATGCCCGCGTCGGCGAGCACCCGCCGGAGCAGGTTGGTCACCAGTCCGGCCAGCAGGGCGGACAGGCCGGGGGCGGTGAGCCACTGGAACAGATGGGGCCGCACTCCGGCGGCGCGGCGCACGTCCCGCCAGTTGAGCAGCACCCCCAAAGCGGTGGAGAGGACAAATCCCGCCACATAGCCGGCCAGGCCCAGGCCGGGCAGACCCATGAGGAAGAAGGTACACCCCAGCTGCACCACGCCGCAGAGGATGGCGTTGCGGGCGGCGGCCCCGGCGCGGCCCAGGCCGTTGAGGGCGCTGGCCAGCACCGACTGGTAGCAGGACAGGGCCACCCCCGCCGACAGGGGGAGGATATACCGCCCCACGGCGGGCTCGCCGAAGAGGGCGGGGCCCAGGCTGGGCCCCACGGCGGCCAGCAGGGCCATGGCGGGGAGGATGAGCACAGAGGTGGCCAGCAGGGAGCGGCTGATCCGGCGGCGCACCAGCTCCGGCCGCCCCAGGGCCGTCCCCTCCGCAAGCTTGGGCACCAGCATCAGCCCCAGGGCCCCGATGAAGGCGGTGGGCAGGCACAGCATGGGCAGGGTCATGCCGCACAGCACCCCGAAGTCCTCCATGGCCTGAGAGACCTGGGCCCCGGCGTGGACCAGCCGCTGGGGGATGAGCACCGACGTGGCCGAGCCCATCAGGTTGCCCAGCAGGCTGGTCAGGCCGATGGGCACGGCGAAGGAGGCGATGCGCCGGTTCAGGTGCCGCCCCTCCTCCAGCCGGCCAGTCCGGCCCAGGCGCCGATGGGCCAGGAAAAAGAGGGTGACGGCGGAGAACACCTCACAGACGATCATGCCCAGCACGATGAGGCCCACGGTGCGCTCCGGGCTCTGGGGGAGGAAGAGCACCAGCAGCCCCAGCACCGCCCCGGTGCGGATGAACTGCTCGCACAGCTCCACCAGCGCGGGAGGGCGGATGCTGCCCGTGCCGTAGAAGTAGTGCTTGTGCAGGTTTTCCACCCCGGTGAGCAGGAGGCAGGGCAGCAGGAGCAGCAGCCCCAGCTGGGTGCGGGCGTCCCCCAGCAGATAGACCGAGATGGGGTCGTAGAGCACCGCCACCACCGCCGCCACCGCGGCGAACAGCAGGACAAAGCACGCCAGGCAGCGGCGGAGCACCTGCCCGATCACGGCGGGGCGGCCCATGGCGTGGTACTGGGAGGACAGGTTGGACACCGCCGCCGTCAGCCCCACGGCGGTGAGGGAGAGGAGCACGGAGAACACCGGCATGATGAGCTGGTAGAGCCCCATCACCTCTGCGCCGATGAGCCGGGAGAGGAAGATGCGGTAGATAAACCCCAGAAACTGGGAGACAATGCTGGTGAGCGTCAGCACCAGGGTGCCATAGAGCATGGACGTGCGGTCGAGCTTCAAGGCGCGGCCTCCTTTCCCAGACGGTTCCGGTCACCCTAAACCCTATTCACCAGGGATTGTCCCCCATACATGGGAAAAGCTTTGACAAACCGGCCCGGGACGAGTATGATGGTACTATTCACGAGTTACTGTACGAAAGTGAGTGGACATCCATGATCGCAACCTTCATCAATGTGGCCCTGATCCTGCTGGGCAGCCTCCTGGGCCTGCTGTTTCGCGGCCGCATCCCGCCACGGTTCGCCTCGGGGCTCACCTTTGCCCTGGGCCTGTGCGTGCTGGGCATCGGCATCTCCAACATGGTCGCCACTGCCGACACCCTCTGTGTCATCATCTGCATGGTGGCCGGCACCCTGCTGGGGGAGGCCGTCGACATCGAGAGGCGGATGGAGGGGGCGGGGGAGCTACTCCGCCGGAAGCTCATCCGGGGCGAGGGGAACAGCCGCTTTGTGGAGGGCTTCGTCAACGCCACAGTCCTGTTCTGTGTGGGGGCCATGGCCATCAACGGCGCCATGGCCGCCGGCATGCGGGGGGACTACAGCATCCTCATCTCCAAGTCAGTGATTGATGGGGTCACCGCCGTCACCTTTGCCGCCGCCATGGGGATCGGCGTGGCCTTCTCGGCGGTCCCCATCCTGGTGTACGAGGGGGGCATGACCCTGATCTTCGGTGCGGTGGGGCAGGGCATTGACCCGGCAATCGTCACCGAGATGTGCGCCGTGGGGGGCACCATCATTGTGGGCATCGGCCTGAACATGCTGGGCCTGCCCAAGGAGAAGCTGCGGGTGGGCAACATGCTGCCGGCGATCTTTTTGCCCCTGGCATACCTGCCGGTGCAGGACATGTTGAGCCGGCTGGCCAGATAGGGGGAACGGCAGGACGCCCAGGGAGCAGGGCTGAAATTTTACCGCCTCTGGAGCTTGCACCCGGTCATAGAAGAAAACCATGGGCCCCGTCGGAGAAAGCCTCCGGCGGGGCCTGCATGCTGTCATCTGCAGCACAGCCGCAGGTTCCGGCTCCCGCCCGAAGCCGGCGTACGGCCCGACAGGTATTTCCAGACGAGGCAGTTTGTGCGTTATCGCAAGAACACGGGAGTGCGCTGCCAATGAATTATACAAATGATATATAGAACCGGCGTGAAAAAGCATGGTTTTTTTTCTGCATTTCACTTGCTTGTTTGCACGGAAAGCGGTATACTTATTAGGAAGGCTTGCGTTAAAAAAATAACAATAGGGATACCGAACTTTTTAAGGCTAAGGAGGCAGAACGAATGAGCTTTGTAAAGCTGGAAAAGCAGGGACATGTGGGCGTCGTGACCATCGACCGGCAGGAGGCGCTGAACGCGCTGAACAGCCAGGTGCTGAACGAGCTGGACGCGATGATCGACCAGGTGGCGGCCGATGACGAGATCTACGTGATGATCCTCACCGGCGCGGGGCGCTCCTTCGTGGCGGGCGCCGACATCGGCGAGATGAAGGAGCTGGGCTCTATCGGCGGAAAGCGCTTCGGCGTCCACGGCGGCAGCGTGTTCCTCAAGCTGGAGAACATGGCCAAGCCGGTGATCGCTGCGATCAATGGCTTTGCCCTGGGCGGCGGCTGTGAGCTGTCCATGGCCTGTGACATCCGCCTGGCCAGCGAGAAGGCCCGGTTCGGCCAGCCCGAGGTGGGCCTGGGCATCACCCCCGGCTTCGCCGGCACCCAGCGGCTGCCCCGCATTGTGGGTATCAGCAAGGCCATGGAGCTGATCCTGACGGCCAAGACCATCAAGGCCGACGAGGCCAAGGCCATCGGCCTGGTCAGCGAGGTGTATCCCGCCGAGGAGCTGATGGACAAGGCCATGGAGATGGCCCAGGCCATCTGCGCCAACGCGCAGATCGCGGTGCAGCAGTCCAAGCGGTGCATCCGCATGGGCATGCAGGCCGACATCGCCACCGGCTCGGCGTTCGAGGCCGAGGCCTTCGGTGTGTGCTTCGGCACCGCCGACAAGGACGAGGGTATGGGCGCGTTCCTGGAGAAGCGTCAGGAGAAGCACTTCCAGAACAAGTAGCGCTACATATGTAAAAGCATGGTGGAAGCATGACGCCCATTTTGAGCAACCCGTCAGAGCAAGTGTGGAATATCTTTGTCAAACCAATAGAAAAGAGGTATTTTTTGATGAAAAAGATTGTTGTGATCGGCGGCGGCACCATGGGCCTGGACATCGCCCAGGTGTTTGCCCGCAGCGGCTATGAGGTGGTGGTCCGCGACATCAACGACGCCATCATCCAGGCCAGCGAGGCCCGGCTGAACAAGGGCCTGGACAAGCTGGTGGCCAAGGGCAAGATGGACGAGGCCGGCAAGAAGGCCATCACCGACAAGATGACCTTCACCACCGACCTGAACCTGGCCGCCGACGCCGACCTGGTGGTGGAGGCCGCCATCGAGAACCTGGAGATCAAGAAGGACATCTTTGCCCAGCTGGACAAGATCTGCAAGAGCGAGACCATCCTGGCCTCCAATACCTCTTCCATCTCCATCACCGCCATTGCCGCGGCCACCCAGCGCCCCGACAAGTTCATCGGCATGCACTTCTTCAACCCCGCCACCGTCATGAAGCTGGTGGAGGTTATCCGCGGCGCCCACACCTCCGATGAGACCTGCACCACCATCGTGGAGCTGTCCAAGGCCATCGGCAAGGAGCCCGTGGAGGTGCACGAGGCCCCCGGCTTCGTGGTGAACAAGATCCTGGTGCCCATGATCAACGAGGCCTGCGACCTGGTGTATACCGGCGTGGCCTCCGTGGAGGGTGTTGACACCGCCATGAAGCTGGGCGCCAACCACCCCATGGGCCCCCTGGCCCTGGGCGACCTGATCGGCCTGGACGTTTGCCTGGCCATCATGGACACCCTGTACAACGAGACCCACGACCCCAAGTACCGCGCCTCCCTGCTGATGCGCAAGATGGTGCGCGCCGGCAAGCTGGGCCGCAAGACCGGCATGGGCTTCTACGACTACTCCAAGAAGTAATCGAGCGGCGGCAAGGCCGCACCCCCTGTACAGACAGCGACGGGCGGGAGCCCAACACTCCCGCCCGCCGTTCTGAAATATCAATCTAGGAGGAAGGCAACAAATGGATCTGCACCTTTCCAGAGAGCAGGAAATGCTCCGCAAGATGTACCGTGACTTCGCTGAGAACGAAGTCAAGCCCATGGCTGAGTGGGTGGACGAGAACGAGGCGTTCCCCGAGGAGAACGTGAAGAAGATGGCCAAGCTGGGCATGCTGGGCATCTACTTCCCCAAGGAGTACGGCGGCGCCGGCGCCGACGTGTTGAGCTACGTCATGGCGGTGGAGGAGATGAGCAAGGTCTGCGGCACCACCGGCGTTATTATCTCCGCCCACACCTCCCTGTGCTGCGCCCCCATCTTTGAGAACGGCACCGAGGAGCAGAAGCAGAAGTATCTGCCCAAGCTTTGCTCCGGCGAGTGGCTGGGCGCCTTCGGCCTGACCGAGCCCGGCGCCGGCACCGACGCCCAGGGCCAGCAGACCACCGCTGTGCTGGACGAGAAGGGGGAGAACTGGATCCTCAACGGCTCCAAGATCTTCATCACCAACGCCGGCTATGCCAATGTGTTCATTATCATCGCCATCACTGGCGTGAGCACTGACAAGCGCGGCCGCAAGAAGAAGGAGATCTCCGCCTTCATCGTGGAGCGGACCGACCCCGGCTTCTCCGTGGGCAAGCACGAGAAGAAGATGGGCATCAAGGGCTCCTCCACCTGCGAGCTGATCATGGAGGACTGCGTGATCCCCGCGGACCGTCTGCTGGGCAAGCAGGGCAAGGGCTTCGGCATCGCCATGAAGACCCTGGACGGCGGCCGTATCGGCATCGCGGCCCAGGCCCTGGGCCTGGCCGAGGGCGCCATCGAGGAGACGGTGAAGTACACCAAGGAGCGCGTCCAGTTCGGCAGACGCATCTCCCAGTTCCAGAATACCCAGTTCCAGCTGGCCGACATGCACGCCAAGACTGAGGCGGCCAAGTGGCTGGTGTATTCCGCGGCCATGAAGAAGCAGAATCACGAGCCCTATACCGCCGACGCCGCCATGGCCAAGCTGTTTGCGGCTGAGACGGCCAGCGACGTGACCCGCCGCTGTGTGCAGCTGTTCGGCGGTTACGGCTACACCCGCGAGTACCCCATGGAGCGCATGATGCGCGACGCGAAGATCACGGAGATCTACGAGGGCACTTCCGAGGTGCAGCGGATGGTCATTGCC
>CALWXU010000086.1 GCA_944385585.1 uncultured Flavonifractor sp.
GGAGGAAGCCGTCCTCCACGCCGGTGACAATCAGGCCGATCTCGTCCAGGTGGGCGTCCAGCAGCAGCTTGGGGGCGTTGGGGGTCCTGCTGCGGCGCACGCCCAGCACGTTGCCCATGCGGTCGATGGACACCTCGTCCACCAGGGGGCGGAGCAGCTCCGCCGCCACCGCCGCCGCAGGGGCCTCAAACCCGGAGGGGGCGGTGCAGCTGCACAGCCGCTCCAGGGCTTGTCTCATGTCCAAATCCCATCATCCTTTCCGCCCGGAAAAGGCCGGGGCCGGGAATACCCGGCCCCGGTGCGTCATTCCAGGCCGTAGATTATCTTTTTGAAGGCCGCGCCCCGCTCCGCGAAGTTCTTGAATCTGTCAAAGGAGGCGCAGGCCGGCGACAGAATGACCACATCCCCCGGCTGTGCCGCCTGACAGGCCGCCAGCACCGCACCGTCGAAGGAGCTGTACTCCCAGATGGGCAGCTCCGCCGGGCGGTAGCCCGGGGAGGCCTCCACCGCCGCGCGGATCTTGGGGGCGGTGTCCCCCGTCAGAAACAGGGCCTTCACGTGCTCCACCACCTCGGGGCCCAGCACATCGAAGGGGATGTGCTTGTCATACCCGCCGGCGATGAGGAGCACCTTCTCCTGAAAGGAGCGCAGGCCCGCGATGGTGCGGGACGGGCTGGAGGCGATGGAGTCGTTGTAGTACCGCACGCCCCGGAGGGTGCGCACCAGCTCGATGCGGTGCTCCACCCCGGCGAACTTGGCGGCGAAGTCCCGCACCACCTGGTCGGGCACCAGGCCGTCCAGGGCGGCGACGGCTGCCATATAGTTCTCCACGTTGTGCTCGCCGGGCAGGAGGATGTGCTCCAGGGCGAGTACCGGCCGCTCGTGCATGTCGTTGTGCACCCAGATGGCCCCGTCTTTCACAAAGACGCCCTTCTCCAGCTCGCCCCGGCGGCTGAACAGGGTCACCCGGCCGCGGGCCTCGGCGGCAAAGCCGCTGGTGATGCCGTTGTCGGCGTTGAGCACCAGCAGGCCGGTTTCCTTCTGGTGGGTGAAGATGTTCTTCTTGGCGGCGATGTACTCCTCCATGGACTTGTGCACATCCAGGTGGTTGGGGGCCAGGTTGGTGATCACCGCGATATCCGGGCTCTGCTCCATGGTCATGAGCTGGAAGGAGGACAGCTCCAGCACCGCGACGTCGCCGGGCTCCATGCCGTCCACGTCGGGGAGCAGGGGCCGGCCGATGTTGCCGCCCACGTACACGCTCTTCCCCGCCGCCTTGAGCAGCTCGGCGATGATGGTGGTGGTGGTGGTCTTGCCGTCGCTGCCCGTCACGGCGATGGTCTGGCAGGGGCAGACCTGGAAGAACACCTCCATCTCGGAGGTGATCACGCTCCCCCGCTCTCTCGCCGCCATCAGCTCCGGCACGTCGGGCCGCAGGCCGGGCGTACGGAAGATCACGTCGTGGTCCAGCCCCTCCAGATAGCCGGGGCCCAGCCGCAGCTCGGCCCCCAGGCTCTCCAGCTCCTCCGCCTGGCCGGCAAAGTCGTCCCGCTGCCGTTTGTCGCAGGCGGTCACCGCAATGCCCGCCCGCAGAAGCATCTTGATCAGGGGGGTGTTGGACACCCCGATGCCGATCACCGCCACCCGCTTCCCCCGCAGGGACGCCAGATATTCCTGTATGGTGGAACTCATGGCCCGTTCCTCCCTCATATATTCTGTAACTAAATGATTATATCCTATCGCGGAAAAAATTTCAATGAAAATAGGGGAAAGCAAAGGCTTGACAAAGGGCAGAAGGAATGCTAATTTAGGATAAACGAATTGCTGACATGGCTAAGAGGCTGGGCCACCGTACTCATACTACGGGACATTTGGTTCGATTCCAAATGCAACCATGTTAGCAATTCGTTTTCAATTAGTTCAATCTCTTCCTGATTCCCATTTGACAACCGGGCCGGGATCCGGTACAATGTGCTTCGCAAGCAAGCTGGACAGCCGCGCGGGCGGGGCGAAAGGCCCGCCTGTGAGGAAAGTCCGGGCTCCACAGGGCAAGGATAACGGGTAACACCCGCCGGGGGCGACCCTAGGAAAAGTGCAACAGAGATATACCGCCTTGTTCTTCCCGCCCCCTCAGCGGGGCCCCCGCAAAAGCGCACGCTTTTGTGGGGAGAGGAGGCACAGCGAAGGGAGCGAGCTTTGCCGCCTGCGGCGAAGCGAGGGATCTGGAGCTTGTGCCGACGAGGTAAGGGTGGAAAGGTGAGGTAAGAGCTCACCCGACGGCGTGCCAAGCGTCCGTCGCTGTAAACTCTATCCGGAGCAACGCCGTGGAGGGACATATGGCCGGCCCGGCCGTCCCGGGGAGGCGGCTTGAGCGTACCGGCGACGGTGCGTCGAGATAGATGGCTGTCTTAAAGGACAGAACCCGGCTTACAGGCTTACTTGCAAATACGGCCGCCCGGAGCACAGCGCTCCGGGCGGCCTTTTTATATTTTTTTGCGCCGCCGTCACAAATTGCGGCAGAGGGCCGTTATACAGGGTGAAAACCGGTTTTCGACACAGGCAAAGGAGGCGAGAGAAATGGACGAGGCGGAGCTGAGTCGGCGGTTTCCCACGGGGGATGAGGCGTGCCTGGAGGGGGCGGTGGCGCGCTATGGGCAGGCCCTGCTGCGGTACTGCCACCACATCCTCTGCGACTACCACGAGGCCCAGGACGCGGTGCAGACCGCCCTGCTGCGGGCCTGGGACCGCCGGGCAAGCTTCCGGGCGGGCACCAATCTGGAGGCATGGCTCTACAAGCTGGCCTATCACGCCTGCATCGACCTGCTGCGGCAGCGGAGGCGGCAGCGCTTTGCCCCTCCCCCGCCAGCGGCTCACGACCCCGACTATATCGGGCCGGAGCTGCGGGAGGCGCTGGGCTGCCTCACCGCCCAGGAGCGGGGCCTGGTGTTCGGCCGGGTGATGGAGGGGCGGCCCTACAGCGAGCTGGCCCAGATCTACGGCCAGCCAGCCGCCACCCTGCGCAAGCGGTATGAGCGGGCCAGAGGCAAGCTGGCCAGGGCCCTGACGGAGCCCCACAACATAGAAAAGGAGGCATCTCCATGATGCGGACATCGGAGGAGGAGCGGATTTTTCACGCCCTCTCCCAGATTACCACGCCGGCATGCGACCTGTCCGGCGTCATAGAACAGGCGGGCAGTCACCGCCGGGCCCGCCTCCGCCCCGGCCGGCCCCTGGCGGTGGCGGCGGCGTTGTGCGCCCTGCTGACCATCGGCGCGGCGGCGGTGGGCATCTCCGGGGCGTGGCGGTACTTCGCCCCCTCCCTGCCCCAGACGGCGGTGGAGACCGTGGGCGTCACCCAGACCTCCGGGGACTACACCCTCACCGTGGTGGACGCGGTGGCCGATGACAGCAATATCATGCTCCTGCTGGCCCTGAGCCGGGCGGACGGCGGGAAAATGGACCCGGAGGCCAGCCTGAACACCGCTTCCATGCATCTGAATTTGGAAATCGAGGCAGAGAAGGGCGCGGGCTCTCACGGTCTGCTAGGGCGGCAGCTCTCCCAGGACGGCACCACGATCTATCTTCTCTTTGATGTGAGCTATGTCACCGACCAGCCTAGCACTCTGGTCAACCAGCCCCTCACCCTCACCGCCGACGGGGTGGCGGCTCAACTGCGGGACGAGAATGGGCAGTACATCTTCCGGGGCGAGACCCCCATCTCCCTGGCCCCCCTGGCGGAGGCGGAGATCCCGGACTTCTCCCAGACCGGCGGAACCACTCGGGAGATCATCCGGGCAGCGGCGGCCCAGGGGGTGCGTATCCCCCTGCCTATGTCGGATCGTTTCCCCGCTCTGGCCGTCCTGGGGGCCGCCGTGACGGAGGACGGGCTGTCCCTGGTGACGAGCTCAGGACGCTTTATCTCCGGCGACCTGGTGTGCACGGACATCCGCTGCGACACCCTGACCGACACCCGCACCGGGACGCGGTATACGTGCGCCAGCGGCAATGGCGCCGCCCTGGAGGACGGCACCCGGGCCATGGTGTGGTCCTTCCAGGACTGTCCTCTGACGGCGGAGGACCTCCCCTATCTGGAGCTGGAGGTGGTCTATACCCTGGACCGGGTCCTCTCTGACCAGCCCTTCTCCCTCACCTTTACCGTTGGGCAGTCCTCTGGGATATCCATACCAATCGAAGAACCGCTGGAGCTGGACGGCCTCACTCTTCACCCCGCCGAGCTGCGGCTCTCCCCACTGGATCTGCGCATCTTTTTTGCGGACGAGCACGAGGCGGCTTTCTCCCTCCGCCTGGATGGCACCACGCCGGTGCTCCACCTGGCCGACGGCACGGAGATTGTCACCCGCTGGGGCGGCGGCAGGTATCTGGGAGACGGTACACTGCCCAACATCGGATTCCGGGCCGAGGACGCCGGCGGGGAGCGGCTGTTCATCGACCCCGAGCAGGTGGTGTCCATCACCTTCGGGAACCTGGAGATCCCCGTGGAGCACTGACCCTCTCCCCCCTTAACGGCGCGCCGCGAGGCGCGCCGTTTTCCATTGCCCCCGCCGGTTGGATCTGCTATGATTGTAAGAGATTTTTCAGAATTGTCTTATGCTCTTTGACAGAAAGGGCTGGTAAGATACCGACCATAGGAGGGATTTGGTGTGAACGAGTGTATTCTGGTGGTGGACGACGACCGGGAGATCGTCAAGGCCATTGCCATTCTGCTGGAGAAGGAGGGCTACCGGGTCCTCAAGGCCTACAACGGCATGGAGGCGCTGGACTACGCCCTGGACCCCGCCCTGCGTCTGATCCTCATCGACGTGATGATGCCCCAGCTGGACGGGCTGTCGGCGGTGATGAAGATCCGGGAGAAGCGCAACCTGCCCATCATCGTCCTGTCCGCCAAGAGCGAGGACTCCGACAAGGTGCTGGGCCTGTCCATGGGGGCGGACGACTACGTCACCAAGCCCTTCAACCCCCAGGAGCTGGTGGCCCGGGTGCGCAGCCAGCTGCGGCGCTACACCCAGCTGGGGGACGTGAACGCCCAGAACCAGAGCGGGGAGATTATCAACGGCCGGCTGTGCTACAGGCCGGAGGAGCGGGTGCTGCTGGTGGACGGGGAGCCGGTAAAGCTGACGGCCACGGAGCTGAAGATCGTGGACCTGCTCATGCGCAACCTGGGGCGCATCTTCCCCGCCGAGGAGATCTACCGCCGGGTGTGGAACGAGGAGGCCTACGCCACCGAGAACACCGTTATGGTGCACATCCGCCGCATCCGGGAGAAGATTGAGCTCAACCCGAAGGAGCCCGAGTATCTGAAGGTGGTGTGGGGCATTGGATACAAAATCGAAAAGCATTAAGCCGGCGGTGGCCTTCACGGCCTTTGTGGCGGGCATCAGCCTGCTGATCTACACCACGGCATTGGTGGTGATTATAGCTGTGGCCGGCGCCGGCAGCGCGGTGATCCCCTGGAAGGACGTGTTCTGGACAGACTACCAGACCACGGACAGCTTCCGCAGCTATCTCTCCGACCGGCTCTCCGTGCTGGTGCGCCAGGCCTCCGACCCGGCAGCGGAGGACCCTATGACGCCGGATGACGTGAACCTGCTCTATGTGGTCACGGCGGGGAATATCGTCCGCTTTGCCAACACCGACGAGCTGCGGCCCAACCAGCTTCCGGATGGCTACAACTTTCTGCTGACCTACGACGGGGAGTCTGTCCGCGTCTACAAGGACGGTAGGGAGATCTCCGACCGCTTCCAGGTCGCTCTCCCGGCGAAAACAGACGCCGATGTATCTGTCTCCCTGGCGGCGGCGGAGCATCCCACCGAGTACCTTTCCGGAGACTATGACAGTTTTTCCTATCTGCTGGATGATCTCCGGCAGACCCGCGCCATTGTGATCTGGCTGCTGATCGTCCCCGCCCTGGCGGGCGTGGCTTTCACCGTCTGGTCTATCGTCTGGCACCGGTACAAGGTACGGGCCGACCAGGCCATCGCCTGGTTCACCGGGCGGGTGTGGCTGGAGATCAAGCTGCTGCTCCTCATTCCCTTCCTGTGGATGTGCGCCCTGGCCTTCATGTGCTGTCTGGCGGTGGTCACCAACCAGGCGCTCACCTACGGCGTCCTGCGCTATGCGTCGGTGCCCCTGGCCCTGTGGTGGTTTTACCTCTACGTCAACGACATCCGGTACAACTTCGGGCACATCACCACGCGGAGCCTGTGCGCCGGGCTGGCCGGGCTGCTCCGGCGGCAGCTGCTGCGCCACCCCGCCGCCCAGCGCGCTGAACGGCGGATGATCTGGCAGTTTGCCGCCTGCCTCCCCTTCTTCCTGTTCTGCGCCCTCTCTGTTCCCTATCTGTTGAACCACTGGTTCGCCTACGGCATCCGGCCAATATTGCTGCTGCTCATCTGCGCCGCCGGGGTAGCTCTGATCGCCCTCCAGGTGTGGCTCATGAAGGAGAACAGGCGGTCCGCCGCGGAGCTGGACGAGCTGCTGGGCCGCATCGAGGCCGCCGGGGCCGGCAGGCTGGAGGGGGCCCCTCCCCTGCCGGAGGAATCCGACTTCCACGACGCGGCGGAGCAGCTCTCCCACATGGAGGCGGGCCTGCGCACCGCCCTGGACGAGCGGATGAAAAGCGAGCGCATGAAGGTGGAGCTGATCACCAACGTGTCCCACGACCTGAAAACCCCCCTCACCTCCATCATCAGCTATGCGGAGCTGCTGAAACAGGAGGAGGAGCTGCCAGAGACCGCACGGGACTACGTCCAGATCCTGTCCGACAAGGCCAGGCGCCTCCAGGCCATGGTGCAGGACGTGTTTGAGGTGAGCAAGGCCACCACCGGCAACCTGCGGGTGGACGTCAGGCCGCTGGACTTTGCCAAGCTGCTCCGCCAGACCCTGGCGGACATGGCCGAGGACATCGAAACAAGCGGGCTGGCCCTCAAGCCCCGCCTGCCGGAGGGGCCGGTGTGGATCGCCGCCGACGGCGACCGGCTCTACCGGGTGTTTCAGAACCTGATCGGCAACGCGCTGAAATACTCCCTGCCCGGCTCCCGGGTCTATCTGGACCTCACCGTGGAGGGGCCGCGGGCCACGGTCATGCTGCGCAACACCTCCAGGGAGGAGCTGCCAGACGGGGTGGATCTCACCGAGCGGTTCGTCCGGGGGGACGAGAGCCGCACCGACGGGGGCAGCGGCCTGGGCCTGTCCATCGCCCGCACCTTCACCGAGGCCTGCGGCGG
>CALWXU010000087.1 GCA_944385585.1 uncultured Flavonifractor sp.
TGCCCAGGCTGTAGCAGTAGTTGATGTAGCTCTCAGCCCAGTGGCCGGACACGTCGGTCAGGCCGGTGTTCATCCCGACATACAGGCCGTCAATGTCGGCGCCCTGGTTCAGGATGGTGGCGATCATCTTCGCCATCTCGGCACGGGTCACGTTGCCCGTGGGGTCATAGAAGGACCCGTCCTCTTTACCCTCGATCACGCCAAGGATCGTGAGCAGAGAAACGGCGTCCTGGTTGACGATCTCGTCCTTATCGGAGAAATCGTCGAGGCTCCCGGCGGCGCTGGCCCCGACAACCATCATGCCGATCAGCATGGCGGCGGCCAGGAGCAGGCTGAGAGCCCGTTTGAGGTTTCTCATCTGGATCTTCCTCCTTCTAAAATTTGAGGCGTAGGTCTGCCAAATACCACCAATATCCGGTAAAATAGGGAAATCAGGGGCGTATGACGCCCCTCACATGGGCTTGAAAGTGAGGGGATGGGAGGACTTTTCTCACCCATAGGCCGGATTTACAGCGAAAAAGTGACCGTGGTAGACATTTGGTAGACCCAGAAAGCCGTTCAAAACGAAAGAACCCCGGGAGCCATTGCGCCGCAATGACTTCCGGGGCTGCTCTGGTAGAATTTTGGTAGACAGGGGCATAAATTTCAAGATTCGGTGTACGCATATGGTTCACTTTTTGCAGGCGGGGACCAGGGGTGAGGAGGGAAGCGCGTGAGAAACGAGCGGACGCGGCTGCTCCGAAGAATGGAGCGGCTGGCACAGTGCAGGGTCAACGATGCAGTTAAGCTGGCCTTTCTGGATGAGGAGCAGCTGGGGGAGATCGACGGACTGGATCTGGAGGCGCTGAAGGAGTTCAAGCGAAGTGGGAACGGCGCGGTGGAGCTCAAGCTGGTGGACCGGGCGGCGGTGCTGGAGCGGCTGGTGGAGCTGTCCAGCGGGCAGGGGGAGAAAGCGGAGGAATTTTTTCAGGCGCTGAAAGAGAGCGCCCATGCGGTTTGAGGCATTTTCCCCACAGCAGAGGCGTGTGCTGACCTGGTGGCTGGCCCCGGAAACCCGGAGCCTGGAGGCCGTGATCTGTGACGGGGCGGTGCGCAGCGGGAAAACGATGTGCATGGGAATGTCCTTTTTCCTGTGGGCCATGGGGTGCTTCGACGGGGCTGCCTTCGGGCTATGCGGAAAGACGGTGGCCTCCCTGCGGCGGAACCTGCTCACCCAAGTTCTTCCCGCCCTGGGAGAGCTGGGGTTCCAGTGGGAGGAACGGGTGTCCCAGAGCCGTGTGAAGCTCCGCTTCGGCGGAAGGGAGAACACCTTCTACCTCTTCGGGGGCAGGGACGAGGGCAGCGCCGCCCTGATCCAGGGGGTGACCCTGGCGGGGGTACTGCTGGACGAGGCGGCCCTCATGCCCCGCTCCTTTGTGGAGCAGGCCTGCGCCCGGTGTTCGGTGATGGGGAGCCGCCTGTGGTTCTCCTGCAATCCGGAGAGCCCGGAGCACTGGTTCTACAAGGAGTGGATTCAGAAGGCGGAGGAGCGGCGGGCCCTCTACCTCCACTTCACCATGGCGGACAACCCCGCCCTGTCCCCCCAGGTGCGGGAGCGGTACGAGCGCAGCTTCAGCGGCGCCTTTTACCGGCGGTTTGTGCTGGGGGAGTGGGCGGCCGCCCAGGGGCGGGTTTACGAATTCTTCGATGAGAGCATGGTGCGGCCTGTACCGGAGGGGGAGATGGAACGGTGGTGTATCTCCTGCGACTATGGGACCGTCAACCCCACCTCCCTGGGACTGTGGGGCCTGCAGGGGGGCGTGTGGTATCGGGTGAAGGAGTTCTACTACGATTCCAGGGCAGAGGGGGCACAGAAAACCGACGGGGAGTACGCCGACGCGCTGGAAGAGCTGGCCGGAGGGCGGCCCGTCTGGAAGATCGTCGTCGACCCTTCGGCGGCCAGCTTTATCGAGGTGCTCCGCCGCCGGGGCTGGCGGGTGGAGAAGGCCGACAACGACGTGCTGGCTGGCATCCGCACCACCGCGGAGCTGCTCAAGGCGGGAAAGCTGGTCATCTGCGAGGGGTGCCGGGACGCCATCCGGGAGTTCTCCCTCTACTGCTGGGATGAGAGGGCCGTGGGTGACCGGGTGAAAAAGATCCACGACCACGCCATGGACGATATCCGCTACTTTGCCGCATCCGCAGCGGCGGGGGAGCGGGGATACTTCGGCGGCCTGTGCGTGGAGCGGAGGCGGTTTTGATGGCACACCGCGCAGACCGAGGGAAGGAGAGTGCAATGGGATTCTTCAGAACGAAAAAGGAAGATGGAGTGGGCACAGCGGTACAGCTCCGGGAGGGGGGACGGCACCCCTTCGGCGTGCTGGACGGATATGTCCCTCTGGGCCGTGGAGAGATCGCCCTCTACCGGAGCATCCGGGAGGCGGTCCCCATTGTGGATGCGGCCCTGCGCAAGCTGGTGCGCCTGGCGGGGGGCGTACAGGTGCTCTGCCGGGAGGAGAGGGCCCAGGAGGAGCTGGACTGGTTCCTCCAGCACGTGAACACCGGCCGGGGGCAGCGGGGGATCCAGTCCTTCCTGGACTGCTACCTGGACGCCATGCTCACCTGCGGCCGGGCCGTGGGGGAGATCGTCCCCGACCGGAGGGGGCGGGACATCGCCGCCCTGCTGTGCGGCAACCCAGCGGATATTGAGATCCGGGAGGGGGATTCCCCGCTGGAGTTTGTCATCTGGGGACGGGACGCCGCGGGAGGGCTGCGGGAGCTGCCCCGGCAGGAGCTGCTCCTTTTTACCCCCTTCCAGCCGGAGGTGGACAGCCCTTACGGGGTCAGCCTGCTGCGGTCCATGCCCTTCCTGACGGAGATTTTGCTGAAAATCTACCAGGCGGTGGGCATGAACTGGGAGCGGATGGGCAATGTCCGCTTTGCCGTGGTGTACAAGCCAGGCGACGCCCCGCTGGACCAGTCCATGGCCCAGGAGCGGGGACAGCAGATTGCAAAGGAGTGGTCCGCCGCCATGCAGGCGGGCAAGGACGGCTCTGTCCGCGATTTTGTGGCCGTGGGCGATGTGGATATCAAAGTCATTGGGGCGGACAACCAGATCCTGGACAGCGAGGTGCCCGTGCGGCAGATCCTGGAGCAGCTCATCGCCCGGACCGGGATTCCCCCCTTCCTGCTGGGCCTCAGCTGGTCCTCCACCGAGCGGATGAGCACCCAGCAGGCCGACATGATGACCAGCGAGATCACCGCCATCCGGCGTGGGCTGGAGCCCGTGGTGGAGCGCATCTGCGAGCTGTGGCTGTCCCTCCACGGATATGACCGCCGGGTCACCGTGGACTGGGCGGACATCAACCTCCAGGATCTGGTGGAGGAGGCCCGGGCGGAGCTTTATCGGGAGCAGGCAGAGGATCTTCGGCTGGCGCGGGAGAGGAAACCCTCCTAAAGAGAGCAGCCGGGGCCCCCGGGGAAGGGCGAAGCGCTTTCCTGGGGAGAGGAGGAGCAGCGGACAGCCCGGCTGGAGAATGGGGCCAGAGAGTGGAAGCAAAGCAATCGAGGACGACAGGAAGGGAGCGATGGGATGATCATCAGCAAGGAGGCGGGCGTGGCCGGCGCCCTGGAGCTCAATCCGGAGGAGCTGGCCCAGATCAACGCCTGGAGCCGGAGGGAGCTGACGGCGGAGGAGGTGTACGCCTTCGCAGTGAAGCTGTGCGACAACGAGGTGGACCGGGAGGAGGAGCGGTTCCCGGCGGCCACCCTGGAGGAGCTGGCCCCCCTCTTTGTGGGGAAGAGCGGCCTGTTCGACCACCAGTGGAGCGCCAGGGGGCAGACCGCCCGCATTTACCGCACCGAGGTGGTGCGGGAGGCGCGGCTCACGGAGGCGGGGGAGCCCTACTGCTATTTGAAGGGGTACGCCTACCTGCTGCGCACGGAGGGCAATCGGGAGCTCATCGCCGAGATTGAGGGCGGCATCAAGAAGGAGGTCAGCGTGGGCTGCGCCGTGGAGCGGGCGGTGTGCTCCATCTGCGGGCAGGACATCCACACATGCCCCCACGAGAAGGGGGAGGAATACGGCGGTCAGCGGTGCTGGGCCGACCTGGTGGGCGCCACCGACGCCTACGAGTGGTCCTTTGTGGCGGTGCCTGCCCAGAAAAACGCGGGGGTGATGAAGCACTTGAGACTGGAGCAGGAGGCGGCCCTGGGGCGGAAGTACCTGGAGGGCCTGCGGGACGAGGTGGTGCGCCTGGGCGGCCTGGCCGGGCTGGAGCTGGAGCATGGGACGCTGAAGGCCATCGCGGCACGGCTGGACTACCCGGAGCTGACGGCCCTGAAGGGCGCCCTGGAGCGCCAGGCCGACCGGCGGTTCCCGGTGGAAACCCAGCTGACCTACAGAGAGGGACAGAACGAGAGGGAGCAGAGGGACGGGGCGTTCCTCATTTGAGACGGAAGGAGTGCGTGATATGAGCAAAATTTCCTTTGACGGCATCGGCGAGGTGGTGGCCACCTTCACCTGCGGCAAGGACGTAAAGGCCGGCCAGGTGGTCAAGCTCACTGGCAACGGCGCTGTGGACGCGTGCAGCGACGGCGACCGCTTCTGCGGCGTGGCCCTCACCGCCGAGGACGGCTACGCCGCCGTCCAGGTGGGCGGGCTGGTTAAGGTGACAGCCACCAGCGGTTTGACGGCGGGCTGGAACAAGCTGCTGGCCAACAGCGCGGGCGGCGTCAAGCAGGACAGCGCACAGACGCCCACCGGCGGGGACTATCTGGTCATCTCGGTGGACAGCAGCGGCGCCGTGGTGCGGCTGTAAGAAAGGGAGGAATGAGACGATGGGTTATCGCTACGACAATCTGAGGCTGGAAAAGGGCATGTACAACGAGGCGGGGCGCTCCTTTACCCAGGTGCTGGAGCGGGAGGACCCCGACCAGCAGTACAAGGGCACCGCCCTGGAGGGGCTGGACGCCTATCAGAGGCAGCTCAAGCGGTTCGACATCAAGGTCAAGGGCGCCGGCAGCGACGTGGTGGAGAAGTTCTTCGCCAACAGCCAGTCCGCCGTGCTCTTCCCCGAGTACGTGGCCCGCTCTGTGCGGCAGGGCATGGAGGAGGCCAACCTGATCCCCCACATCACCGCCGCCGTCACCCAGTTCGACGGCATGGACTACCGCTCCATCGCATCGGTGCCGGACGAGGACCAGAAGGCCCTGCGCCGGGTGGAGGAGGGGGCCTCCATCCCCCAGACCCAGGTCAAGTGCCAGGAGAACCTGGTAAAGCTCTACAAGCGGGGGCGGATGCTGGTGGCCCCCTATGAGGCCATCCGCTACCAGAAGCTGGACCTGTTCTCCGTCACCCTGCGGCAGATCGGCGCCCACATCAACCGGATGCACCTGGAGGACGCCATCGACGTGCTGCTCAACGGAGACGGCAACGAAAACCCCGCCGAGGAATTCACTGTGGGCACCGACCCCATCGGCGGCACCGCCGGCACGCTGACCTACGACGAGCTGGTGGACTTCTGGAGCCAGTTCGACCCCTACGAGATGAACACGCTGCTGGTCAGCGGGGATGAGATGCTCAGTCTGCTCAAGATGGAGGAGTTCCAGAACCCCCTCACCGGCCTCAACTTCCAGGGCACCGGCAAGCTGGCCACCCCCCTGGGCGCCACCCTGCTGCGCACCTCCGCCCTGGCCAGCGGCACCATGATCGGCCTGGACAAGCGGTACGCCCTGGAGATGGTGCAGGGCTCTGACGTGCTGGTGGAGTACGACAAGCTCATCGACCGGCAGCTGGAGCGGGCCGCCATCACCAGCATCTCCGGCTTTGCCAAGCTGTTTACCGACGCGGCCAAGGTGCTGAAGGTACAATGACGGAGGAGATTATGGCCATGGCCAAGGCCCTGGGCCATGTGGCGGATAGCCAGGAGACGGCCCTGGAGGCCCTGTGTGAGGCGGCGGAGGCGGAGCTGTCCGGCCGGCTGCGGGGCGGGGCGTCGCCGGAGGACTGCGGAAGCGCCTTCGTGCTGGCCTGCGCGTGGCTGGCCCTGGCCGGCCTGGCCGCCGGGGAGAGCGCCGGGGTGGAGAGGTTCACCGCCGGCAGCGTGACCATCCAGGAGGGGGGCGGGGCGGACGCCGCAGAGCGCGCCGCCGCCCTCCGCCTTCAGGCCGAAACCGTGCTGGGGCCCTATCTGGCCGACCGGGGCTTTGCCTTCCAGGGGGTGGAGGGATGACCGGGGCCTGGGGGCGGATTTTGGAAAAATACGGCCAGCGGGTGGCCGTGGTCCGGGGCGGAGAGGAGACGGTGTGCCGCGCCTTCCTCCAGCCAGCCCTGGAGCGGCGGGAGGACTGGTTCCAGCACCTGCCCACCCCGCTGGGAGTGGCCAGGCGGGACCAGTGGCTCTATCTGGGGCCGCCGGAGACGGCCCTGGACGGTATGGAGGATGGGTACGTGGCGTGGAACAGCACCCAGTTCGAGGTGCGGGCCGCCCAGAAGGTGTGCATCGGGGAGGAGCCCGTCTATTGGTGGGCCCTGCTGGCGGTGCGCGACCCGGAGCCGGAGGCCGGCCCTGGAGAGACAGAGTGACGGTGGGACGGGCCGGGGGCGGGCGCAAGGAGCGTGAGATGCATGGATTTTCAGACAGTGCGGGAGCGGGTGGCGGCGTTCCTCAACCAGAATGGGGTGGAGGCGGTGTGCGCCTATCCAGACAGCCGGCGGACGCGGAGAACGGGCGTTGTGGCGGCCGTCTCCGTCCGCGCCTGCCAGGGCGGGCCGGAGGGGTTCCGGGACTACCTGGGAGAGCGGTACGACGAGACTACCGGACAGTGGCAGGAGCTGTACGGCCGGCGGATCACCCTCACCCTGGGGCTGGATCTCTACGCCCACCAGGAGAGCGGCGCGGCGGAGATCCAGAAGGCCTACGACAGGCTGGCCGAGGCCTTCCAGTGGGAGGGGCCGGCCGGGCTGGTGCTCCAGGAGCTCTCCTGCGGGGAGACGGAATTTGACCGGGAGGCGGGGCTCTTCCACCGGCCGGTAACGACGGTGTGCCGTGGCTTCCTCTACGCTGTGGCCAGCGAGGGCGGCGCGTTCCTGGACTTTATTGTGAGAGGAGAGGTCGAGGTTTGAGTATTACCAATCATGAGCGGCCGGGGGTGTACTCCCAGTACGACGCATCCACGGTGGTCAGCAGCACCGGCGGCGGGCAGAACGTGGGCCTGGCCGCCCTGTACGACGGCGAGGAGGAGGTGGAGGGCCTGTAC
>CALWXU010000088.1 GCA_944385585.1 uncultured Flavonifractor sp.
CGGTGGACGGCGCCGCCTCCAACGACGGCTCCAACCTGCTGGAGGAGCTGCGGGTGTGCTACCTGCTCCACCGGCTGCACTGGAGCCAGAACGCCCCCACCGGCTATGACATCCTGAAAATCGCCACCCGGGGCTCCGCCCAGCTGCTGGGCCGGACCGACATCGGGTATCTGGCCGCCGGCATGGCCGCCGACTGCTTCCTCATCGACCTGGAGCGGGTGGAGCTGGCGGGGGCCCAGTTTGACCCCATGTCCCTGCTGGGCACCGTGGGCTTCAAGGGGCCGGTGGACTACACCATCGTCAACGGCGTGCCCGTGGTGCAGCGGGGGGAACTGGTCACCGCCGACGAGGGGGAGCTGACCGCCCAGGCCAGCCAGACCGTCCGCCGCTATCTGGGGCGGCTGTGAGGCGCGGCGCCCCCGCCAGAACTCCGGCGGGGGCGCTTTCTCCGCCCGCCCGGAAAGCGCCGGGAAGCGGCGCGGCGGTTTGCCGGAGAGAACAACGCCGCCGACAGGCTGAAATGCGGTGGATTTGTTCACAGCCTTATGGTATCATTTTCTTAATCAAAAATAATTAACTTCCCATTTATCGGGGAGTTTGCCGCCAGCTTAAACAGCGAAATACATCCACCGAGAGCAGCTATTTTCAATCTGAAAACGGCTGCTCTTTTATTTTGCCTGCGGGCAGAAAGGAGCGGCCAGTCATGGCGAAACCGAGGGAGAAAACCCGCGAGGAATTGACCGCCGGCGGTATAAAAACTTTTCATAAGCTGTCGGGATTTCCGTCAATTTGACGGGAGCTTTCCATTTTCCGTGAAATCACTACTTTCCTTGAAAAGGGAGATCCCCGGCTCCCTCTTGCTTTTTCCCGCCTTTCGGGGTAAAATGTTAGATTGTATCAACGAGAAGGAGTGAATCAACATGCCGGAAGAGGGCAACACCGCCATGGCGCAGAACTTCATCCACGATTTCATCGACGAGGACATCGCCCAGGGCGGACAGTTCCAGGGCATGACCGTCCACACCCGGTTCCCCCCGGAGCCCAACGGCTACCTGCACATCGGCCACGCCAAGGCCATCTTCGTGGACTTCGGCACCGCCGAAAAGTACGGCGGGCTGTGCAACCTGCGCATGGACGACACCAACCCCACCAAGGAGGACGTGGAGTACGTGGAGGCCATCCAGGAGGACATCCACTGGCTGGGCTACGACTGGGGCGACCGGTTCTACTTCGCCTCCGACTATTTTGAGCAGATGTATGGCTACGCCGTGGAGCTCATCAAAAAAGGCCTGGCCTATGTGTGCGAGCTCACTCCCGAGGAGTTCAGGGAGTACCGGGGCGACGTGAACACCCCCGCCCGCTCCCCCTGGCGGGACCGGCCCATGGAGGAGTCCCTGGACCTCTTCGCCCGGATGCGGGCCGGGGAGTTCCCCAACGGCAAATACACCCTGCGGGCCAAGATCGACCTGGCCAGCGGCAACTTCAACATGCGGGACCCGGTGCTCTACCGCATCAACCACATGCACCACCACCGGCAGGGGGACAAGTGGTGCATCTACCCCATGTACGACTTTGCCCACCCCCTGGAGGACGCCATCGAGGGGATCACCCACTCCCTCTGCTCCCTGGAGTTTGAGGATCACCGGCCCCTGTACGACTGGGTGACCGCCAACTGCTCCGTCCCCGCCAAGCCCCGGCAGATCGAGTTCGCCCGGCTGGGCATCAACTACACCGTCATGAGCAAGCGCAAGCTGCGCCAGCTGGTGGAGGAGGGCCGGGTGTCCGGCTGGGACGACCCCCGCATGCCCACCCTCTGCGGCCTGCGCCGCCGAGGCTACACCCCCCGCTCCATCCGCAATTTCTCTGAGCGCAACGGCGTGAGCAAGGCCGCCTCCACCGTGGAGTTCGCCTTTTTGGAGCACTGCCTGCGGGAGGATCTGAACGAGACCGCCCCGCGGCGCATGGCGGTGCTCCGCCCGGTCAAGCTGGTCATCACCAACTATCCCGCGGGCCAGACCGAGACCTTCACCGTGGAGAACAACCCAAACCGGCCGGAGGACGGCACGCGGGAGGTCACCTTCTCCCGGGAGCTGTATATCGAGGCGGAGGACTTCCTGCCCGAGCCGGTGCCCAAGTACAAGCGGCTCTACCCCAACGGGCCAGAGTGCCGGCTGAAGGGGGCCTACGTGATCAAGTGCGTGGGCTATGAGACCGACGAGGCGGGCAACGTCACCCAGATCGCCGCTGAGTACGACCCGGACAGCCGGGGGGGCGACCCCGCCGACGGCCGCAAGGTGAAGGGGGCCACCATCCACTGGGTGGACGCCGCCACCGCCGTGGACGCCGAGGTGCGGCTCTACGACAACCTGTTCACGGACCCCGACCCGGACAGCGGGGACAAGAGCTTCCTGGACTGCCTCAACCCCAGCTCCCTGGAGGTGCTCCCCCGCGCCAAGGTGGAGGCCGGGCTGGCCGGGGCGCAGGCCCCCGCCTCCTTCCAGTTCCTCCGCCAGGGCTATTTCTGTGTGGACAACAGGGACTCCTCCCCGGAGCGCCTGGTGTTCAACCGGTCGGTGAGCCTGAAGGACTCCTTTAAGTTCTAATCTCGTCCCGACGGCGGGCGACGGCAGGCCGCCTCCACGCGCCTATGGTGCAGGGGGAGCCTGTGGCCGCCCGCCTCATTTTATCAGGAGGTCACATGAAGTACATGTTCCGCAACGACTACTCCTTCGGCGCCCACCCCAAGGTTCTGGAGGCGGTGTGCGCGGTGAACCTGGAGGGCAACTGGGGCTACGGCGACGACGGCCACACCGCCAGGGCCAAGGACCGCATCCGGGAGGTGTGCGGCTGCCCCGACGCCATGGTGGAGTTTCTGGTGGGCGGCACCCAGACCAACGCGGTGGCCTGCGCCTTCCTGCTCAAGCCCTGGGAGGCGGCCATCTGCCCCGACTCCGGCCACCTGAACGGCCACGAGGTGGGCGCCTTTGAGGCCACCGGCCACAAGATCCTCCCCGTACCTGTGGGGGGCGACGGAAAGCTCACCCCCGATATGCTCACCCCTGTGGTGGAGCAGCACCGGGACCCCCACCTGACCAAGCCGGGCCTGGTGTACATCTCCAACGCCACAGAGAACGGCACGGTGTACACCAAGGCGGAGCTCACCGCCCTGTACCAGCGCTGCAGGGAGCTGGGCCTGCTGCTCTTTGTGGACGGCGCCCGGCTGGGGGCCGCCCTCACCTCCGACGCCAACGACCTGACCCTGCCGGAGTTCGCCCACCTGTGCGACGCCTTCTACATCGGCGGCACCAAGAATGGCGCCATGTTCGGCGAGGCGCTGGTGATCACCCGTCCCGAGCTCACCGACGGGTTCTTCCGCATGAAGAAGCGCATGGGCGCGGTGATGGAGAAGGGCTGGATCCAGGGCGTCATGTTCCAGGCCCTGTTCACCGACGACCTCTACTTCAGCATGGCCCGCCACGCCAACCAGATGGCCGCCCGCCTCCAGGACGGCCTGCGGGCCAAGGGCTGGAAGCTGTGGGTGGACTCCCCCACCAACCAGGTCTTTGCCGTCGTCCCCAACGACGTGAAGCCCCAGATCGACGCGGTGTGCGACTACGAGGACTGGTGCCCCTACGACCAGACCCACACCGTGGTGCGCTTTGTCACCTGCTTCCACACCTCCCAGGAGGACGTGGACGGCCTGCTCGCCGCCCTGCCCGAGCTGGGGTAAGGGGGGTACAGGCCGCCATGGGCGGCGCGCTCCACCGGCAAAAAGCGCCCCGGGGAGATTGGCCGGGTGTCATAAGGAAGGAATATAATTTGAGTAGAGCGGCGTAGTCGAACAGGCTGCGCCGTTTTACTTTGGGCGTCCAGGGGTGGGGGCATGGTGCTTTATGGTTATCGCGTCCTAAAATTCACAACATAGCTCCTGCTAGATACAGGAGCCATGCCCTTGCACCCCTGCGGGGGAATCGCCCACGGCGGCGGAGCGCAGCCGCCTCCGCTCGCCGCTCCGGCGATCTGCCGCCCCTGCCGCCGAGGTCGGGGGAGCCCCCCCCCCCCGACCCCTTGGGCGATTCTCTTACAGCTCTACGACAAAACTGCTTGAAAAATGTTCCTGCGCTGATATAATCAAATCAGACACCAGTTGACACGATGGGAGTTTTCAATATGAAAAGGATCTTAGTTTTCGCACTGTCCCTTGCATTGGCTTTTTCCCTGTCCGCTTGTACGCCCACCCAGGAGGACCCGCCGGAGGACACCAGCACACCGGAGGTCACGGAGCCAGCGGATACCAGTGAGCCAGAGCAGACAGCCCCGGCGGAGCCGGACAATCAAGAGCCACAGGAGACAGCGGAGACAACAGCCGGCACGGAGCCAACAGAAACACCAGTCCCAGAGACACCCACAGCGGAAACACCAGCCCCGGAGCCTGTTCAGCAATCCACCCAGGAGCAGCAGCAAGAAACACAGGCACCAGTCATTCCGAGTGATGGCGGTGGAAATCCAGATTCCAGTGCAGGCAATGATGCAGGCCAGAGCACAGGCAACCAAGGTGGTTCAGGTAATACTGGTGGCAACTCCAGCACCGTAGACGGTGGACAAACCACAACGCCTGAGCAGCCTACAACACCTACCACACCTGATGTTGGGGATACAGGATTAACTGAAGCAGAGGAAGAAGAAAACCTGCAAGAAAACATAGACATAATTGAAAACGCAGGCGGGTCATTTGACCCTAATGGGTGGGGGTTCTGGGTCCCCTAATTAAACATCATAGGAGAGGGAGGGAGCAAAGCCCTTCCTCTCCACGCATTTAAGGCAGAAAAACACAAGTACATTTAATAAAGCATAGGAGGTGTTAACCTTGCGAGCAATAGGAAAGAGAATGTTGCTATTGTTTATATGTATCCTATAACTACCGGGCGATTTCCCACGGCCCTGTTTTTAGATTGTTTGGCGGCTGTTTTGAAATTGTTTCGATTTTATACCGGGAATGTTCAGCAGGGGCTGGTATCATAGCCACCGTATCAAACCGACCCGTTCGGGGAAAGGACGGATGAACGATATGAAATTGGCTTTGAAACGGACAGATACGGCCGAGGCCGGCGCCAAACAGCGGGACGCCGCCGAAGAAGCGCCGCAGATTCCCGGTGAAGCGGCTGATCGCCCTGGTGCTGGTTTTGGCCATCGCCGGCGGCGGGGCCTGGTATTTCCTGAGAGGCGGGCAGAACACCGCCTCCGCTGCGGGCAGCGCCTACACCACCGCTGAGGTCACCCGGCGGAGCATCACCTCCACCATCACCGGCAGCGGCACCCTGGAGGCGGCGGACTCCTACTCGGTGACCACCCTGCTGGAGGGCACCATCCTCACCGCCGACTTTGAGGAGGGGGATCAGGTGGAGGAGGGCACGGTGCTCTACACCATCGACGACTCCGACGCGGCCACCTCCCTGGAGCAGGCCCAGATCTCCCTCAACCAGTCGGAGCGCAGCTACCAGAACACGGTGGAGAGCCTGGAGGATCTCACCGTCACCGCCACCTCTGACGGGCGCATCCTGACCCTGGACGTGGAGGCGGGGGACGAGGTGGCCGCCGGGCAGCAGGTGGCTACCATCCGGGATTCGGACACCATGACCCTGACCGTGCCCTTCCCCGCCGACGACGCGGCGGGCTTCTATGTGGGGCAGAGCGCCGAGGTCACCCTGGACTCCACCTTTGAGACCCTCACCGGCACGGTGAGCGAGATCGCCGCCAGCACCGAGGTGCTCACCGGCAACAGGATCGTCCGGCAGGTGACCATTGAGGTGGCCAACCCAGGCGGCCTGTCCACCACCCAGACCGCCACCGCCGCAATCAACGGGGTGGGCAGCAGCTCCGGCGGCACCTTCGCCTACGCCGCCGAGGCCGCGGTCACCGCCAAGGTGGCGGGGACGGTGTCCTCCATCGCCGTGTCCGAGGGGGATCGGGTCAGCAAGGGGCAGGCCATCCTCCAGCTCACCAGCGACACCCTCTCCGACCAGGTGCAGAGCGCCGAGGAGAGCCTGCGCAATGCCCAGATCTCCTATGAGAACCAGACGGAGCAGCTGGACGACTATACCATCACCGCCCCCATCACCGGCACCATCGTGGACAAATACTACAACGCCGGCGAGATCAGCGAGGCCAACCAGGTGCTGTGCACCATCTACGACCTGTCCTACCTGACCATGACCCTCAGCGTGGACGAGCTGGATATCGCCGAGATTGCAGTGGGGCAGAGTGTGTCCATCGTGGCCGATGCGGTGGAGGACACCACCTATGAGGGGGTGGTCACCAAGGTGAGCGTGGCGGGCACCTCCACCGGCAGCGCTACCACCTATCCCGTCACCATCCGCATTGACGAGACTGACGGCCTCCTCCCCGGCATGAGCGTGGACGCCACCATCACGCTGAGCAGCGCGGAAGACGTGCTGGCCATTCCCGCTGCCGCCCTCAACCGGGGGGACACGGTGCTGGTCACCGCCGACTCCCCCAGCGCCGCCAACGCCCAGAGCGGGGCAGGCACCGCGCCGGAGGACGCGGAGCTGTCGGAGGGCACGCAGCCCCCTGAGAGCGGGACGGCCTCCGGAGAAGCGGGCGGTGACGCGGAGCAGTACGTCTCCATCCAGGTGACCACCGGCGTCAGCGACGGCGACTACATCGAGATCACCTCCGGCCTCCAGGAGGGGGACACGGTGGTCTACATCCCCACCACCAGCTCCGACAGCGGCATGGGCATGATGGGCGGCATGCCCGGCGGAGACATGATGGGCGGCGGCATGGGCGGAGGCGGCATGGGCGGCGGCCCGGGGGGCTTCTGAGATGAGGGCGCTGATTGAATTTCAGGATGTGTGCAAGTACTACTACATGGGCGACACGGTGGTGAAGGCCGCCGACCACATCTCCTTTTAGATCTATCGGGGGGAGTTCGTGGCCATCGTGGGGCAGTCCGGCTCCGGCAAGTCCACCTGCATGAACATCATCGGGTGCCTGGACGTGCCCACCGAGGGCACCTACCTGCTGGACGGCCGGGATGTGGGGCAGATGAATAAGAACGAG
>CALWXU010000089.1 GCA_944385585.1 uncultured Flavonifractor sp.
GCCACCCCCTCCGCCGTCTCCGCCCGCTCAAAGTCGATGTACTGCATCACCAGGTGGAGGGCGGTGCCCCGCTGGGCCGGGGTGAGGCCGAACTCCTCCGCGGCGAAGCGGGGCCGGCCGAAGGTCATGGGCCGGGGCGGTTTGGGGGCCTCCTCGGCGGCCTCCTCGTCCAGGGGCCGCCCCTTCAGCTGGGTGGCGGTGAGCTTGGAGGGCAGCTCCACCTGGGCGGCGTGGGGGTAGGTCCAGGACAGTTTTTCCGCCAGGTCGGCCGCTTCCGCCCCGCCCTCGCCGGAAATCCTCTCTCCGTCCGGCGGCCCGGATGGGCCGATCATCTCCGCCGCCGGCTCCGCCTGGAACTCCGCCCCGTCCACAAAGCGGATGTCCCAGGCCGGGCCGCAGTCCGCCGCCGTCAGGGGCACCTGTACCCCGGCGGCCCGCCGCAGGGCCTCCCCGTCTGGCCGGACCATGGCGGGCAGCAGCACCCACTGCCCCACGCTCTGGCAGCCCGTCAGCACCTGGGGCTCCACCGGACAGGTTGCGTCCCCCGCCAGCTTCTCCAGATCCCGACCGCCGCCGGTGAGGGCCACCGACAGGATCAGCTTCTCCTTGGCTCTCGTCACGGCCACGTACAGCAGCCGCAGCTCCT
Source organism: uncultured Flavonifractor sp. (assembly GCA_944385585.1). Classification (GTDB taxonomy): domain Bacteria; phylum Bacillota; class Clostridia; order Oscillospirales; family Oscillospiraceae; genus Flavonifractor. The sequence continues at coordinate 647 of CALWXU010000089.1, forward strand.
CCGCCATCATCTCCAGCTCCAGCTGCCGGGCCACCGCCCGACGGGCCAGGGTGGGGTACTCCACTCCCCGCTCCACGTCCAGCCGCTTGGGGCCCACCCCCAGCTTGGGGTGGAACAGGATGGGGCGGCTCATGTCCTCCCGGTTGAGCCTTCTCGCCAGCCCACAGAGCAGCACCACCGGGAACTCCAGGCCCTTGGACTTGTGGATGCTCAGGATGCGCACGCCGCCCCCCTCCCGGCCGGGAGCGGGCAGCACCAGCTTCTCCCCGTTCTCCCGCAGGCGGGTCAGGTAGGACAGGAAGCCGAACAGGCCCTTGTGGCCCGCCCCCTCAAACCGGCGCGCCAGCTCCGCCAGGGTGAGCAGGTTGGACTGCCGCTCCTCCCCCCCGCCCATGGCACCGAAGATGCCCAGCAGGTTGGTGCGGTCGTAAATCTGCCAGATCAGCTGGTGGCTGCTCAACTCCCCCGCCCCGAAGCGCAGCGCGTCCAGCTCCGCCAGGAAGGTCCGGCTGTCCTCCCCTCCGTCGGCGGCCAGGGCGGCGTAGAAGTCGGTATCCGGGCTGCCCGCCCGCAGCTCCGCCAGCCGGTCGGCGGAGAAGCCGTATATCGGGGAGCGGAGCACCGAGATCAGCGGCACGTCCTGCCGGGGGTTGTCCACGATCTGGAGCAAAGACAGGGCCACCGAGATCTCGGTGGAGCCGAAGAAGTCCCCGCCCCCATCCGCCTCCCAGGGGATGTTCCGCTCCCCCAGGGCGCGGGCGTAGTGGTGGAGGGCCGTCCCCGGGGAGCGGAGGAGGATCACCACGTCGGACAGGCGAACCGGCCGCTCTCCCCCCTCCCCGTCGGACACCGGAAAGCCCCCGTCCACCAGCTCCCGGATGCGCTTGGCGGCAAAGCGGGCCTCCATCAGGTCCCGGGGGGGCTTCCCGGCCTCGTCCGTGTCCTCCGCCGAGGCGTCCAGGGCGTCCAGCTCCACCGCATAACGGCTGTCTGGCGGGTAAGGGGCTCCGGGATACAGGGCCTCGTCGGCGGTGTAGTCCATCTCGCCGAAGGAGGTGGACATGAGGTTTCGGAACAGGAAGTTGGCCCCCTCCAGCACCTCTGGCCGGGAGCGGAAGTTTTGGGACAAAATCAGCCGCCGGGGCTTCCCCTCCGCCGCGCCGGTGTAGTCCGGCCAGGCCCGATACCTGCCCAGGAAGATGGTGGGGTCAGCCAGACGGAAGCGGTAGATGGACTGCTTCACGTCCCCCACCAGAAAGAGGTTGGTCCCGTCCCTGGACAGGGCGGTAAAGATGGCGTTCTGCACCTCGTTGGTGTCCTGGTACTCGTCCACCATGATCTCGTCATACCGCTCCGACCACTGGCGGGCCAGCTCGGTGGGGGCCCCGTCCTCCCCCACCAGGAGCGCCACCGCCATGTGCTCCAGATCTGCGAAGTCCACCATGCTCCGGCGGGCCTTCTCGGCGGTGTAGGCCGCCTCAAAGTCCCCCACCAGGGCGAACAGGCCCCGCACCGCCGGGTGTACCGCCCGGAGATCCTCCAGCAGATCCGCCCCGCTGTCCTCGAACCAGTCTCTCAGCTTGTCCATCCGCTTCTTGCAGGCGGCGCGGAGGCGCTTGACCTCCTCCGCCGCGTCGGGGCAGTCCGCAATTCTCTTCCGTCCCGCCGTGGGGAACGGGATGGGCAGGGCGGCGCGGGCCGCGTCCCAGCCCTCCGCCGCCCCCTTGACGAAGGCGTCCAGCCCCGCCAGGGTGGCGGACAGGCTGGGGCCGTAGTTGGCGTCCAGGCTGGCGTCGCAGGGGCACAGCTCCAGGGCGGCGGCGATCTTATCCCTCCAATAGGCCCCCTGCCGGGCTGCGTCGTCCAGAAGCAGGCGGCCCCAGGGGGTATCCGCCGGATCGGCCGCCCCATCCAGTATAAAGTTTTTCTCCTGTTCAGCCATCCAGGCGGCGGGGTTGGGATGGGCCTGCACCCGGCCCCGGATGTCCAGAACGATCTGCATCAGCCGGCTGTCGTCCCGGCCGGCGGCCATGGTGTCCACCAGCTGGGCAAAGTCGCTGCCCGGCGTGATGTCCTCATACCGCCGATCCAGTACGTCGTTGAGGGCCCGCAGCATGAGGATGCCCGCCTCCCCCTCGTCGCACAGGCGGAAGTCCAGGTCCAGGTCCAGCAGATGGCCGCACTCCCGCAGCAGCTGGGCGCAGAAGGCGTGAACTGTGGAGATCTGAGCCTTATAAACCAAGGTCGCCTGACGGCGGAGATGGGCGTCGGCGGGGCGCTCCGCCAGACGGGCGGACAGCTCCTCCACGATGCGGCTCCGCAGCTCGGCGGCGGCGGCCTTGGTGTAGGTGATCACCAAAAATCGGTCGATGTCCAGCCCCTCCCCCGCCACTCTGGCCAGGAGCCGCTCCACCAGCACCCGGGTCTTGCCGGACCCGGCGGCTGCGGACACCAGCAGAGCGCCGCCCCGGTTGTCCACCGCGGCCTGCTGTTCAGTTGTCAGGGAGAATGCCATGGGCGCTGCTCCTTTCTAATGACAGGCAAAGGGTCGGCGCGTCAAGGATGCCGCGCCCTACGCAGGGGCGACCTGTGGTCGCCCGCCCCGAGCCGAGGGGGCGTTACAACGTAAGCCCCCTCGGCCGGAAAGTTACCTGTAGGACAGCTTGGGGGGTACATCCAATAGGGGGGACCGCAGTCCCCCCTATTGGTCGTTTTAAGGAGGGGGTGCAGGGGGAGGGAAATCGAAATCCCTCCCCCTGCCCTTTCTTTCCCCCCATTTCTTTGGAAAGAAATGGGGGCGCCCGCCGCGTAGGCGCGCCCCCGGGGGATGCCCGGAAGATGATGGGCGACCGCAGGTCGCCCCTACGAAATCGGTGCGCCAAAGCCGTCACCAGGTACATGCCTTTACCGGATGACCTCCCGGTGGTCGGAGCGGCCCACCAGATAGTCCAGGGACACGTTGAAGTAGTCCGCCAAGGCAATCAGGCCGTTGAAATCGGGACGATTTTTGCCCGCCTCGTAGTTATGGATGGCCCAGCGGGACACCTCCAAAACGTCACCAATGACCTGCTGGGATACACCCGCCTCGGTGCGCAGCTCTGCGAGCCGCTCTTCGAATGTGGCCATTTTGTTCTCACCTCTTGACAAGTAGAGTTTTGCTCACTATAACAATTGTAGAGTTAAACTCTACAAAGGAGGTACTTAACATGTTTGATCTATCAAAATTGGAAAACCTGCTTCCCGACGAACCATCTCCAGAATACAACGAGCAGCTCTCCAAAATCAACGACTACTTAGTACGGATCAAGCCAGAAGTCCCCGCGGGTATCCTGGAACACCTCTCCACAGAGTACATCCGCCTGAATGAGATCGACGCCAGGGAGATGTTCCTCTCCGGGCTGTACCTGGGGGCTAACCTGGTTCTTGCTCTTTCGCAACCGCCTGCCAGAATTCCTCGCCCGTGACCGAGGGCAGCCACCGGCGGCAGTCGCCGCCGCGGCCCTCCTCAAAGTGGCAGGCCTCGGCGTAGTCGCACCACTGGCAGGCGTTGTGCTCCGGCCCTCTCCAGAAGGGGTCGGCGGCGATGTTGCCCGCCGCCAGCTCCCGGCCGATCTCCTCCAGAATCCGCCCGGTGTGGCGGGCAAGCTTCCCCAGGCGCTCTGCGGACACCAGGGCCTCGCCGGTGAGGGCCCCCGCCCGGTTCACCCGCACGGGCAGGAACCGGGGGCCTCCCTCGCCCAGCTCCTCCATGGCGGAGAGCACCTCCGGGTCGTCCAGTACGATGCCCTTCCGCCGCAGCTCGGCGTCCACCTTCCTCCGGCGCTCTTCCTCGGTCATGGCCCGGCTGCCCGCCACCACCGCATCCCGGGCGGGCAGGTAGAGCACGCCGGCCGGCACGATCTCACGCTTGTAAAGCTCTTTTCCTTCCCGCTCCAGTGTGAACAGGTAGAGCAGCATCTGCAGGCCCATGCCGTTCCAGATATCTGTCAGGTCAAAGGACTTGCGCCCTGTCTTGTAGTCCACCACCCGCAGGTAGAGCCTTCCCTCGTGCTCCCAGCCGTCCACCCGGTCCACGAAGCCGGAGATGCTGACGGTAACCCCGTCCACGGTGAGCTCCACCGGGGGCAGGTCCTTCCCTGTGCCGAAGCCCAGCTCAAAGGAGATGGGCTGGAACCGGGAGGCGCGCAGCTCCTCCACCACGTTGTCCACCACGGCGAACACCGATTTCAGCAGGCGGCGGAACAGGTACTGGAACCGGGCGGTCTCCTGCTCCAGGCCCCCCAGCTCCTCGGTCACATAGCGCTCCACCGCCTCCTGGGCCAGGGCGCGCAGCGCCTCCTGGGAGACCTCCTTCACGCCCCCCCGCTCCCGGCAGGCGCGGAGCACGTGTTCCAGCACGTAGTGGACGAAGGTGCCGTACTCCGGTGCCTGGAAGCCGGCAGCCTTCCGGGCCTCGGCCTTCAGGCCGTACTGCATGAAGTAGGAGAAGTGGCAGGACTTGTACTTGTCCATCCGGGAGGCGGACATGGGCACCCGCCTTCCGTAGAGGGCGTCCACCGCCGGCCGGTTAAGACGGCCCCGGGTGAGCCCGGCGGCCCGCTCCATCCGCCCCACCAGGGGGGCATAGTCTGGCAGGGCCTTCAGCGCCGCCCCCACCTGGGGGAAGCGGCCCGCCAGCTCCAGGGCTGGCCGGGGGGCCGCCAGCCGGAAGGAGCCGTCCAGCCGCCCCTCCTCCACCCGCTGGGCGCGGGGGAAGAGTACTTTCAATTTGGAGATCAAAAAGGAGGGCCGCTTCTCCTCCCCGTCGGTCCCGGCGGCGGCCCAGCTCACATAGAGCCGCTTCTGTGGCAGGGCGCAGGCCTCGTAAACGATGGTCATCTCCCGGTACAGCTTGTCGGTCAGCCTGGGGGCCAGCTCCAGCCCGTAGGAGGCCAGCAGGCTCCGGTCGTCGTCGTTGAGCAGGCCGGGCGACGGCGCGGCGGCGGGGATGGCCCCGTCGTCGGCCCCCAGCAGGAACACCACCGGGCAGGCCCGGTGGGCCAGCCGGGGCATCTCCCCGGCGTTTACCCGGTCCAGGGACACGGGGATGGAGCCCACGTCGTACTGGGAGAGCACCAGGGCGAAGAGCCTGGAGAACTCATCCAGCTCCATGGGGGCCTCCCCCAGGATCTGGGCGCACTGCTCCAGACCGCCGCACAGGATGTCCCACAGCTGGGCGTACTCCTCCGCCAGGGCGGCCTGTCCCCTTCGGTTCAGCTCCGCCGTCCGCGCCGCCAGCCGCTCCGGTACCCCCGCCGCCTCCAAAAAACTGTAAAGGGAAATCGCCTGCCCCCTACCTGTCCTGTCAGGGTTCCTGCGCAGGGCCTCCAGGGGCTCCGCCACCTGCTTCCGCAGGGCGTTGAGCCGGGCCAGCAGGGCCGTGTCCCCCTCGGTGAAGGTGCGGCCGTAGCCCTTGGGGTGGCCCGCCCAGTCCTTCTTGGCCGTCCAGGCGCTCCCCTCCAGGTTCCACTTGAGCACATAGTTCTCCAGCAGATCCACATCCTCCGCCGACAGGGCCGTCAGACCGGTTTTCAGGTAGCGGAACACGTCGTCGTAGCGGTAGCCGCCGGCGGCCGCCTCCAGGGCGGAGGTGATGAGGGCCAGGATGGGCTTCTGCAAAATGTCGCTCATGCGGCTGAGAAACACGGGGATGCCGTACCGGGCGAACACCGTCTCGATGAGGGAGCCGTACCCCTCCATGCTCCGGGCGCACACGGCGATGTCCCGGAAGCGGCAGCCCTCCTCCCGCACCAGCCGGAGGATCTCCGCTGCCGTCCACTCCACCTCAGAGTAGGGGGAGTGGGCGGTGAACAGGGTGAGGGCGTCCCCCTCCCCCGTCCAGGGGGCGGGCGACGGGGCAAAGAGCTCCCGCTCCAGGTGGGCCAGGGCGGGGGCCTTGGGCCCGGCCTGGCCGGTGCGCACCACAATTTCCCGGGGAATTCCCCGTTCCCTGGCCAGGCGGAGCAGCTGCCCGGCGGTGCGGCGGGCCGGGGAGAATATCCCTGCGCCCCCCTCGTCCTCCTCCAGGTGGTCACAGGTGAGGGCCACCGTCACCGAGTCCGCCCTGGCCAGCAGGGCGGAAATCACCTGCCGCTCCTGGGGGGTGAAGTCGGTGAAGCCATCCAGATAGAAGTCCTTCCCCGCCGCCCAGCGCTCCCTGCCCAGCACCTCCGCCAGACGGGTCAGCTTGTCCCGGGGATCGGCCCCCTGCCGGGCGGTGAGGGCCTCATAGGCGCCGTAGATCAGCGACAGGTCGGTGAGCTTGTCCCCCTCCGGCCCGGCCGTGTCCGCCCCCGCCGTCCACAGGTGCTCCGGCGTGATGCAGCAGGTTTTCAGCTCCTCCACCGTGGCCAGCAGGCCGGAGAGGAAGGCGGG